>NZ_LMLN01000025.1:0-82462 GCF_001421915.1 Sphingomonas sp. Leaf62 | reverse complement strand
CCGCCATCGCCCTGGCTGCCACCATCATCTTCTGGCTGTAATCAACGAGTCCTGACCCTAGCGAACGTACGCAGCTGCCTGCCGCGTTAGCAACCGGTCGTAACTGTGAAAAAACAGTCACTTATCCCTGCTGGAGGCAGCGTGATGTGTGCTTCCTGACCCCTTTTTATCGTCGTGGCAGGGCGTTCGGTTGCTTGTCGATTGTTCGGATGATTGCCGGGGCTTTCAACGGGCAACCGCCCGGACTGCCGTCCGGAATTGCTGCCAGCTGGTGCTTATTCCCGGGGCGCGATCGCCAACTTGGCAAGCCGACGCAATGCTTCCGGTCGAGACGGCCGGTCGGGCTGTTCCACGATCCACTGATCGAGCACAGCTAGTTCGTCCTGTGGGACGCGGACGGACACCTGTTCCGCACCGACACGGGGCCGGCCTCGTGGCCTTTTAGTATCCGTCTGCATCTAGACGTTCGACAATCATCAACCGGATCGCAGCGGCTCGGCTTTCATGCCGATCATCAGCCCAAGCGTCTAACCGAGCTGTAATCGCTGGAGGAAGTCGAACCCCGACCATGGGATCGCTTCCTGTCGCCGGTCGCCCTACGCGCCTTTTTTGATTATCAGATATTGCATTCGACATATTTTGTGATTATCACAAATGCAGCCCAGCGCAAGGCTGCCACCCTGCGCTGGGCCTGACCCGAACCAAGGAAATCACCCATGGCCCAGGCTACTTCACAGAATACCCGGCGTTCCGTTGTCGAGGAAGGGCATTACGCCATTACCGAGAACGAGTTCATGAACCTGACGCTGGTACGCGACGCGCTCGCAGGTGTTGCAGAACTGGCGTTCGATGGCCGGCTTGAACGAGCGACAGAGACGCCTGAAATCACCTGCCACAACTTGTCGGCGCTGATGCTGGTCCTCAGCGATCGACTGGGTACCATGCTCGACAACATGACCTTTTCCCACGGCCGTCGCGGTTGAGGCTAGCTCATAGGAGATAGGCCATGGCAACCCGAGTAGAGCTCGTGCCGTTCGACACGCAGCAGATCGCGACAGTCCAGCGCGACGCCGACATTTTCGTTGTTATGAAACCGATCGTTGCAGCCCTCGGCCTCGATTGGAATGGGCAGTATCAACGTATCAACCGGCACCCCGCCATCCGGCAGGGTATGTTTGTAACGCACATACCTTCTGCAGGCGGTGAACAAGAGGCGGTCACACTCCAACTCGAACAGTTTCACGGGTGGCTTGTGACGCTTCATCCTGATCGGGTTCGCGATCCTCTCAAGCGCGAACTCATCGTCTCGTATCAGCGCCGTGCATTCCGGGTGTTGTTCGATCACTTCCACGGCTCTCCCAAGCTACCGGCCGCGATGCCGATTCAGTCGCGCATCGCGATCCAGAACCAGGTGCTGCGGCTGACCGCCAAGCTGCAGCACACCCGCAACCGCACCGAACGTCGCGTCATTCATGCGATGATCGGCGACCTGTGTCGCGACATCGGCATGGCGGCGCCAGCGATGAACGATCTGGGCTTTGATGCCCCGCATCCCTCTGACGCGGTTGCACCTTTCTGGGCAGGAATCGCCGAGCTGAAGCGACGCGGCGTCGTCTTCAACCACAGCCGGACCAGCGGCCTGCTGGCCATCAACCGCACCGCGCTCGCAGAAGAGTTCAAGCGAGCAGGCATCACGCTTAAGCTCGACTCCCAGCTGGGCCGGGCGCTGCGGGCAAGCGACCCGCGCTACATCGCCGCTAAGACCGTCAACAGCCGCCTGACCGGGGGCGGCATCCACTGTTGGGTGTTCACCGACACCGACTGAGCTTTGCCCCGAAGGGCGAACGGAGTACAGGCAAGGGCCGGGACGCGAATGCGCGCTCCGGCCCTCCTGCTGTGCGCTACCGCCGCTGGCCGAGGACGACCTCCCGTCGACAACACGGCTTGGGAGGGGGGTCGGGAAAAGTCTTATCTCCTTTATCCCCCGGTTTTACTCCCCAGAAAACGGCGGAAATCCGCCATTTCTGATGTAACACGCTCGGCGTTACCGCTTCCTACATGCCCCCGGCAAAAACACTTATCCCACTGTAAAGAAACGATATTCTCAAAGCGAAATATTCGAAACTAAGTCTATTATCAGTAACGATGGGATAAGCGTCTTTGTAACGTTCCAAGTCATTGAAATTGCACGACTGTTCGACAGATAAGAAGTTTCCCGCCTCCCCCCTGCCTACTAAACCACCTCGCAAAACGCGCACGATATGGACGTTTTCGGGCGCTTGCTGACCCATTTCCGCTGGCGATGGCACCTCGGGTTTGGCGCTATCGGACACGTTCTCCGACCCACCGCCGGCACCCCGTCCAGCTGCGTCGATCTGCGTCGCGGGTGCGACCGAAAATGGCGGCATTCCGCCCAGCTTTCCCGCCAGTTTCGCTAGGAACGCGGCATGCGTCGAAAGCGCCACGAAAAGCGCGCGGGCGAGGCGGGGGGAAAAGCGTGTAATTCGGGGTCGCAACGCGAGCGGGCAGTGTCCATCTTGATGCTGACCATCGAACGCACGGACTTTGTCCTGGCCCGGCACGCTGACCATTGTGCGCTACGAGTAGCGGGAATTCGCGTCCGCCGTACTCGCGGTAGCACGGTCGAATGCGCCGTGAAGCGAGCGGGACCGTCCGCCCTAGCGATCGCTTCGGGAATTCGTGTCTGAGTCCGACTGCCGCGGCTCAATCTCGCGTGACCGGACCTCGGGAACACCAGCGGTACTGTTCGGCTCCGGCCTGTCAGGACGCCAATCTTTGCCAGGATCACGCCTTTTTCCCTACCGGGGCTGAACCGTCGCTCGCGAGATAAATTGCTACAAAGCGCGGTATTCTCCGAGGAATCCTGTGTATGGCATGCTCAGATGAACGGTCGAAATGGAGCGGATGCCCATATGCATATGGCGCGAAAGGGCACGAACGCTAGCGGGATGAGGCGGTATAACGAACGGCTGATCCTGTCGGCGATCCGGCGACTGGACGGTGCTTCGAAGGCCGAAATTGCGCGCGTAACCGGGTTGTCGCCGCAAGCGGTCGTACGAATTATCGACGAACTCGATAGCGACGGATTGCTGTTCCAAGCCGAAAAGCGCACCGGCGGCATGGGGCAGCCGGCCACGGTTTATCGCATCAACGGCGCGCGTGGTTACACGGTTGGTGTCGAGATCGGGCGCAATGCGATGACGCTGGTCTTGCTCGATTTCGATGGTCAGCAGCAGGCGCTGCAATGCGATGCGAGCCCGTTTCCGACCATCGATTTGGCGGTGGAGCGGATCGGCCGGTTTCTGCACGAACAACTGCCGGCATCGCTGCGCGAGCCCGGTACGTTTCTGGGCATTGGCATTGCCATGCCATGGTTTCTGGGCGAATGGCGCGACGAGATAGGCATTTCCGAACGTCAGGCGGCGGAATGGCGGCGGGAGGATGTGGCCGAACGGCTGCGTGCCGGGCTGAACTGTCCGACCTTTTTCGACAATGATGGCAATGCCGCGACGCTGGCGCATTTGTTGTGCGGGGCGGGGGGCGACCTGCAAAGCTATCTGTTCATCAACCTCGGCACCTTTGTCGGCGGCGGGCTGGTGGTGGCCGGGCAGGTTGTGCAGGGGCGGCATGGCAATGCTGGGGCGCTGGCGTCGATGCCGGTCATGGTTGACGGCCGACGCGATTCGCTTATCCATCATGCGTCGCTTTACGACCGCGACCGGGCGACGACGCCCGCCGCGCTGGAGGGTTGGCGTCACCGCTGTACCGAGGCGCTGACCTTTGCGATTGCAGGGGCCAACAGCCTGCTCGATCTGGAGGCTGTAATTCTCGACGGATCGCTCGACGCGCACGAGCTGGCCGGCATCGCCGCAGCGGTCGAGCGGCAGCTTGCCGCCGATGCCCCACCAGATTTTTTTGCGCCTGACATACGGGTCGGAACGCTGGGGCAACGGGCGGCAGCGATCGGGGCCGGGTTGCTGCCGCTGCACGCGCAATATTCGCCTGATCTCAGTAGTTTGTTCAAGCGCGCCTGACCCCGCCCAAAGCGATCGCAATAGTAGATATGCCGCTTTTTATGACGAAGCGCCAAAGCTGGTTAGCGGTAACAGCAAACGATTGTCACCCAAGGCACTGATAACGCGCTGATTTCTCCCCTTGACCTACTAAATCACCTTTGTAGATTTAGTCGTACGGACCGTGAAAAGCGGCGGCGAGGGGAGAGTGATGATGAGGGTGGGTTCGCGTCGTAAAGGCCGGGCAGGGTACCGGTGGTGAACGAACCACTGCTGCTCGGTGGGATTGAGGCGGGGGGCACGAAGTTCCTATGCGCCGTCGCTGACCGTGATGGGACCATCCTGACCGAAACTCGAATTGCCACGACCACCCCGGCCGAAACGCTGGGCGCGGCCACCGCCTTCTTCCGCGATGCGCGGCGCGACCATGGCGCACTATCGGCATTTTCAGTCGGCAGCTTCGGACCGTTGTCGCTCAACCCGCTGGCCGGGGATTACGGCTACATCACCTCGACGCCTAAGCCGGGTTGGGAGAATGTCGACCTGCTGGGCACGCTCCGCGAGGGCGTCGATGCACCGATGACGCTCGACACCGACGTTAATTGCGCGGCGGTGGGGGAGCGGCTGTTCGGCAGCGGGCAGGGGCTGGACAGCTTCTGCTATGTCACCATCGGCACCGGCATCGGCGTCGGCCTGCTGATCGGCGGTGCGCCGCATGGTGGGGCGAACCATCCTGAGGCGGGGCATATCGCGGTGCCGCGCGCCGCCGGTGATGCGGCGTTCGCCGGCATCTGCCCGTTCCACGGCGACTGTCTGGAAGGGCTGGCATGCGGGCCGGCGATGCGGGCGCGGTGGGGCGTTCCGGCCGAACAGCTTCCCGCTGATCATCGGGCGTGGGATATCGAGGCGGACTATATCGCCGCGCTGTGCGCCACGCTGACCTATGTCATTCGGCCCGACCGGATCATCGTCGGCGGCGGCGTGATGCAGCCGCAAATGTACCCGCGCGTGCGCGCTGCGCTGGTCGCGAAGCTCGCCGGCTATGACGCCAGCATGCGGACGATCGACATGAGCGACTATATCGCCGCGCCGACTGCGGGCGCATCGGCTGGGCTGACTGGGGCGCTGGCACTCGCCTATCGCACCGCGACCCGGCAATGGCCGATGCACTGGCGCACTGCTGAACCCTTTCATGTGAACAAGGAGACCGCCGATGCATAGCGTCGCGACGCCGGGTGGCCGGCAGGATGTGGACGATGCACGGGCGACGACCGCGATCGTGCTGAGCGCGGCCGGCGCGGCATTGGGCGGGCTGTTGTTCGGGTTCGATACCGCCGTTATTTCCGGCGCGACGCAGGCGCTGCAGGAACGTTTCGCGCTGACCGATGCGTCGCTGGGCTTCACCGTTGCCTCCGCGCTGATCGGGACGGTCCTCGGGTCGCTGGTCACCGGGGCGCCCGCCGACCGCTATGGTCGCAAGGCGATCATGCTGTCGGTCGCCGTCGCCTATGTCGTGTCGTCGCTCGGCACCGGTCTGGCGCAGAGCTGGCCGATGCTGATCGCGTTCCGGTTCCTGGGCGGTCTGGCGATCGGCGCGGCGTCGGTGGTGACGCCGATCTATATCGCGGAGGTATCGCCCGCGAAGTTTCGCGGGCGCCTGGTGGCGATGAACCAGCTGAACATTGTCCTGGGCATTCTGATCGCGTTCCTAAGCAACTATCTGATTGCGCAGTCGCTGCCGCCAGAAGTGGCATGGCGGTGGATGTTCGGCATCGTCGCGGTGCCGTCCGCGTTGTTCCTTGGGGTCACCTTCCTACTGCCCGAAAGCCCGCGCTGGCTGGCGGTAAAGGGCGAGAAGGGGCAAGCGATCAAGGTCATGACTCGGCTAGGCTTTCTCGACCCGCAGGCCGAGCTAGCGCGGATCGAGGCGGCGGAGCGGCGCGACGTAGCGCAGGGCGACACTCGCCTGTTCCAGCCTGCGCACAGCTTTCCGGTCGCCTGCGCCATCGCAATCGCGCTGTTTAACCAGCTGTCCGGCATCAACGCGCTGCTCTATTACGCGCCGCGCATCTTCGAACTGGCCGGGGCGGGTGCCGACAGCGCACTGTTGCAGTCGATCGCGGTCGGCGGCACCAACCTGGTGTTTACTGTTGCTGCGTTGTTTTTCATCGACCGGTTCGGCCGGCGGCCGCTGCTGCTCGTTGGATCGATCGTTTGTGCCGCAGCGCTGCTGATGGTCGGGTTCCAGCTCGAACGCAGCACGCCCAACGGCATGCTGATCCTGGGCGGGCTGCTCGCCTTCATCGCAGCCTTTGCCATCAGCCAGGGCGCGGTGATCTGGGTGTTCATTTCCGAAGTATTCCCCAGCCACGTGCGCGGCAAGGGGCAGGCCTTAGGATCGACCACCCACTGGGTCGCCGCGGCGGCGATCACATGGCTGTTCCCAATCGTGGCGAGCGCGGTCGGCGGATGGGTCTTCGCCTTCTTCGGCGCGATGATGCTGTTGCAGTTGGTGTGGACGGTGCGGGTGATGCCGGAGACGAACGGCGTCGCGCTGGAAGACATGAATCTGAAGGGAAATGCGGCATGAAGCGGCTCGCGATCCTCGCCATGACCGGTCTGATGCTCACCACCGCCGCGTCGGCACAGCGACCCGATCCGCGCCCGGCCTATCACTTCGCGCCGGCTGCCAACTGGATGAACGATCCCAATGGCCTCGTTTATTACGAGGGTGAGTACCATCTGTTCTACCAGTATAACCCACATGGCGATCGCTGGGGCCATATGAACTGGGGCCACGCGGTTAGCCGCGATCTGGTGCATTGGCAGGAACTGCCGATCGCCATTCCCGAAACCGGCGACGTTATGGCGTTTTCGGGCAGCGCGGTGGTCGACTGGAATAACACGACCGGGTTCGGCAAGGGCGGCAAGCCGCCGCTGGTTGCGATCTATACCGGCCATAATCCTAAGGCGAAGCTGCAGTCGCAATATGTCGCGTACAGCAACGACAAGGGCCGGACCTGGACCGTTCATGGCGAAGTGCTGAGCGTAGGATCGCCTGAATTCCGAGATCCCAAGGTGTTCTGGCACGCTGCGACCAGGCGATGGGTGATGGTCGCGGTGATGGCGCTGGAGAACCGTGCCGTCCTGTTCACCTCGTCCGACCTGAAGCGATGGACCTTTGCCAGCAGCTTCGGCCCCGCCGGTGCGCGCGGCAAGAACTGGGAATGCCCCGACCTGTTCGAGCTGCCGGTCGAGGGTGGCACCCCGGGTGAGAAGCGCTGGGTGCTGGGCATCAACCTGGGCGACAATGCCGTCGGTGGCGGTTCGGGCGGGCAGTATTTCGTCGGCGATTTCGACGGCAAGCGGTTTACTACCGTTCCCGGTTGGCCGGGCGAGGCACACTGGATGGATTACGGCGCGGATTTCTATGCCGCCGTATCGTGGAACGATTTGCCGAAGACCGATGCGCGCCGGATCTGGATCGGATGGGCGAACGACTGGCGCTATGCTGAGGCGATCCCGACCTGGCCGGCTCGCGGGCTGATGACCGTGCCGCGCGAAGTGACTTTGAAAAAGACACCCGCCGGCTATCGCATCGCGCAGATGCCGGTGCGCGAGGTCGCGACGTTGCGCGGCGCGCGGCGGGACTTCTCAGCGACGCTGGGCGAGACGCCGACCGACCTGCCTATCGCGGGTGGATCGGCCGACCTGACCATCGACCTTGACACCGACACTGCCGAACAGGTCACAATCGCACTGACCGACGAACAGGGGTATCAGACGCTGATCGGGGTCAATCCTGGCGTGGACGAACTGTTCGTCGATCGCACCCGGTCGGGGCCGCATTTCCACGACGGATTCGCCAACCGCCATATCGCTCCGGTCGACCTGAAGGGGCGCAAGATACGCCTGCGAGTGCTGGCCGATGAATCGATCCTCGAAGTCTATGCTGCGGATGGCACGCGGACGATCACCGATCGCTTCTTTCGCGGCGGTGGACAGCTTCGTTGGAGCGCAATGGCGCGCGGCGGGGCGGCACGCCTGACGATGCAGGCGTGGCCGATGACGGCGAAGGCGGCGGCGCGATGACATGATCCGCTTCGTCGATACGGCGGCAGCGACCGTACCGGGCTGAACGCCCGCCCAACCGCTGCACTGAACAACTAAAAAAATAACGGAAATCTGGGAGGATTTATGCCGAAGACGTTGCTTGCCTTGCTGACATCCAGCGCCCTTGTACCGCTGACCGCCATTCCCGCGCATGGTCAGGCCACGGCTTCCGCCGAACAGGCCGCGCCGACCGAGCAGGCCGAAGCTGACGCCGCGCCCGAAAACGACGGCAGTGCCGACATTATTGTCACCGGCTACCGCGCCGCATTGGGCTCGGCGCAGGAGATCAAGCGTAACTCTGCGTCGATCGTCGATGCGATAGTGTCGAACGACATCGGCAAGCTGCCCGACAACAACGCGGCCGAGGCGATTGCGCGCGTCACTGGCGTCACGGTCCAGCGCTACAACGACGAAGCCGGCGTGATTCTGGTGCGCGGGTTGCCCGACGTCACCACCACCTTCAACGGGCGCGAGTTCTTTTCAGCCGAGGACCGCGTGCTGCACTTGCAGGACTTCCCGGCGGGCGTCGCGGCGGGGATCGAGGTCTATAAATCAGGTACGTCCGACCTGATCGAACCGGGCCTCGCCGGCCTCGTCAACTTGCGATCGCGCCGTCCGTTCGACGTGAAAGATACCGAGATCGCGGGCGAACTGCGCGCATCGTATAACGACCAGGCGAAGGCGTTCGACCCGGCAGGCAACCTGCTCGTCACGAAGCGGTGGGATACTCCGATCGGTGAGATCGGTGCGCTGGTCAACGTCAGCTATGTCCGCTCGACGTATCGCAACGCCGATCGCTACGCCGACAGCGCCGTGATTTCGCCGCGCGGCTTCGGTGCGGACGATCCAACCGATGATCTGAAGGTCACGACGCCCGGCGTCGGCAACGACTTCCGCTTTCCGGCCAATGCTGGAAATTTCTACGAAAAGGGTGTGCGGCATCGTCCGGCCGTGAACGGTACAATCCAGTGGCGGCCGACCCCGAACCTCGAACTATTCGCCGAAGGGCTGTGGCAGGCTTATCGTGGCGAGGTGCTACGCGACGCCTTCAACGTCAATTTCGAACGCCGCGACGTGAACGGCGTCGCTCCGACGCTCAGCAATGTCGTGCTGGTGCCGGGTGAGCCGAACAAGGCGGCGAGCTTTACCAAGACCGGCGGCTATGTCCCCGAATTCTATCGGTCGACCCAGAACGACAGCACCGATACGTGGCAGGCGGCAACGGGTTTCAAATGGACCACCGGCCGCGCGATCCTGTCGGGCGACTTCGCCTACACCAACAGTAAGTACAAGGCGTCGGAATACAGCCTCGACGCGCAGCTGGCATCGGCGCCGACGATCAACGTCGACTGGGACGTGCGCGGATCCGCGGTGTTCGATCTCGGAGGCTATGCGATCGACAACCCCGCCAACACCCGTTGGCGCGGCTATTACCAACGTGATTTTGTGACGAAGGGCGACGGAGTGCAGGGTCGGATCGACCTTGACCTTGAAACCGAATGGAGTTGGCTGCCGCGTCTGCAATTCGGCTTCCGTGCTAGCGATCGGAATGCATCGTCGCAGAACAACAACCGCTATGCCTATACCGCCGGCCTGAACATTGCGCTCGATAGCCTGCCGAGCGGCAGCCTTGGCCTCATCACCGATGGGTTCCGTGGCGATCCGCAGCGGTTCCAGAATTGGCTGGCCCCCAGTCGCGACGGCATTCGCGACAACGGCGAGGCGCTGCGCCTGCTGGCGCTGCAATCGGTGCAGCGCGCGACCGTGTTGTTCCCGTTCGACAACGGCATCCGCGAAGCGGTGACGAAGTTCGCGACCGCCGACATCCCCTATGATCCGCTGGGTGGCTTCACCGCCAGCGAGGCGAGTTATGCCACCTATGGCCAAGGCAAGTTCGATGTCGATGTGGGCGGGATGCGGATCGACGGCACCGTCGGCGCGCGCATCGTCAACACCGACGGCACCTATCGCGGGTTCAGTCGGGTGCAGGCGGCCGACGGCACGGTTGGCATCGTCCCTACCACGACGCGGCAGAATTATGTCGACGTCCTGCCCTCCGCCATCGCCCGCGTCCGCTTCTCGAACGAATGGCAGATGCGGCTGGGCTATACCCAGACGCGGACCCGGCCGGGGTTCGGGCAGCTCAACCCGTCGATCAACATCACCCGCAACAGCGTGGGGCCGGACGGCACGCCGCCGGTGTTCGACGCGACCGGCTTCGGCGGCAATCCCGACCTGCGCCCGTTGACGTCCAAAAACTACGATGCCAGCCTCGAATGGTATTTCTCAAAGAACGGATCGGCGTCGGTCGCCGCCTTCTATCGCGATCTGAACGGCTTCATCGGCTATTATACGCAGGTTGTGAACGATCCGATCTATGGCCGGGTGCAGCTCAATCGGCCGGAGAATGCCGGCAACGGTCGGATCAAGGGGGTCGAGGCGTCGCTCCAGACCTTCTTCGACTTCCTGCCCGGCGCGCTGTCCGGGTTCGGCGTACAGGGGAACGTGACGTATCTCGACGGCACCAATCAGTTGCCGCAGGTACTCGGCGAGGGCGACCGGCAGGTCGAGATCACCGGCCTGTCGAAATGGGCGTACAATCTGACCGGCTTTTATGAAAAGGCCGGCATCTCCGCCCGACTGTCGTACAACTGGCGGTCGCCGTCGACCAGCAGCTACAACCGCAACATCAACGAGGAACAATATGCCGGTGAACTGGTCCAGCCCGTCTCGCGGCTCGACTTCTCGGCAAGCTACGATGCGTTCAAGAACATCTCACTGGTCGCCAACGTGAGCAACATCCTGGCGCAACCATTCAAGAACTATCGGTTCTACAATGAAACCCAGTCTTTCGGTCGCGACTTGCGGGTTGAGGGCCGGTATTTCAGTCTCGGCGTCCGCTTCAAGATGTAGGGCCGGCGGTGGCGCGCATCGCCGCGCCGCCGCCCCTTTGCCGTCCGACTACCCCAACCCCCCGCGCGAACCGTCGGAACAGGCGGCGCGCGACCCATGTCGCGCGGCCATGCACCGTGCGCGGAGAGGATATCATCATGCCATCGATCGTTTCCCGGCGTCAGACGCTCGGCTTGCTCGCGACCCTCCCTATTCTGCCCGCCTGCGGCGCATCAGGCGATGGGGGCGGCGGAGTGGTCTCAACGCCCGGTCCGACTTCGGCCCCGATGCCGACTTCCACCCCGACGCCCACCGCGACTGCCACCACCGCCAGCGCTCGGCCGCGCTATCACATCGCCGCGCCCGATGGCGGGTGGATCAACGACCCGCAGCGGCCGGTGCGGATCGGCGATGGCTGGACGATGTGGGCGCTCTACAACCCGACCTGGCCCAATGGCGGCACCGAATGGCGGCGCTGGACTTCGACCGATCTGGTTACCTGGTCTGATCGCGGGGTGTCGATCCCGCGGCGGACCACGTCCTTCGGCGACGTGTGGAGCGGCAGCACGGTGATCGACACCAACAATACCGCCGGGTTCGGTGCGGGCACGCTGATCGCGCTCGCGACGATGCCCGCCGACAATGCCGCCGGACAGAACCAGTCAACCGCGCTCTGGTATTCGCGCGACGGCGGGGCAAGCTTCACCTTCCACGCGATCGTCCATCCCAACTTCCCGGGTAACAAGCCGTTTCGCGATCCTACCGTGTTCTGGCACGCGCCCACGTCGCGCTGGGTGCTGACCCTGTCGGAAGAGGGCAAGATCGGTTTCTATACCTCGCCCGACTTGAAACAGTGGAGCTACGCGAGCGGCTTTGGATCGAACCTGGTCGGCGGGGTGATGGAATGTTCGCACCTTTTCCCGCTACACCTGTACGAAGCTGACGGGACGACGAAGGGCGATAAATGGGTGCTGCTGGTCGGCGGCGACGGTACGTCGAATGGGTTTACCATCGGCACCTATTACTGGGTCGGCAGCTTCGACGGCACGACCTTCACCGCCGACAGTGCGATCGGCCAGTGGCTCGACGGCGGGGCTGATTATTACGCGGCGGTTGTATGGCGCGATCCGCAGGCGGCCGATCCGTTGGCCAGCGCCTATACGCTAGGCTGGATGAACAACTGGTCTTACGCCAACACCCTACCGGCACCGTATGGCTATCGCGGCCAGCTGAGCATCGTCCGCCAGATCCGCCTGCAACGCACCTCCACCGGTACCCCTCGGTTGCGTATGTCACCGATCGCGGCACAGAACGGTGCGTTCCAGCGGGTCGTGACCGGGACCGACCAGACGATCACCGACGGCAGCGACTATGTCTGGCCAGCCAATGCCGGCATCGTCGCTGGGCGGATCGACCTGACGCTAACCCGCGTCGGTACCGACTGGCCGGGCGGGGCATGGCTGTCGGTACGCGGCGGCGAAGGGTATTTCACCCAGATCGGCTTCGAACTGCGCGACAACCGGATCTTCGTAAAGCGTGACACGAGCGGCCCCAACGGAGCGAACAGCGTAGCATGGCGGCAGAATCGCAGCGTTCAGTACGACGCCGCTAGTGGAACGGTAACGGTCAGCCTCTTCCTCGATGTCGGCTCAATCGAGGTGTTCGTTAACGGTGGTGAAGGTGTCATCTCCGAACTCATCGCTGCGCCATCAAGTGCGACTGGATTAAACCTGAACGCAAGCGGCGGTTCGCTTCGCGTGTCCGAAGTTCGAATTTTAGAAAGTTCTTGAGGCGAATGCCTCTAATCAAAAGCGTGTCGAGGAACACAGACTTCCGCAAGATCGATTTCAACGTCCTGATCAATCGTTGTGTTGTGTCCAACATTAAGCCGCTGACGAAGATAGGAACGGGGTCATCTACGCCTATCGCAACCGATACTGGCACGCGCACATATTCGGCCCATATCGAAAATTCCCAACGGCCACGAAGCTCACAGCCTATCGGCCCGCCAAACGAGGCGCCCGACAACGTGCAGTTCGTCCTTGCCAGCATAGTCGTCGGGTACGGCGCGGTTGTCCGCCATCAGCACGAAGCTGCCGTCCGCTTTGGCGCGGACGCGCTTGACCGAGATCATGCCGTGGACGGCGACGACGTAGATCTCGTCCTGCATCGCGATCCGGTCCTGCGCCCGGTCGACGAGGCACAGCGTGCCGTGGCGCAGCGTCGGCTCCATGACGTCGCCCTGCATTTCGAAGGCAAAGACCTGGTCGAAGCGGCCGCGAATCATCGGCTCGATCCGCTCGCGGCGGAACGGCTCGAACCGCGGCGTGGTCGTGGTGCTCGGACCACCGACGAACTCGCTGAGGTCGAGCAGCGGCACGAACACCTGCCCAAACTGCTCGAGGACCGTCTCGAGCGTCGGCAACGGCACGGCGCCCTCGGACGGATCCTCGGTCTCGCCGATGAGATAGGCCGGCGTGGTGCTGAGTTCGCGAGCGATGCGGTGGAGGTGCGACGTGCGCTGCGAAGCGCCCGACATGAGCTTGGCGATGGTGGGCTGGGCAAGGCCAAGCCGCCGCGCCAGTTCGGCCTGCGACATGCCGACTTCGTCCATGCGTGCCTTCAGGCGAGTTGCGAGCGTCATCCCGTCCATCTATCACTCCAGTTATGGCGCGCTACTGCATAGCGGCTATTGACCAATGTATTCCTGTGGCTAATAGTACACCTATGCAGACGCTACCTCCCGACTCCGGTCACCTCACCCCGCACGAAGCGCTGCTGGAGGCGGTTCGCATCGCCGGCGGCCAGAACAAGATCGCCGCCGTATGCGACGTCAGCCAGCCTTCGGTGTTTCGCTGGATTCACAAGCACAAGCAGGCGCCCGCCGCCCGGGTGCTGGCGATCGAGGCGCGTACCGGTGTCTCGCGTCATCTGCTGCGTCCCGACATTTACCCCCGCGATGGTGCGGCAGGGGCGGTGGTAACCGCTGTGCCCGGCGCCGTCGCATGTAATCCGGGCGGTGTTTTCTATCGCCCGAATACCGCCAACGATAACTGCTGCTGTCCCTGTCACCGGCGGGACTGACCCGCTGACTGCCTGACGACCGACCGGCGGTGCCGGTCACGCTGCTGCTCTTCCGCCTCTCACTCTTCCGACCTTCCCCATTCTCCGCCACCCGGTAGCGCACGCGCTTTTCGGGACCGGCATCGCCTTGTCAGGATCCCATGCGCCCCGATCTGCTGTCCGATGTCACCACCAGGCTGATGGCCGAGTTCGGCTTCGTCACCAACGGTGCGTGGCTTCAGAAGGGCCGCTGCCCGGACTGTTCGAAGCTCGAGGTCTACGCCAAGGCGGACAAGCCGTGGCTGCTGAAGTGCGGACGGCTCGAGCGCTGCGGGTGGGAGGTCCATGTAAAGGACCATTACCCCGAGCTCTTCGACCACTGGTCGAACCGATATCAGGCCAACGACAGCAACCCGACGGCGGCGGCCGACGCCTACCTGCAACACGGGCGTGGCCTGTCGCTGCTCGGCATCCGCGATGCCTACACGCAAGAGTATTTCCGCCAGGGCGACATCGGCTCTGCCACCGTCCGCTTTGCGCTGCCGGGCGGCGGGTGGTGGGAGCGTCTCATCGACCAGCCTTCGCGCTTCGACCGCAAGGCGCGCTTTGCGCCCGGCAAGAGCTATGCGGGCCACTGGTGGGCACCACCGTGGCAAACCACCGCGAAACTTGCTGGCGCCCTCGAAATATGGATCTGCGAGGGCATCTTCGACGCGATCGCGCTCAACAACACCGGCGTGACCGCTGTCTCGGCGATGAGCTGCTACAACTACCCGGCGCTGGCGCTGGCCGAGCTGCGCAAGGCGATCGCCAACGGACCAACCCCGAACCTGCGGCCCAAACTGATCTGGGCTTTCGACGTCGGCAAGGCCGGAGCCGAGTACACCCGCCGCTTCGTGGCGCAGGCCCGGCTCGAGGGGTGGGAGTGCGGCGCGGCGCAGCCGGTGGCGGAAGGTGAGGGCGGCAAGCTAGACTGGAACGACCTGGCGCTGCGCGACCGGCTGGGTGCCGACAAGCTCGACACGTACCGCTGGAATGGCGACATCCTCATTGCCGGTACCGCTATCGACAAGGCGCATCTGATCTGGTGCCGCGAGGGCTGGGCGAGCTTTCCGTTCACCTTCGAGACCCGCCAGTTCTGGGCGAGCTTCGATGCGGCGCGCATCGCCGAGACCATCGCTTCCTATGCCGACAACCCGCAGGTCCGCGACCTCGACCCTGAAGCCAAGCGCGAGCTGGCGGCCCGCGAGGCGGGCCTGGTGCGCGAGATCGCCAACTGCACCTTCCGCGCGCTCTACTACCAGCGCGACGAAGCCACCGACGACAGCTGCTACTATCTGCGCGTCGACTTCCCCGTCCGGCAGAACCGGATCAAGGGCACCTTCTCAGGCGCGGCGCTCGCCGCCGGCGCCGAGTTCAAGAAGCGGCTCATCAGCCTCGCCCCGGGCGGCATCTGGACCGGTACCACCCAGCAGCTCGACCGGATCATGCAGCGCCAGCTGGCCGGCATCCAGACCGTCGAGGCGATCCACTTTACCGGCTACTCGGCCGAGCATGGTGCCTATGTGTTCGGTGACATAGGCGTCGCCGGCGGCCGCGTCGTCACCCGCAACGAGGACGACTATTTCGAATTCGGCCGGCACGCGGTGAAGCTGCGCTCGAACGAGCAGCTGTTGCGCCACATCCGCTACGACCCGGACCAGCTCAACAACGCCTGGGTTGAGCCGCTCATCACCGCCTACGGTCCCAAGGGCCTCGTCACGCTCGCCTTCTGGTTTGGGGCGTTGTTCGCCGAGCAGATCCGCGCCGAGCAGCAGAGCCTCGCCTTCCTCGAGATCACCGGCATTCCAGGGTCAGGCAAGTCGACGCTGATCGAGTTCCTGTGGAAGCTGTACGGCCGCGCCGGGTTCGAAGGCAACGACCCGGCCAAGACCACTACCGCCGCCATGGCGCGGATCCTCGGCAAGGTGTCGAACATGCCGGTCGTGCTGATGGAGGGCGACCGCGACGCCACGACGCCGCACGCCAAGCGCTTCGAGTGGGACGAACTCAAGACCGCCTATAACGGCCGCTCGGTGCGCGCGCGGGGCGTCGCCAATGGCGGCATGGAGACCTTCGAGCCGCCGTTCCGCGGGGCGATCGTCATCGAGCAGAATGACCCGGTCAACGCTTCGCCCGCCATCCTCGAGCGGATCATGCACATGGAGTTCGACAAGACAGGCTGGGGGCCGAACACCAAGGCGGCGGCCGAAACGTTGGCGCGGATGCCGATCGAGGACGTCTCAGGGTTCATCGTCCACGTCGCCCGGCGCGAGGCCGAGCTGCTGGAGGTGTACCGTCACAGCTTCCAGGCGGCTGAGAGGGCGATGCTGGCGCAGCCTGAGGTCCGCAACGGCCGTTTGGCCAAGAACCATGCCCAGCTCGTCGGGATGCTAGATGCGCTCGCCACCGTCGTGCCGATCCAGTCGCGCGACCACCAGGCTGGGCGGCAGCTTATTGAGCGGATGCTGCTCGAGCGGCAGCGGGCGATCGCGGGCGACCATCCGACGGTCGAGCTGTTCTGGGAGCGGTTCGATTACATCCAAGGCTGCGAGCCGCCTGGGTTCAGCAGTCCCATCGACCACAGCCGCAATCCGGACGTGATCGCGGTCAACCTGACCCAGTTCGAGCAGATCTGCGGCGAGCGCCGGCTACCGCTGCCGCCGATGCTCGAGCTCAAGCGCCACCTCAAGACGTCGCGCATCCGCAAGTTCGTCGGTGCCAAGACCGTCAACTCACGCGCCGACCGGATCCTGCATTGCTGGTGCTTCGAACAGGCGGGAGCCGTGAAGTGAACCACTCAAATTCCTCAGCCCACCGCGAGGTTCGATAATGGCTGTTCGGGCACTTATTCGGGAAGCCGATCTTCGGCGCTGGGCACGGATCGCTCGCGAGGAACGGGTGACCATCCATGGTCGCATCGACGGCAAGGGCGGCGTGACGATTCAAATGACAGCCGCCGAACTATCCCTCCCCACCGATCCAAGCGACCTCGACGCCCGCTTGGAGGCTTTCGGATCCCTATGATGCCAAAGAAGCTCGCGTATGTTTCAAGCTTTCTCGACCGCCACGGTAAGCGCCGCTACCGCTTTCGGCGGAAGGGCTATGCTACCTACTATTTTCGCGAACCGGTCGGGACGAAAGCGTTCGAGCGGGAGTATGCGGCATGCCTCGATGCCGAACCGGTGCCGGTCGGCGGCGATCGCATTATTCCTGGCAGCGTCTCTGACGTCATCGCGCGCTACTATTCGGACAACGCGTTCCAGGATCTCAGGCCAGCAACCCAAACGGTGTATCGTGGTGTCCTCGAACGATTTCGCGACGCCTTTGGCGACACGCCGATGCGGGCGTTCGATGCCGAACGTATTGCCCGCTTGATGAACGCTATGCGGCATAAGCCGCACGCCGCTGCCCGGTTGCGGAAACTGCTCGCTCAACTGTTCGTGATCGCGCGCCGGGGGAAGCTCGTGGCTCACGGCTTTGACCCGGTTCGAGATACCAAGCCCCCGAAAGCAGAAACCATCGGGTATCACCGTTGGACAGAGGATGAGCTCGCCCAGTTCGAGGCGAAACATCCATTAGGCACCAAACCTCGCCTCGCGTTCGCGATGCTGCTCTACGGCGGCCAGCGCAGCGGGGATGTTCGCTACATGACGCATGAGACCATCCGCTCCGGCCGCATCCAATTGAACCAGAGTAAAACGACCAACGCTGTCGACGTGCCCGTAGTGGAGCCACTGGCCCAAGCACTGCGCGCCGGCCCCCTGGGGCGGAAGACGCTGATCGAAACCCGCGACGGCGAGCCTTTCACCCCCAAAGGCTTTTACGGGATGATCAAGAAGGCCTGCATCGCTGCGGGCCTACCGCACTGCTCACCGCACGGTCTGCGAAAATCAGCAGCGCGGCGTTGCCGCGAAGCTGGTTGCACCAGCGAAGAGGGGATGGCGATTACCGGTCACAAGAGCGTGAAGGAGTATCTGCGCTACGCCGGCGATGCAGATCGCGCGGACCGTGCGGACGCCGCTATGTCGAAGGTAATGGCTAACCAAATCGAAGGTTAGCCAAGCCAAAGGCCTAACGCCTCAGAATACCGTCGATTTTGGTAGTTCGCTGGATGCCCCGTGAGGATTCGAACCTCAATTAACGGAGTCAGAGTCCGTAGTCTTACCTTTAGACGACAGGGCAGCGTCGCAGCGAGGGCGGTCGGTTAGGCCGGACGGGCGGGCATGTCAACGAGGAATCGCACGATTTGTCCGGGTGCCTTGTCGATCGCGACCGGCTTCGCTACGTTGAAATCCAAGCACCGAGCGGCGTTCGGCCGTGACGGATAGAATATAAGCGAGTGACGGCATGGGGGATTTGTCCGCCCGGTTGCCGCACCGGGGAGCACGTGCCGCTTCCCGCCCGGCACCGAATACGCCAGCGCGGCCGCGCTGGCCGGGCGCGCGTCATTATGCCGCGCTCGACCTTGGCACCAATAACTGCCGGCTGCTGATCGCCCGGCCGCAGGGGGACGGCTTTGCCGTCGTCGATGCCTTTTCGCGGATCGTCCGGCTGGGCGAGGGGCTGGCGGCGACCGGCCGCCTGTCCGACCTCGCAATGGACCGCACCGTCGCCGCGCTGAAGATCTGTGCCGAAAAGCTGAAGCGTCGCGACGTGACGCTCGCCCGTTCGGTCGCGACCGAGGCGTGCCGGCGGGCGACCAACGGGCCGGCTTTCGTCGAGCGCGTGCTGGCCGAAACCGGCATCCATCTTGACATCATTACGGCCGAGGAAGAGGCGCGCCTTGCCGTGCTCGGCTGCCATGCGCTGCTCGAACCCGGTACCGGGCCGGCTCTGGTGTTCGATATCGGCGGGGGATCGACCGAACTGGTGCTGCTCGATGCGACCGCGCCGGTGCCGCGCGTGCTCGACTGGCATTCGGCACCATGGGGGGTGGTATCGTTGACCGAGAGCCTGGGCGGCGGTCGCGCCGCACCGATGGCGTCGGGTGCCTATGAACGGATGCGCGCCTGTGTCGAGGAAAGCTTCGCGCCCTTCGCAAGGCGCCTGCCGGATACCGACCAGCCCCGCCGGCTACTCGGTACCAGCGGCACGGTGACGACGCTGGCGAGCGTCCATCTGGGCCTGCCCGCCTATGACCGGTCGCAGATCGATGGGCTGATCGTGCCGGCCGACGCGATGCTGGCGGTCAGCCAGCGGCTGGCGGGGATGGATCTGGCGCAGCGCGGCACGGTGCCCTGTATCGGCAGCGAACGCGCCGATCTGGTCGTCGCCGGCTGTGCGATCCTTGAATCGATTCTGGCGCTCTGGCCCGCCGAGCGGCTAGGGATTGCCGACCGTGGGATTCGCGAAGGAATCCTGCGCCGTTTGATGGCAGGAACCCGATGACCCGCGGAAGCCCCCCCGGCCGGCAGCGTGTGCGTACCGCACGCGCGCGCTCGGCCCAGTCGACACGCTGGCTCGAACGCCAGTTGAACGACCCTTATGTGAAGAAGGCGCGTGCGGAGGGCTATCGCAGCCGCGCCGCATACAAGCTGATCGAACTCGACGAACGCTTCAAGCTGTTGCGCGGGGTGAAGCGCGTCGTCGATCTCGGCATCGCGCCGGGCGGCTGGACGCAGGTCGTCCGGAAAGTCCGGCCGGAATGCACCGTGGTCGGCATCGACCTGTTGCCGGTCGACCCGATCGACGGGGTCACGATCCTGCAGATGGACTTTCTGGCCGATCACGCGCCCGACCGACTGCGCGAGGAACTGGGCGGCGAGGCGGACCTCGTTCTGTCCGACATGGCGGCCAACACCGTCGGCCATCCGCAGACCGATCACCTGCGCACCATGGCGCTGGTCGAGGCGGCGGTTATGTTCGCCTGCGAAATCCTGCGCCCCGGCGGCGATTTCGTCGCGAAGGTGCTGGCGGGCGGGGCCGACAACGAACTGGTCGTCGAGCTGAAGCGCAATTTTCAGGCGGTCAAGCACGCCAAGCCACCGGCGAGCCGCAAGGATTCGTCCGAATGGTATGTCATCGCGACGAACTTCAAGGGCCGGCGCGATACGGGAACCGGGGAGAGGGCGGGGACGGACGAACCGTCCCCGGACGACGTCACGGAATGATCCGGTCGGCCTGCAACCGTTCGAACAGTGCGAAGAACGCGTCGTCGGTCGCGCGATAGCCGGTGAAGCCCCGTCGCCGGCTTTTCGACATGTCGGCAACCACCTCGATCGGGCGACCGAGGTCGGCGTCGCTATGCCATGGAGAGGCCAACCGGTTCAGATCGGCCTCGGCCAAGCCATGGCGCTCGGCGATATTCGCCCAACGCGGCGCATCGTCGGCCATTTGTTCGGCCAACGGGCGCACCGTGCCGTCGAACGGAGCAGCCTCGACCCCGAACCAGTCGGCGATGCGCGCCCACATCCATTGCCAGCGGAAGACGTCGCCGTTCACCACATTGAACGCCTGATCGTGCGCGGCGTCGGTCTCGGCGCTCCACAGCAGATGTTCGGCGAGCAGCCCGGCGTCGGTCATGTCGGTCAGCCCCTGCCACTGCGCCGCCGATCCCGGAAAGATGAACGGCCGTCCGGCGTCGCGGCAGAGCGTCGCATAGACCGCCAGCGTGGTGCCCATGTTCATCGCATTGCCGATCGCCTTGCCGATCACGGTGTGCGGGCGGTGGACGCTCCACGTAAAACCGTCGCGCGCGGCGGCGGCGAACAGTTCGTCCTCCTGCGCATAATAGAAATTGGCGATGTCGAGGCGCGGCTGATCCTCGCGGAACGGCGTCTGCGGCCGCTTGCCCTGACCGTACGCCTCGAACGGCCCCAAATAGTGCTTCAGGCCGGTGACCAGCGCGACATGGCGCGGGGCGTCGCTGGCGGGCAGGGCGTTGAGGAGGTTGCGGACCATGGCCCCGTTAACGTGAATATTTTCCGCCTCGCTGGCCTGCCGTGCCCAGGTGGTGATGAACACCGCATCGGGACGCAGACCGGCCAGTGCCGCGCGCGTCGATGCCGGGTCGGTCAGGTCGGCCGCGACCGGGCGGACGCCGTCCTGTTCGACCGGGCGGCGCGCAAGGCCGTGTACCGCCCAGCCTTGCGCGTTCAGCAGCGTCGCGGTCGCGCTGCCGACGATGCCGCTCGCCCCCACCACCAAAGCCGTCTTCGTCATATCCAAACTTCCTTTGCCGAACGAAGTCAGCCAGCTAGGCACGATCGCACCGGGGTTGAAGACGGCACCGGAACCGCCCCCAGGCACCAGAAGGTACCCAGTCATGCAGCCCGGATCGGACGAAACCGAATGGCGCGAGGATTGCGCGCCGCGCCGCGTCCTGTCGCTGTTCGCGACCAAATGGACCAGCATGGTGCTGCACACGCTGCACACCCGCCATGGCGGCGCGGCGCGGACCGGCATCTTGCTGCGCAGCCTGCCGGGCATTTCGAAGAAGATGCTGACGCAGACGCTGCGTGAGATGGAAGCCATCGGCCTGATCGAGCGCGAGGTGCAGGCGGTGATGCCGCCAGCGGTCGAATATCGGCTGACGGACCTTGGCTGTCGCTTCGTCGAGCCGGTGACGCTGCTCTATGACTGGGGGCGGCGGAATGCCGATGCGCTCGATGCACTGGGCAGCCGGCCGGGTGCGCGGCGGGACTAGCCGAATTTCGTCATTCCCGCGCAGGCGGGAATCCATATGCGCCGACCTGTCGGGTCGATCAGCAGCGGCAGCGTTTATGGACTCCCGCCTGCGCGGGAGTGACGAACCCGGTTGTCGGCGGTCTCCCCGCTTTCCCATTCCACGAACGAAAAAGGGCGGCCCCGCAGGACCGCCACCTTCGTATCACGGAAACCCGACCGCCTCAGCCGTCGTAATCGCCGCCGACATTCTGGTTGCGCGGCGGGGCGGCGGCGGTGAGGCGCAGCGCCTCTGCCGATGCGGCCAGCGAACCCAGTTCGTCCGGTGCTTCCTCATCGTCGATCTGCACCTTCTGCATCGACGTGATGACCGACTCGCGCAGATGGTCGGGAGTGATGTTCTCCTCGGCAATCTCGCGCAGCGCCACGACCGGATTCTTGTCGCGGTCGCGATCGAGGGTCAGTTCGGCACCGCCCGAAATCTGGCGGGCGCGCTGAGCGGCCATCAACACCAGATCGAAACGGTTGGGGATCTTGTCGACGCAATCCTCGACGGTGACGCGCGCCATGAAACGCCTTCCTTGCAAGAACGGAGGGTATCGGAAAGCGTGTCCCCTACGCGCCGCCCGGTCGGAAGTCAATGAAACTCGCCACCGCGTTGGCCGTTACGGCAGAGCAACGGATGGGAGGGGACATGGACAGCGCGGACGAACCTGTTTTTTTCGTGGCCGGAAACCGCCTGACGCTGCTGACCGAAGGCCCTACACGGCTCGACGCGCTGCTGGCGTTGATCGCGGGTGCGCGCCGGTCGCTGCGCATCCTGTTCTATATCTGGGAAGAGGATGCCGCCGGCACCCGGGTCCGCGATGCATTGGTCGCTGCGGCCCGGCGCGGGGTTCGCGTCGCGCTGATCGTCGACGGGCTGGGTGCGGAAGCGGCGGCGAGCCGCGGCTTTTTCGGGCCGCTGCGCGAGGCGGGCGGTGATGTCTGCGTGTTCGTGCCGCGGATCGGACGGCGCTATCTGTTGCGCAATCATCAAAAGCTGGCGCTGGCCGACGACCTGCGGGTGATCGTCGGCGGTTTCAATGTCGAGGACGCCTATTTCGGTACCGTCGAGCAACAGGCGTGGCGCGATCTGGGCCTGCTGGTCGAAGGGCCGGCGGCGGGGCGGCTGGCGGGTTATTTCGATGCGTTGAAGGCATGGATCGCGCTGCCAGGTGCTCCCTTACGCAAATTGTCGCGGATGTTGCGGGAATGGAGTGAGGACAGCGGCCCGGTCCGCTGGCTGCTCGGTGGTCCGTCGCGGCGGCTGTCGCCATGGGCGCGGACGGTGAAGCACGAGATCCGCACCAGCGAGCGCATCGACATGATCGCCGCCTATTTCGCGCCCGGCCCGCTGATGATGCGGCGGCTGGACAAGGCGGCGAAGCGGACCCGGCTACGGATCGTCGTGCCCGCCAAGACCGACCATGCCATCGCCCTGCTCGCGGCGCGCTTCACCTATCGCAACCTGCTGCGCCACCGGATCGAGCTGTACGAATATCAGCCGACCAAGCTGCACACCAAACTCTTCCTCGCCGACGATGCGGTACATATTGGGTCGGCTAATTTCGACATGCGATCGATGTTCCTGAACATGGAGCTGATGCTGCGCGTCGAGGATGCGGCGTTCGCGGCACATCTGCGCGCCTATATGGATCGCGAGGTCGCCGATTCGCAGCGCGTCACCCGCCAGTTGCACCGCCAACGGTCGGGCTGGTGGGCGCGGGTCAAACAGGCCGGTGCCTATTTCATCATGTCGGTGCTGGATCCGCAGGTTACCGCGCGCCTCAACCGCGATTGACGCAAACCGCTTGAGACTCCGGTCAAGCTGGCCCATCGGGCGACAATGGATATTCCCGCACTCTACGCCCGGCTGATTCAGGCGATCGGCGATGGCACCGGCATGGCCGACAGCCTGTTGCATGTCCATGCCGGCATGGCGGTGCTGCTGATCACCCGCATCGTCACCGGCTATCGACTGTCGACGCCGGTGCCGCTGGCGGTGGTGGCGCTGGCCGAACTGGGCAACGAGGTGCTCGACCGCATTTACTGGGGATCGTGGCGCTGGGAGGATACGTCGCTCGACATCCTCAACACCATGTTCTGGCCGACGATGCTGTTCATCGGCCTGCGGCTGCGCGACCGGTTCGAACCGCGTGCCAAGCCGGGGAACGCCGTCTGATGTGAAGCGGTTATGTCGGTCAAGGAGACTATCCATGGCCGACACCCCCGCACACCCCGAGGTCGATCCCGAACGGATCGCGCCGCGCAATGCCTTCGACAATCCGACCGGCCATTCGGGCCAGGAATATTCGCCCGAGCGACAGGCGCAGCAGGCCGCGGCCGAAGCGCGTGCCCCCGGCGTTGCTCCGGCAGCGGACGGCCGCGAAATCCCGCCCGAGGCCGGTCGCCGCGCCTCGATCGGTCCGAATGGTGAGGTGCATGGCAGCGGTGCCAACGCCGGCGGGGGCGGGCAGGGCGAGAATTTCGATGACGATGCGGCGGGGGAAGGGGCCGGGGTGCCGCCAGCGGAACGCGCGCCGGACCGGTAACAAGCACGGGCGACGTCATTCCTACGAAGGCGGGAATCCATACCCACCGACATTTCGCCTGGATCGGCGACGATGGCGGGAATGGATTGCCCGCCTCCGCGAGGAAGATCGAAGTGGTCAGCCCTTCGCCTCGTCGATCAGCTTCGCCGCATCCGCCCCGGCCCAGTCCATGCCGCCGGTCACGCGCCACACTTCCTTGCCCGACGCATCGTACAGGATCGTTGTCGGCAGGCTGACACTCATGCCGGTCGAGAATTTGAGGTCCGCGTCGCGATAGGCGATCAGGTTCGCCAGCTTTCGGGTCGTCAGGAACGGCTGGACCTTGTCCGGCTCCATGTCCTGCGAGACGGTGACGACCTGCAACGACGCCTTTTCCCGCGCGGCCAGCGCGTCGAGTGTCGGCATTTCGTGGACGCACGGCGCGCACCACGTCGCCCACAGATTGACCAGTGCCGGCTTGCCGCGGAAATCGGCAAGCGTCACCGGCTTCCCCGCGCCGTCCTGAAACTGGTAGGCGGGCATGGCCTCGCCCTTGTGGCTGCGGTCGACCTTCGCGGCGGCGGCGGCGGGGGTGGCGGTGTTGGTGGGGGCGGCGACGTCGGGAACGGTGCCGTCCCCTTCAGCCGCCGCTTGCTCCGGCGCGGCGGCTCGCTTATCGCAAGCGCCGACGAACAGGCTCAGTCCAAGGAGAAGCGCGATTACCGGGCGCATGGGAAGCTCCAACAGCATGTGGGGCGGGCGCTTCGCCGAAGGCCCGTCGGCGGTGATGCGTGAGATAAACGCCTCGATCCCCTTCGACAAGCGAATGTGGCGACAGGATATCGCCGGGTCCAAAGCGCACGCAACGATGTTGGGCGCGCAGGGCATCGTCGATGCGGCGGACGTGGCGACGATCCTCGACGGGCTGGACGCGGTTGCCGCGGACTATGCCGAGCACGGCGTCCCCGACGACCTGACGCTCGAGGATATCCACATGCTGACCGAGGCGCGGCTGGCCGAGAAGATCGGGCCGGTCGCGGGGCGGCTGCATACCGCACGATCGCGCAACGATCAGGTCGCGACCGATTTCCGGCTATGGACCCGCGACGCGATCGACGCGGTCGATGCCGCACTCGGCCAGTTACAGTCGGCGTTGCTGGTGCGGGCCGAGGAACATGCGGCGACGGTCATGCCCGGCTTCACCCATTTGCAGGTCGCGCAGCCGGTGACGCTGGGCCATCACCTCATGGCCTATCACACCATGGTCGCGCGCGATCGCGGGCGCTTCGCCGATGCCCGAGCGCGGCTGAACTATAATCCGCTGGGATCGGCGGCGCTGGCCGGGACCGGTTTTCCGCTCGATCGTCATGCGACGGCGCAGGCGCTGGGCTTTGCCGGGCCGACGGTCAATTCGCTCGATTCGGTCAGCGACCGCGACTTCGCGATCGAATATCTGACCGCCGCCGTGCAATGCTCGCTGCACCTCTCGCGCCTCGCGGAAGAGTTCGTGATCTGGGCGTCGCAGATGTTCGGTTTCGTGTCCTTGAGCGACCAATGGTCGACCGGCAGCTCGATCATGCCGCAGAAGCGCAATCCCGATGCCGCCGAACTGGTGCGCGGGCATAGCGGGCGGATCATGGGCTGCATGACGTCGCTGATGGTGACGATGAAGGGCCTGCCGCTGGCCTATTCAAAGGATATGCAGGACGACAAGCCGCCGGTGTTCGAGGCGACCGACCTGCTCGCGCTGTCGATCGCGGCGATGACCGGCATGATCGAAAGCGCGACCTTCCGCCCGACAAGGATGCGCGCGGCGGCCGAGACCGGCTTTTCGACCGCCACCGACCTTGCCGACTGGCTGGTGCGCGAAGCGGGGGTGCCGTTCCGCGAGGCCCATCATATCACCGGCCGCGCGGTCAAGCTGGCCGAGGACAGGGGTTGCCGGCTCGACGGTCTGAGCCTCGACGACCTGACCGGCATTGATGACCGTATCCATGCCGGCATCTTCGACGTGCTGAGCGTCGATGCGTCGGTCGCCAGTCGCAAGAGCTTCGGCGGCACCGCGCCCGAACGGGTCCGCGAGGCCATCGCCGCCGCGCGGGGCCAGTGATGCGCGCCCTCGCGTTCCTCGGCATTATGCTGGCGCTGGCCGGTTGTGGTCAGCGTCGCGACCTGCGCCCGCGCGAGAATGCGTCGCTGCCGCCCGCCCCCTATGGCGCGACGGCGACGCCGACCTCCGCCGACCTGCTGACCCCGACGACGCAGCAACGCCCGTCGCGCAGCGACGAGCTGCTGACCGAATCGAAGGAGCGCGGCGACGATCCCTTCGCGCTGCCGCCGCGCTAAGGAATTATCCCGGACGCGGCAGGGTCAGAAACTGCCCTGCACGCTCGCCCCGCCCGGCAGACCGGTGAACGGCAGCATCGCCGCCCCGTCGCCGGTCATCGTGAAGCGCAGGCTGCCATCCTCGCTGATCGTCGCATCCATCAACGTGCGGCGGCGCTGACCGTCGGGGACCAGTCGGATACGCGATTGCCGGCCGATATGGTCGGCGGTCAGCAGCATCGCCGGGGTGGGGGTCGCGACATTGCCCGGCCGGGTCACGCAACTGCCCGGTTCGATCGCGACGCGGCCCTCGGCCATCGCCGATCCGGCGATCGTCGACAGGACCGGAATGTCGACCTGCCACGGCATGTCGCAGGCAAAGGGCAGGTTGGGCTGCAACGCCGCCAGCAACGACGCATCGGCCGATCCCGCCACTCGGTCGAGCCGCACCCCGCCCGGCCGGATCAGTGCCTGCCCGCCCAGATCGGTGTCGGGACCGGTCGCGGTCCAGTCCACCGCGAAGCCGAGGCTGGTCAAGCTGCGCAACGGGGCGAAATGCCATTCGAGGCGGCTGCCCCCGGCGATGCCGACCTCGCCGTTCCACACGGTGCCGCCGACGCCGCTGCGCCAGTCGCTGTTGCCGGCGATCAGGCTGGCGGGCAGCGTCGCGACGATCGCGACGACGAACGAGGCTATGCCGAGGGCGGCGAAGCGGATACTGTGCCTGCGTGCCTGCAACCTCGAAAGACCCGGTGATGCGATCGCGACGTTCGGCGCTTGGGCTGTTCCGGGATGCGGTGCTGCTGTCGTCTGCGGCATGGGCCGCCTCCCCCCTGTTGGCTGCGCGCCGGGCCAGGCGCTCCGCCGCGTTGCTGGTTCCGCTGACCGGAGACCGTAGCGCGCTGGGGCTTAGCATAGCCAATGCGGCGAGGCTCGCCGAAACCGATGCCGCCGCGCTGTCGGTGATCGATACCGGTGGCAGCGCCGCCGGTGCGGTGCGTGCCGCGCAGGCGGCGGTGAAGGGCGGCGCGACGATGCTGCTGGGGCCGCTGTCGGCTGACGAGACCCGCGCGGTCGCGGCGGCGGTCGCCGTGCCGGTGGTCGCACTGACCAACGATGCAGGCGCGCGCGGCGGCGGGGCGTTCGTGTTCGGCATCACCCCGGCACAGGCGACGTCGGCGATCCTTGGCTATGCCCGGTCGCGCGGCATCCGCCGCGTGCTGGCGGTCGATGACGGGTCGCCATGGTCGCGCGCCTCGGTCGCGGCGGCCAAGGCGGCTCAGACCGATCTGGGGCTGAGCATCACCGTCGTGCCGGCGACCGACGGGGGATTGCCGGCGGGCGTCGAGGGCGATGCCGCCTTCGTGCCCGGCGCGGCGGTGGCGCTGGCCCCGGCGCTCAAGACGCGCGGCATCCAGCTGCTGGCGACGGTACAGGCGCTCGATTACCGCGCCGATGCGGTCGGCGCATTGGAGGGGGCATGGATCGCCAGCCCCGATCCGGATCGCTTCGCGACCTTCGCCACCGAATATGCCGCGCGCAACGGCGGCAGGCCCGGTGCGATCGCCGCGCTGGGCAATGACGCGGCGATGATCGCGAAGACGTTGCGCGAGGCCGATGCGATGACCCGCGAAGGCGTGTTGCGCGACGCCGGGTTCGACGGCGTGACCGGGCGCGTCCGCTTCCGCTCGGACGGCAGCTGCGCGCGCGACTTCGCGATCCTCGTCCCCACCAACGGCGTGTATCAGAAGGTGGCGGAGAGCCGCGGGGCATGACGCCGCGCCGCGCGGGGGAAGCGGGCTTCACCCTGCTCGAACTGATGATCTCGCTGGGGCTGTTCGCGCTGATCGCGGTCGCCGGGCTGGCATTGGTCGACAGCGTCATCGGCGTCGATGGCCGGACCGAGGCGCGGCTCGACCGGGTGGCCGACCTGCAACGCGCGATGGTGGTGATCTCCAGCGATCTCGACCAGATCGCGCCGGGGCCGATGGGCGGCGATGCGGCGGGCGTGCGGTTCCGGCGCAGCGCACCGGGGCTGGGCGGGCCGGCGATCGGGGTCGGCTATCGCATCGCCGGCGGACAGTTGCTGCGTGTCGTCGACGGGCGGGCGCAGCTGGTGCTCGATCGGGTGACGGCCGCGCGCTGGCGCTATTTCGACGGCGGCTGGCTCGACAACTGGCCGCCCGCGCCCGACCGCTCGCTCGACTGGCCCCGCGCGGTGGTGGTCGAATTGCAGGTCGGCGGTCCCGGCGGCGGCAATCTGCGGCGGATCGTGACCCTGCCGATCCCGGCGAGGACGACATGACGCGCGCGGTACCCGAGGGCGAACGGGGCATGATCCTCGTCAACGTGTTGATGTTCGTGGCGATTGCCAGCGGGCTGGTGCTGTTGATGATCAACCGCGAGGAGGTGGCGCTCGACCGTTCGATCCGCTCGCGCGAGGCGGCGCGCGCATTGGCGGTGGTGCGTGGCGGCGAATTGTCGGCACTGTCGGCGTTGCAGCGCGACGCGCGGGTCGCGCCCGAGGCCGACTATCCGGGCGAGCCATGGGGCGGCATCAGCGAAAACGGCATTGCCATCGATGGCGGGCGCTTCGACCTGACCATCGCCGATGCCGAGGGGCGCTTCAACGTCAATTCGGTGCGGCGCGAGCTGGACCCGATCCCGCAGCTGCTGTTCCTGCGCATCGCGCGCGCGGCGGGGATCGAGGAGGACAAGGCGGTGGCGGCGATCGCGCTGATCCGCGCGCAGGGGCCGGTGCAGGATCTGCGGCCGCTTGCCGTCTTCCTGCCGCCCGAACAGGCGCAGTTGCTGGCGCGGATGGTGACCGCGCTGCCCGGCGATACCGCGATCAACCTGAACGCGGCGACGCCCGAATTGATGGCGGTGTTGTTCGAACCGGCGCAGGCGCAGCGGCTGATCGGCTTACGCAACCGGCAGGGCTATCTGTCGAAGGACGATCTGGCGCGCGAAGACGTGACCGCACCCGGCGGAACCCGCTTCAAATCGGACCATTTCTGGGTCCGCACCCGCGCGACGATCGGCGAGACGGTGCAGCAGGGCGCGACGCTGATCCAGCGGGTCGAGCGTGGCGAAGGTGCCCGGACGGTGCGCGTCGCCGTACCGGTCGAACGCTGGCGCAACGCCGCGATCCCGCCGGAAGTGCCGGGGTTCGGATAAGCCCTGTCGGGACGGCGTGTGGTCGGTCCGCGGTCTATTTCGCGTCGGGCAGCTTGCGCAGCTTGCCGTTCGCGATCGTTACCGGCTTGAGGCAACCGTTCTCGCTATAGGCAAGCGCCAGCTCCCGCCGAGCGGGCGGCTCTTTGGACAAAGGCTGTATCCGGGCGGGCGGGGCAAGGCCGGCATGCTGCACGGTGGCGCGCTCGCATTTCTCGGGCGGAGGCGGCGGTGGCGGGGGTACCACGGCAGGTTCGGTCATTGCGGCAAGCAACAGCAAGAGCATGGCTGGATACTCCTTCCTATCGGTATGGCGGTCGTCGTTCGCCGGGCCTATCGGACTGTGCCGATGCTACCATCGCGGAGATGGGGGAGAAACCGGAAAATGGCGACCGGTTCTGGGGTGCGGTGAACCAAAGGTCACGAAAGTCACACTCGCACACGGTTCGTGCGCACGGTGCATCGGGGCGATACGGCGGTGTCAAAGAGAGTGGTCGGATGGTGGCCAGCGATGATGGTCGCAGGCATGGCCGCTGTAGGAAAGTAGGAATGCAGGGGACGGCTGGGCGTCTGCTATCCCGCCAGGCTGGCTTGTGCCTCAGCCACAATTTCTTGCTCGATGTCCTCAGTATTGGTCTCCGAGTACGCCTCCATACGCCACCGATCATCAAGGTAATGCTTACCCGTCGGACCCTCAAGAAACGCTACAATCGTAGCTAGTTCTTCTTCGGTAAACTCCCAGTTCACGTGGTCCTCATACGCCCGCTGATAGTACGCACGCCGTTTCTCATACGCTTTTTTAAGCGCCGACATTCGCCGCTCGAACCCGCTGAGTAAGGCTTCGGTCAGTTGACTGTTTGGCCCGATCGGCCAGAGTGGGCCGCCGGGCATGGCATAGCGCTCGAGGAAGCTGCCGCTATCCAGCTTCTCCTGTCGGCCGACCGCCCAAAGAAATCTTTTGATGAGAACCACTTTGTTCACACTTGGTGGTGTCTCGATTTGTGCAGAGGGAGAAATCTGGCTCGGAGCGGTTCGATCGGCCAGATGATCTGTGAACCCGCCGCTCATCAGGACTACCATTCCAAGCAAAAATAACGTCATGCGACGATATTGCGTGGGACGGACAATTTTCGCAACTGGGCGATACCCGCCCCGCCTTCGCTCAATATCCGATCCAAGCATTCTCGATATGGCGGGGCGGTGTGCCGGGGGCCAGCAGGATGACGTCGATGCGGATATCGGCCCCGTCGGCATAGGTCGGCGCGAGGATTTCGGCCGCTGCTGCGACGCGCGCCAGACGCCGTTCGTCGATGGCGTGGTTGAGATCGGCGGCGGTGGCGCGGGTCTTTACTTCGACGAAGGCGACGATGCCGCCCCGGCGCGCGATCAGGTCGATCTCGCCCGCCTTGGTCTTTACGCGGCGGGCGAGAATGCGCCAGCCTTTCAGCCGCAGCCACCAGCCTGCGATCCGTTCGCCGCGCCGGCCGGCATCATCGGCGGCGACGCGCGAGGCACGCGATCGGGGGCGGGGCGGGCGGACGAACATGCCGTTCCGTGCCGCACCGCGCCCGATGCGGCAAGCCTCAGCGCATCAAGCCGGCGCTGCGCAGCGCGCGCTCGATCGTCGCCTGTACGCCCGATACTTCGGTCTGTTGCTGCTGCTGATGCTGCTGCGTCGGCTCGGGCCGCATCGGCTCCGGCCGGATGGTGCGCGTCGGGCGGGGCGTGGCGATCGGCGCTACCGCATCGGTCAGGCCCCAGGATCGCGCGATTTCGATGGTGCTCGACAGGCCGACGTCCAGCATGAACGGTCCGGCATGGCCGATGCCACCGGCGGGGTCGACCGGCACGCCATGGCCCATGCCGGCGACGCGCCACTCCTCGACCAGCGGCGCGCCCGATCGGTCGCGCCACACCCGGTGACGCCAGCCGGTTTCGGCAGTCGTCTCCGGCGTGGCATCCGACAGGTAGTGGACGCCACACCACTGCGCCACCAGCGCATCGAGATTGCCGACGACCACCGTCGTATCGGCGGTGCCGTGCCAGATGGCGACGCGCGGCATCGGCGCGCGGCCGGCGACCGATCGCACCGCCGCCGCGCCGCTGCGCGCATCGGGCAGCGACTGGCCGCGCATCCGCTCCAGTGCGGCCCGCACCCCGACCGCGCTGCCATAGGGCAGGCCGCCGATGACCGCGCCGGCGGCAAAGCGATCGGGCCAGGCCGCCAGCATCACCGCGGTCATCGCCCCACCGGCCGACAGCCCGGTGACGAACACCCGTGCCGGATCGATATCATGCGCGGCGATCGCCGCGTCGATCATCGCCGCGATCGATTCGGCCTCGCCACCGATCCGCGCGATGTCCGCCGCCTCGAACCAGTTGAAACACATGTTGGCGTTGTTCGCGCGACGCTGTTCGGGAAACAGCACCGCAAACCCCTCCCGCTCGGCCAGCGTCGACCAGCCGGTGCCATGGTCGTAGATCGCGGCATCCTGCGTACAGCCATGCAACGCGACGACCAGCGCCGCGCCGGGCTTCAGGTCGGCGGGCACATACATCCGTGCCCGCAAATTGCCGGGATCGGGGGCGAAACCGGTCAGGTCGTGCAGCCGGTCGGCCATGCCGGGTTGCGAACCGGGCTGCTGCATCCGCGACAGACGGGCAATGGTGGTGGACAACGAAACCATGAGCGTACGCCTTCTCGTCACGGCATCCGCTGGCCGCTGAGACAAGATATGGCGCGGATGCTGCGCTGCACAATAGGGAAGGTGACATACCGCGTTTCCGGGGGGCGCGCCTGCGCTTCGACAAGTGATCTGCATCCTTCGGATGATTGGGTCCGACACCGTTGCAGGGCATATTGGCTTTGGAGAATGTTGGTTAACGCCAGCGAAAGAGCGATGGGGGCATCGATGCAGACCAATACCGGCGACCGGGCGGGCCACGTTTCGCAAGCGCGAAAAACCGACGAGGAATTATGGGAAGCCCATTTCTTTGCGATGCCGGTCGCGACGGAAGAACGCGCACGTCCCGAATTGCAGGTCGTACCGCGGCAGGCGCGCTAAAGCGGTTTCCGACGACGTTGCACCCCGTCATCGCCCTGTAAGCGACCGCTGACGCAGCGGGCCGCTTTCAGGTCCGTGGCGGCGTTGCTCATCGGTCACGATGCTGTGACATCGCGCCCTCCTCACGCCTTGCCACGAACCGAAATCGCCGCCGTGACGATGATCCAACCGGATCGAAAACGCGCTACAGAATCCGCTTGGAAGTTCGCGGGAATGTGAATTTTCCGGGCGACGGGCCGGTGCCGCGAAATGCAGGTCCACGTTTTTCCAGACAGCGCCCAGCGGCAGACCGGTACCGTCGGCCCAGGACGCCGGCGCGCGCTGACATGGTTGCGGAAGCGTATGTCGGCGGAACCTGGCGAAAATCGAACAGCGGAAAACCATGTCCGAATGTCTGGAACGGGGTCGCCATAGACGTCCCGCAACTTGTTATCGAAGCGGCGCGCCATAGTTTGCAGGTGCCCCATCCAGGCGAACCTCGATCCGATCGACCAGCAGTCCCGGGGACGCGGCGAACAGTTCGACCGTGTGACGACCGGCGGCAAGTTGCGGGAAGGTCAGCGACCGGACCGCTGTGTTGCTCAGCATATTGCGTTTCCATTCGTCGCTTCGTCCGAACGTCGCATAGTCGAGCGTCTGAAGCGCGCCTCCGTCGACGCGTATCTTGACGCGCAGGTGTTGCTCGGCATTCAGGGGATGGGTTGGCAACAACACGATGCGTATCTCGGCATGACCCGTCGTGTCGGTATCGAACCGATAGGTAAGCGGCGTTGCCGCTGCATTCCCCGGCGGAAGGTTCAAACGGCTGCGCAGCATCGCGATGAACCCCGGTACGCTTTCCCAATCCGGGCTGGTCGCGCTGGCAGGCGGCAACGTGATGATATGATTGATGTTCGGCGCTACGCCCTTCGCAGGCGTTGCGATACGGATCGGCAGGTTCAGCGTCTTCCCGCCGCAGGTCACGTTCACGCCACCCGAGCCATTGCCATCATGCGGCAGCGCGATCCGGATGCGATAGCCGTTGGCCGCGTGCAACTTGCCGCGCGTGGCGGACGCCACAAAGCCAGGCGACGGCACGAGCGTCCAGTCGGCATCGGCCCCGCCCGAATAGAGCGTGAAACTGCGTGTCCCGGCCCTACCCTCCACATAGGCAAGATCGCTCCCCTCGATCCCGCACGCATCCTGTCGTGGCAGGGAAACGTGCGGGAAGGTCGGGGTCCGGAATACCGGCAGGTTACGCGGTGCCGCGTTCATCATTCCCCTCCATTTGCCGCCGATCAGCGCGTTGTACGCCCCGGTATCGTCGGCGATGCGTTGCTGCGCGGCGCGCGCCTGATCGGACAGTGCGTTCATGTCGGCACGCACGACATTGCCGGCGCGATTGATTGCCTCCGACGTGCTGCCCGGAACGATCGGCGCCCGCAGGGCCTTGGCATGTTCCTGCGCGAGGTCGAGTTTCAGGACGCGTTCGTTAAGGCTCGCCGCGCCGCGCACCGGATAGAGGACGAGCTGGAAGAACGCGTCGCGCCGATCGGCGGGCAACGCTGCGCCGACTGCTTCCGCTTCGGCGACCAGCGCCGCATAGCGGTCGAGCCGCCGTTCCGCTTCGTCCCCGCCGGTGCGCAGATAGTCGCTGGTGCGGACGGGGGTGACCGGTTCGACCTGACCGAACCCCATGAACTCGGGGCGTCGTTCGAAGGCGAGGTCGTAATAGGCGAGCATCACCGCGGTAACCCGATCGGCGACGTCCGCGCCGAACTGCCGGGCCGACCAGTCGCGCAAATGGGTGCGCGGCACCTGGGCAAAGATGCGATGGTCGAACGCAAGATCGAGGAAATACTGGGTCAGATACTCGCCCGGCTTGATGTCGCCGACATTCACGACCCACAGCTTGCGTGCGTGCGATTGCCACGCGCGGTCCATCTGTTCGCGGATCAGCGCCGGGTGGGTCGTCGCCAGCCAGAGATAATCGTGCGGCCGGCCCCAGTAGGAGAGGTGGTAATAGACCCCCGACCCGCCGCGACGCGCCTGTTCGGCCGGGGTCGGAAGCTGCGCGATATAGCCGTAATTATTGTCTGGCCAGACCAGCGTCACGTCGTCCGGGACTTTCAATCCGGCAGCGTAGGTGTCGAGGACTTCCTTGTAGAGCGTCAGCGCCTGCGGCACCTGCGCCGCCGGTCGTCCCTGCGCCTTGGCCAGCAGGTCGCGTTGGATGGCGATCGCCTGTGCCGTTGCGTCGCGTGCCTGTTCGGGGGTGTCGGCACCTTCCATCGCCGAGTCATGCTTGCCGCGCAGGCCGATCGAATAGATGTGCTCGCCATCCTTCACGGCCTCGACGCGTTCGCGCCAATATTCGACCATCGCCGGACGGTTGGTGAAGAAGTTGAAGGGACCGCGCGCCCGCTCATCCCATTCGCGGACATTGTTGCGCAGCATCGGTTCGGCATGCGACGTGCCGACGACGATGTCATAGGCATTCGCCGTCGCCGCGTTGCCCGGCTGCTGGTAAAAGGGCGTGGTGCTGTCATGCATCGCCGGCCAGATCAGATTGGCCTTCAGCCGCCACATCAGTTCGAAGATGCGGGCATAGGTCCTGGGGCCGATATCGCCGGCCTCGGGTTCGTAGGTTCTGGCCGCCCAGGGCTGGAGGCCCCAATCCTCGTCGTTCAGGAAGATGCCGCGATACTGGACCGATGGCGCTTCCGACAGCCGTCGCGCGCCATCGACCCGCAGCCGATCGACGCGACGCGGGGTTACGTCGGCCCACCATTCCCATGCCGATACGCCCAGTTCGCGCGTCAGGTCGATCACGCCCCAGACGGTGCCCCGGCGGTCCGATCCGGCGATCAGCAGATAGCGGCGCGACGGATCGCGCTTCGACCGGACCAGGATGCGCCCATAGCGCTCCCATGTCCCTTCGATCGTCGAAAGGTCGACGCCGGTGTCCGCCACGACCGCGCGGACCAGCGTCGAATCCAGCGTTCCGATCACCACGCACAGCCGGGCACAGCCGGACACATCGTCCGCGACCGTCGCCGCGTGGCCGGTCAATTGCTTCAGGTCGCGGGCCAGCAATTCGCCCGCCAGCCGGGCGGACGGGGAATTGTCATGGACGATCCCCGCCAGCTGTCGCCCGTCGAACAGTACCGCATCTTCGGCAGCGGCCACCGACGGCAGTGCCATCGCGCCCGCGAGCATGGTCAACCAGCGCCACATCGCGTCAGCGCGGCCCATGGAAATCGGCCTCGACGATCGCCAGACGCCACCCGGCGGGCACGGCGTCGGCACCGGTGTCACCGGCCTGCCGCGCGGTCGCCAGTTCGACGATCTTGCCGAACGCGTCGCGATCCTCGGTCGGCCCGACCTGCGTGATCCGCACTACCTGCCCGGTCGTGGCGGGGATGGGGATGGACGCATAACCCAGTTGCCGTTCGGTCGCGCCGCGCCACACCTCGCGTCCGTCGATGGTGATGGCCAGCGGATAGGCGCGCGATCGCCATCCGACCAGCTTCAATTCGATCTCGTTCAGCGTCACCGGCCGCGCGAAGCGATACTCGATCCATGCCTTGTCCCGGCTGCCATCGCCGACCCAGCGCGACAGTTCATTGTCGTCGAACGTCTTCGCCGCGTCGCCCGGGTTCGATCCGGCGGTGACGGCGACCGGCATTTGCGTCGACCGGGTCGGCTTCAGCGCGTCCCCCGCCGGGGTTGGCCCGCGCGTCAGCAGGCCCGGTTGCGCCGCCGCGGCAACGTCGCGCGACAGTCCGCCCGAAACCGGCTTCGCCGCGACGGTCGGGATGGTCAGCGTGGCGGGCTTCAATCCCGGCGCACTGGCCATCAGTCGGACGACGCCGCGCGTATGTCCGGCCCGCAGCAGCACGCGGTTCACCCCCGCTTCGACCGGCAGGCTGGGCGACAGGATGTAGTTATCCTCGCCGCGTGCGGTGCCGGCGGTCGGTGTGGTGCCCGGCACGACCTCTCCCTGCACGGCTTGCGCCGCGCGCGGCTTGCCCGAACTGTCGCCTTGCGCGATGCCGCCGCGCCATTCGGCCGGGCCGGTCAGCGTAAAGGCGACCTTGTCGTTCGCGGTGGGCACGCGGCGACCCTGTGCATCGACGACCTCGACGTCGACCAGCGCGATGTCGGCACCGTCCATCACGAACCCGCGCGGTCCGGTCCGCGACTTGAGCCGCAGCGCCACCGGCGCGCCGACCGTTTCGACGACATGCTCCGATCGCCGCCCGTCGCCGCCGGTCGCGACCGCGCGCAGCGTGCCGGGTTGCCACGCCACCGCCGGCCAGGTGAACAGGAAACCGCTCGACCGCACACCCTTGCCCAGTGATCGACCGTTCAGGAACAGCTCGACCGCGTCGCCGTTCGACACCACGCTGACCGGCTTGATCGTGCCGGGCGCATGGTTCCAATGGCCGATGATGTGCGTCGCGGGGGTCTCCGGATCGACCCAGCCGTTCCACATCACCTTATGCGCGAAATAGCCTTGCTTGGGCAGACGTACCGCATCGACCTCCCCTGATCGGCGATAGTTGTTATCGCCGCGATAATGGGTGTTGCTGTCCGACCAGATAATGTTGACCCCGCCCGAACTGACCCGCCGACCGGTACCCGGCCGGATGCGGTAGTAATCGTACCAACGACGGACATCCTCGATCGCGTGGCTGTCCTGATTGCGGTTATAGTCCGGCGCATCCTTGTGGAACGGGGCGGTATATTCGTCCTGATACAGCCGCGCCCCTTCGTCGCGGCTATATTCCATCGCCCACATCGGATGTCTGGCGCTCTTGTTCAGATACAGCATCTCTCCGCCATATTCGGCGACCTTGCTGTCGAGCATTTCGCGCGATCCGATCGCCCGGCCGCCATGCGGGTCGTGAGCGTCGCGAATGGCCTTCATCGCGGCCATGTGCGGCTCGCTGATGCTCTCGTTGCCGCTTTCGTAGAACAGGATCGAGGGATTGTTGCGATTGTAGATGATCGCGTCGCGCATCAATGCCGTGCGCTGCTCCCAGCGACGACCTTCGACATCATGCTCGGCGTCGCCCGCCGGCATCGCCTGCGGCAACCCGACGCGGTCGGCGCTTTCGATGTCCTGTTTCGACGGTGTGATGTGCATCCAGCGGACCAGATTGCCGCCGCTTTCCACCATCAGCGCGTTCGAAAAATCGCTGATCCACGGGGGGATCGATACCCCGACCGCCGGCCATTCGTTCGACGTCCGCTGCGCATAGCCATGAACCTGCATCACCCGCCCGTTCAGCCGGACCATGCCGTCGCCGAACCGGGTCGAACGGAACCCCGTCAGCGTATCAACCGCGTCGATCACCTTGCCCGCTTCGGTCAGACTGGTGGTGACGCGGTACAGATAGCCATAGCCCCAGCTCCAGAAGTTCAGGCCGGTGAGACGCCGGGCGGCGGTCAGCGTCCGGGTCTCGCCGGGGGCCAGCGTAGCGCGGCCGCCATCGACCCGCGCGACGATCCGCCCGGTCGCGTCGCGTATCTCGACCCGGTAGCCGAGTGTACGGGGGCGGCCGTCCTCGTTGCGGACCTGCGTCTCGGCGTGGATCGTCGCGGTGCGCGCCGCGATATCGAAGGCGTCGGCCCAGACATATTGCCCGGTCGTGCCGAGCGCGGAATAGAGTGGCAGCGTCTGATAGGTCCGGGGGGTCAGATGCAGCCGGACGTTCTTCGTGATGCCGCCATAGTTCACGTTGAAATTGCGGTCGTTCCATTGGAAGCCGCTGCCGGTCGCGCGTTCCTTGTACCGCCAGTCGCTGTCGACCCGCACGGCGATGACATTCTCACCGGCCTTGAGCGCTGCGGTGATGTCCGCGCCGAACGCCATCGCGCCATGTTCGGACAGGGCGACCGGCGTGCCGTTGACCCAGACTTCGGCCGCCTGTCGGACACCCTCGAACTCGAGGAACGCCTTGCCCGCCTCGGCACCGTCGGGAAGGGTGATCCGCTTGCGGTACCAGTTGATCCCGGCCGACAGGTCCTTGATGTCGCGGGCAAAGGCTTCGCGTTCGTTGAAGGCGTGGGGTAGCGTCGCGAGGTTCCAGCCGCGGTCATCAAACGCGGACGCCTGTGCGCCGGCGGGGTCGCCGGTAATCGTCCGCCAGTCCGCGTTCAGATTATACGTCGCACGGGACGATCGAACGACGCTGGAAGCATCATGCGTCCAGGCGGGGGTCGCCATTGCCATGACGGCAAGCGATACTACGAAGCCCGAACGCATAGTTTTTCCCACATAATGGAAGGCTTATCCATTAAGTGCGTAATGTCTGGCCAGATCAAGCCGGATACTGAAAATTGGTCAGACAAATATCGATTGCGAGCATTTTTCCGGCTTCCGTTCCGTCCTCCGCCTGGCTGACACGCGCGCGCCGGTGTGCGCCGGCGACCGACGAAGGTCCGGCGCTTGAAGGTCGCCGTCAATAACGACATCCTTACAGGAAGATGGCGCGAGAAGCGGAATGCCGAGCCGATCTGCAACCACCATACTGGTCGTGGCACCGGTCGCCCCGAATCAGGCCATGGCGGATCGGGATCGAGGGAGTCTGCGGTGGGGCGAGGCGGCACTCGCAACCGCGGCTTTCGAGGAACGGTTCGCTACGGCATTGAACATGGCCGCTCGGCGCGGAAGACCGCCGATGACCTGCCGGTGGAGTCGCATCCGTTGCTGACGCTGCGGCACCGCTCCCTGCCTTTGTACGCCATGATGTGTATGCAGTTCGACCGACAGTCGCCCTAACCGGATGGACATAGATTCAGATGCGCTGATCCATGTTTTGGTGAAGGCGGGCAGGCAATGGTTGCCGATCGTCGGGGTTCCGTTTCCGGTTACGGCCGCGCCGACATCGATCAGCGGCAGGCGATAGTCGCCGCTATCCCGGACGTCGAGATCGATCCGTCCACAGATATTCCAGCGTCATATGCAACCTTGCCGAATTTTGCACGGGTCGACACGGTTGCAGGACGACGACCACGAACGGGATTCGCCATGGCCGCGCCGATGTTACCCTTGCCTCGACGGCAACCGGACCATAGCATCGGATCGATGGCGTTGTTCCGGTCCTTTCCCGCGGTGCTAGGTGTCGTGCTGGCAATGTTCGCCATGCTCGGCATCGTCGCCGTGACCGGATGGCACAGCGGGTTCGTTCATGACCATGATCGCACCGAGCTGCGCGACGCTTCCGATCACCTCGACGGTGCAGTCTCGATCGATGAGGACGATCATGGATCATCCCACGAGGGTGAGCCCGACAATCCGGTCCATGTTCTCGCCCACGCGGCAAGCCACTGGATCGGCTTCGGCGATATTTCCGTCCCGACGGCAGGCAATATGACGATCTATCGTGCCTGGGTAACGTTGGTAGCGCCGCTCGTCATCGGCCTTGATCCGTCACAGTTGCTGAGACCCCCGCGTGGCTGATGCTTGCTGGCGCTTTGCGCCGCCTGCGTCTCTCCACGTCAAGGAATCTCATCATGATCGGCAGTTTCGGCCGGCAGCGCGTGATTGCGCTGGCCGGTACGCTTGCGGCGCTTTGTCCCGCAGGTGCGGCCTGTGCACAGACCGCGCCACCCTTTTCGCAGCTCTTGGCCCGGACACGCGACGTTCCGCGCGTGATGGCCCTTGAAGCCGACGTCGCCCGCACCCGTGGGCTCGCCGCGCAGGCGCGCGCCCGGCCAAACCCGTTTTTCAACGTCTATGCCGAAAACTTCGCCGGGGATCGTTCCGCGAATGCCAGCAACCAGCAGCAGACGACATTCCAGATCGATCAGGCCATCGAGCTTGGCGGCAAGCGTGCCGCCCGGATCGCGGCAGGCGACGCCGGGGTTGCCGCAGCACAGGCACGTAGCCTTGATGGCAGGCTCGCCTATGCCACCGAATTGGCCCGCGCCTATGCTGCCGTGGAGATCGCAGATCGCCGCATTGGTCTGGCGGAGGACGAGGTCGAAGAGGCGACGTCGGACCTGAAGGTAGCACGGGCACTGGTCGGAGCCGGCAAGGAAGCGCGCCTTCGTCAGGTGCAGGCCGAAACCGAGCTGAACACGCTTCAGGCGGAATTCGAGACGAGCCGGGCAATGAAGACCGCCGCGCTGGCACGACTGTCAGCATTGGCCGGAGCCTCGACGCCCTATGTCGGCATAGCGGAATCGCTGCTCGATCGTCTCGACGCCAGGCCCGCCACCGGCCCGATCGATCCGATGCAGGCAACCACGGTGCGTGTTGCGGCGGCCGAGCGCGAAGCGGCGGCGCGCGCGGTGACCGTACAGCAGCGACTTGCCATTCCAAACGTCACCGCCCAGCTGGGCGTCCGGCAGCTCCGGGTAGCCAGTGGGCCGGCGGTCGTCGCCGGGGTGACCGTTCCGCTGCCGTTCTTCGACCGAAATCGCGGGAACATCGCCGCGGCCAGTGCCGAACTGCAAGCGGCCGAAGCACGCGCGGCGGCCGCCCGTCTCGAAGCCGAAGGTGACACCCGTGCCGCCCTCGCGCTCGTTGCCGCAGCGGATAACCGGGCGATCGCCGCAAGGCGGACGATGGCGACGGCAGAGGAAGGCTATCGCCTTGCACGTATCGCATATGAAGCGGGCAAGAGCCCGCTGATCGAACTGCTCGTCGCCCGACACAATCTTGGGGTTGCACGCGGGGTCATTCTCGATGCCGCCACCGCCCGCTTCGACGCCCGCGCCGATCTTGCCCGTCTGCAGGGCCTCAGCATTACTGGAGAAACGGTCCAATGACCGAGAAGAATCGCCTGTTCACCGGCGTGGCGATCGGTGTGGTCGTTGCCGCTGCGCTCGGTTTCGGTGCCGCGCGCCTGACACAGCCCCCCGTGCCCGCGCCAGTCGCTACCGAGAGCGTAGAGGAAGCAAAACCGTCAAACGTCGTAACGATGACGCCCCAGGCGCTCGCAGCGTCGAGGATCGCTGTTGCGCCGGCGACTGCGGGCGCACTCGACGCTGCGATCCCTGCATCCGCCACGGTCGAGGCGGCACCGGATGCAGAAGCGCTGCTGACTTCCGGGGCACCGGGCACGATCAGTCGGATCATGGTGCGCATCGGCGATCCCGTGCGTGCCGGCCAGACGCTGGCAATGGTCGAAAGTCGGGACGCGTCCCAGATCGCTGCCGATCGCGCAGCCGCTTCGGCACGGGTCACGCTTGCGGCTCGCCAGCTTGAGCGCGAGCGCGGGCTGTTGGCGCAGGGTGTCACGCCGCGCGCCGATTATGAAAGGGCGCAAGCCAACCTTGCCGTCGCGCAGGCGGATGCACGTCGCGCCAGTGCCGCAGCCGGTGCCGCCCGCGTGGCGGGCGATGGCCGTTCGGTCGCCGTCGTCAGTCCGGTCTCCGGCCGTGTCACCAGCGCGGCTGCGAACCTCGGTCAGTTTGTAGCCGCCGAAACCGAACTGTTCCGCGTGGCCGACCCGCGCCGGCTTCAGATCACGGCCAACGTCCCCCCTGCCGATGCAAGCCGCATTCGCGAAGGTGATCGCGTACAGCTGACGACAAGTGATGGTCGCTCGATCGATGGCCGTGTTCGCGCGGCGACGGGCGTCGTCGATCCGCAGACCCGGGCCGCAACGGTGGTGGTTACGCCCAGTGGGGGTGGCAGCACGCTGGTGCCGGGACAGCTGGTGCAGGCCCGCATTCTCGCCAGCGGCGGAACGTCGGGCAACGGCGTGATGGTCCCGCAGGATGCGGTACAGACCCTCGGAACCGATACCGTCGTGTTCGTGCGTACCGCACAGGGTTTCCGCGCGCAGCCTGTACAGGTGGGCAGCCGATCGGGCGGCATGGCCGCGGTCACGAACGGCCTTTACGCAGGCACGCGGATCGCCACGACCAACGCCTTTCTGCTGAAGGCCGAGATCGAGAAGGAGTCGGCCGAATGATCGCCCGCATCCTTTCGCTGTCGGTTCGAATGCGATGGCTGGTCGCATTCCTGACCCTTGTCGTCATGGGCTTCGGCCTCTGGCAGATCACGAAGCTGCCGATTGATGCGGTTCCCGATGTCACGAACCGGCAGGTCCAGATCAGCACGTTCGCACCGACCCTGGGACCGGTCGACATCGAGAAACAGGTGACGTTTCCGGTGGAGACGGCGCTGGCCGGCATTCCCGGTCTCGAGATGACGCGATCGATTTCGCGCAACGGTTTCAGCCAGGTCACGGCCGTGTTCACGGATGCGACCGACATTTATTTCGCGCGCCAGCAGGTGACCGAACGCCTTGCGCAGTCGCGCGACAGCCTGCCGGCCGGCGTACAGCCGATCCTGGCGCCGCTCAGCACGGGCCTTGGCGAAATCTTCTTCTATTCGGTCGCCTTCCGGCACCCCGACGGGAAGGGGGTGAAGGCCGTAGACGGCAAGCCGGGTTGGCAGTCGGACGGGAGCTACCTCACGCCCGAGGGAGAACGACTGACCACCGAGCTTGCGAAGGCGGCCTATCTGCGCACGGTCCAGGACTGGATCATCCGACCGCAAATGCGTGCTGTGCGTGGCGTGGCGGGCGTCGATTCCAACGGCGGCTATGTGAAGCAGTATCTGATCGAGCCGAACCTGAACGCGCTCGCCAGCTACGGCTTGTCGGTCACGGAGCTGGCCGATGCGATGGAGCGGGCCAACCTGTCGGCCGGGTCCAACTATGTCCGCCGTGCGGGGGAGAGTTTCCTGGTCAGGGCCGATGCCCGGCTGAAATCGATCGGGGATATTCAGGAAGCGGTCGTCGCCACCCGCAACGGCGTACCCGTCCGCGTCAAGGATGTGGGCGAGGTCGTCATCGGCGGAGCGGTCCGCACCGGTTCGGGTAGTCGCATGGGATCGGAGGCGGTCATCTCGACCGTGTTGATGCTGGTCGGCGACAACAGCCGGATCGTCGCGACCGACGCCGCCGGCAAGCTGACCGAGATCAACAAGGCCCTGCCGTCGGACATCTTCGCCGAACCGGTCTACAACCGCTCCAAGCTGGTCGATGCGACGATCGCGACGGTCGAGAAGAATCTGACCGAGGGCGCGCTGCTCGTCATCGTCGTCCTGTTCCTGCTCCTCGGCAACATCCGCGCCGCCCTCATCACCGCAGCGGTCATTCCCATTACCATGCTGATGACGGCCGCGGGCATGAACGGTCTGGGCGTATCCGGGAACCTGATGAGTCTCGGCGCGCTCGACTTCGGCCTGATCGTCGACGGCGCGGTCATCATCGTCGAGAATGCCCTGCGCCGTCTTGCCGAACGTCAGGAACATGAAGGGCGCTTGCTCACCCGTGACGAACGGATGGAGGAAACCACGCTCGCCGCACAGGAAATGGTGCGTCCGACCGTCTATGGTCAGCTCATCATCTTCCTCGTCTTCGTGCCACTGCTCACCTTTCAGGGGGTCGAGGGGAAGACGTTCGCGCCGATGGCTGTCACGCTCATGCTCGCGCTCGCATCCGCGTTCATCCTGTCGCTGACCTTCATTCCGGCAATGATCGCCATCGTCGTCAAGGGGCGTGTCAGCGAAACGGAGGTGAAGCCGATCCGCTGGTTCAAGGAGCGCTACGCTCCGGTACTCAACCGGGCCGTTGCGCGGCCGATACCGTTCATTCTGGGCGGCGTCGCCGTGTTCGTCGCGGCGGTATTGAGCTTCGGTCTTCTCGGCGAGGAGTTCATGCCGCAACTCGACGAGAAGGACATCACGGTCACCAACTTTCGCGTACCGTCGGCCTCGATCGACCAGTCGACCCGGATGCAGCTTCAGATCGAGGATGCGCTGAAGACCATGCCCGAAGTCGCGCTGGTGTTCTCGAAGAACGGCAATGCCGACCTTGGCACCGATCCGATGCCACCCAACGCGTCCGACACCTACGTCATTCCCAAGCCGGAAAGCGAATGGCCCGCGGACGTGAAGAGCAAGGAGGATATTTTGCGTCGGATCGAGGAGCGGATGAAGCCGCTGATCGGTAATCGGACGGAAATCCAGCAGCCGATCCAGATGCGCTTCAACGAACTGATCGCGGGCGTTCGTTCGGACGTCGCGATCAAACTCTATGGCGATGACCTCGACGCGATGAGCGAACAGGCCAGACATATTGCATCTGCCGTTCGGACCATTCCCGGTGCAGCGGACGTAAGCGCCGAACAGACGTCCGGCGCACCAACCTTCGACGTCCAGATCGATCGTCAGGCGGCAGGCCGCTATGGTCTGTCGGTCGAGCAGGTGGCGAATACCGTGTCCGCAGCGCTGGGCGGCCGGCACGCCGGCTTGCTGTTCGAGGGGGACCGCCGCTTCGACGTAGTCGTCCGTCTGCCCGATGCGCAACGCGACGATGTCGAGGCGCTGGGTTCGATCCCGGTCATGCTACCCGCCGCAGATCAACAGGTCGCGCGTTCGATCCCGCTCAGTCAGGTTGCGCGGTTCAGCTACACCCAGGGATTGAACCAGATCAGCCGGGAAAACGGCAAACGTATGGTGGTCGTGCAGATCAACGTGCGTGGTCGCGATCTGGGCGGCTTCGTCGCGGAAGCGCAGGCGAAGATCGGGCGGATGCAACTTCCGACCGGCATGTACACGGCATGGGGCGGAACGTTCGAAAGCCTGCAGTCGGCACGGTTGCGCCTTCTGATCGTTGTGCCGATCTGCTTCGTCGCCATCTATGCCTTGCTGTTCATGGCCCTGGGCAGCTTCGCATCGGCAGGAATCGTCTTTTCGGCGGTACCCATGGCGCTGGCGGGTGGCGTCTTCGCACTCTTGCTGCGCGGTATTCCCTTCTCGATCACTGCGGCTGTCGGCTTCATCGCCCTGTCGGGCGTGGCCGTCCTGAACGGTCTCGTGATGATGAGCGCGATCCGCAAGTACCGTGACGAGGGCGCCACCGACGACCGTGCCATCATCGACGGCGCGATGGAACGGGTACGTCCGGTTCTGATGACGGCGTTGGTCGCCAGCCTCGGGTTCGTGCCGATGGCATTGGCGACCGGCACCGGGGCCGAGGTGCAACGGCCGCTTGCTACGGTGGTGATCGGAGGACTGATTACGTCGACGATACTGACGCTGCTGGTGCTGCCCGCAATCAGTGCGTTCGTCGATCGGTGGTCTCGCAACCCTCGTTCCTCACCGACCGCACCGCCAGTCGAACCGAACGGCTCGCCTGGAACGGCCTAGGGGAAGCTGTGCTTCGTTGCTGCCGAATCCGCGTAGTGCGGCAATACATTGCGACCGCAGCGACGAAGCGCGGCATTCTTACCGGCGTGTCAGAGCTTGGGTAAGATATTCTCCCGATCAGGACACTTAATTGGCTGGAATTATGAGACTTTACTTGCCGAAGGATTTGCTCGCGATCAGCGAAAATAATTCTGTCTGCCAAAGAACGATGAAAATTCTCATCGGATTTGGCCTTCAAGGCGATGCGTCATGCCAATGTAAGCGTCCGCAGCGAACGGAGGCGGGGTGCGTATCAATCCGTTCCACGAGTGACCTATGATGATGGCATCCGAACTCGGTGATGGGGACTGTTATTGATGACGATGCATCCGCGGCGCCTTCTCCTGTTCGGGGCTGCAAGTGTCTGGAACGGACTGCATCCAACGCCAACTAGGTAGAAAATTGCGGAGCCGTCGTAAGCCGCAATCTACAAGCGCATGAGATCGTATACATTCAAAAGCCTGATCGTTGCCGCGACAGATCATGTCGCAAAGCTTGTGCAATGCGGCACACACAGACGATCTTTCACATGAACGCGGGACATATCGCCAAACCAATGCCGTCATGATGCAGCAAGATCGGCACATGCCGTATAGTTGGGGAACAGCAGATGGCGTCGATCGCATCGATTGCTTCCGGATCAATCCAGCCTCGCACCGATAACGTCGCGAAACCAGCAGCGCGGACCCGGCTGCAGAACATCGATGCGTTGCGGGGACTGGTCATGGTCCTCATGCTTCTGGATCACATGCGAGAGACGTGGTTTGTATATCTTCCGGTAACAGATCCGGTCGACGCGCGAACGATCTTGCCAGCGGTAGGATTTGCCCGGTTCATCGTAAGTTTCTGCGCACCGATCTTTGTCGCGCTGACAGGACTGGGCGTCTACCTGTTCAGTGTGAATCATACGGTCAAGGAAACCACCGCTTATCTCCTGAAGCGTGGCTCGCTGCTCATCGCCTTCGAACTGCTCTACCTCGGGCCGCTATATTGGGGTATCGTGCCGCAACCGACGTTCTGGTTACAGGTCATATGGTGCATCGGCATCTGCATGATCCTGCTCAGCGTGCTGATGCGGTTGCCCCGACCGGCACTGATCGGTGTGGGTCTGGCGCTGGTCTGCTGCCACAACCTGCTCGACCCCATCCGCCTGCAACCGGATGACAGCCTGTTCCCGCTCTGGGCGATCCTGCATCAGCGGGACACGATTGCGCTGCCGTTCGGCTTTCTGGCGAAGACGACCTATCCGATCCTGCCCTGGATCGGTGTCATCTCACTGGGCTTCGGGATCGGACCATGGTTCCGGCCGGACGTGGCACCAGCGGTTCGGCAGCAGCGCCTGCTACGGCTCGGCTTTGGCATGATCGCCGCGTTCTTCGTGCTGCGCTTTCTCAATGTCTATGGCGATCACCCGTGGTTCGTCGTGGAAGGCGACCCGGGACGAACGGTTCTGAGTTTCATATCCATGACCAAGTACCCGGCGTCGCTTCTGTTTCTGTTGCCGACGCTGGGCGTTGGCGCAGTGGTGCTCGCCCTGTTCGAAAGGATCGACACTTCCCGTCTGACCGCTGCGCTTGCCGTCTTTGGCGGAGCGCCGATGTTCTTCTACCTCTTCCATCTGACCGTGCTGCGCATCTTCTACCATGGTGCGCTAGCTATTTGGGGACCGAACCACGGTGAGACCTATGGCTTCGACAATTACGGTGGCGTGGTAGTTTGGTACTTCGCGCTTCTGTTGCCGCTGTATCTGCCGACTGCCTGGTTTTCGCGACTGAAGCAGCGTCGTCGCGACATCAAATGGCTGAAGTATTTCTGATGTGTAGCATACATACTTACACATGACATGGCTTTCCGGAATGTCACGGATCACACTGCTCCGGCACATTATGCCGCGAGGCCGCAGAAAATGGTGATTCCATACGACACACTTCGATTACGACTAACCTGTCACAGCGAAGGGGCAACAACATGACCAGACTGAAGATGTTCTTGTACACCGCTGCCGTATCAACCGGTATGCTTGCACCCACGCTGGCCGGTGCGCACGGAATATGGTTCGCGCAGCGCGCCAAGCAGATCGCGATCATCTACGGCATCGGCGCAGACGATCTCGAAGCGGTGAAGCGCCAGCCCAACATGGAAAATGTGCAGGCATGGGATGCGGACCTGAACCCGATCGGCGCGCAGTTGCGCACCAACGGGGCACTGGTGGTGGTCGATACCGATGCCCCGCCGGCCTTGGTCAGCGCGGTGCTGCAGAACGGGACCTGGTCGAAGCTGCCCGACGGCGAGTTCGTCAAGAAGCCGAAGGACGAGGTACCCAATTCGGTAAAGAGCGAGACCACGATCAAGTACGCGACGACCATTCAGGGCGCGCTGACCAAGCCGGTGCCGCTGATCCCGTCACAGTTGCTCCAGATCGTGCCGGTCGGCGCACTGCCAGCCAAGCTCGGCACGCCGATGACCTATCGCGTGTATTTCAAGGGCAAGCCCGTGTCGGGCGTCAAGCTGATCAATGACATGGTCAACGACCCCGACGCGGCGGAGGTCGAGACCAAGGCCGATGGGACGGTGACCCTGCCGGTCCGCAACCAGGGGCTGAACGTGCTGCGCGCCGTCTATGTCTCGCCCACCGATCAGCCGACCAAGATCGACCATTACGAACATACGGCGACCCTGTCCTTCACGTTGCCGCACGCACCCGAGCAATAAGTCCTTTCCCGGAGATATCCTATGAAGTTCAAGACTCTGTCGATCGCCCTCGCGCTGATCGCCACCCCCGCTCTGGCCCATGGCGACGACAAGCCGCGGCATGGCGGACAGGTCGTCGAAGTCGGCGAGACCGTGTTCGAACTGGTCCGCGCGCCGGCCGGCGTATCGCTCTATGTCATGGAGGACGGTGACGAAGTCCCGGCCGCCGGCATGATGGGCAAGCTGTTCGTCACCACCGGTGCGCAGCGCAGCGAGATCGTGCTGACGCCGGCGGCCAAGAACCAGTTCGTCGCCAAGGGCGCGAAGATCGCCGCCGGATCGAAGGTCGGCGTCCTGCTGATCGATAGGAAGACCCAGGCGCGGCAGACCGCGACCTTTGCCGTCAAATGAGGGGGCTGCGTCGCGCGTGGCTGCTGTTTGGCGCGGCCGTGGCGCTCGGCCTGCACGGGGTCGCTGCGGCGCATGGTGTCGCCGAAGGGGACAAGGCGTTCATCCAGAACAATCCGGGCATCAACATCGTGCCCTATATGTATCTGGGTGCGAAACACATGGTGACCGGGTACGATCACCTGCTGTTCCTCTTCGGCGTCATCTTCTTCCTGTACCGGCTGAAGGATGTCGGTACCTATGTCACGCTGTTCGCGATCGGGCATAGTACGACGCTGCTGGCCGGGGTGTTCTTCAACATTCACGCCAATCCCTATCTGATCGACGCGATCATCGGGCTGTCGGTGGTCTACAAGGCGCTCGACAATCTGGGTGCCTTTCCGACGCTGATCGGGTTTCAGCCGAACCAGAAGGCGGCGGTGCTGATCTTCGGGTTTTTCCACGGCTTTGGCCTGGCGACCAAGTTGCAGGATTTGATCGCGTCGCGCGACGGGCTGATCCCCAACCTCGTCAGCTTCAATGTCGGGGTGGAAATGGGGCAGTTCATGGCGCTCGGCATCATCCTGATCCTGATGACGCTGTGGCGGCGCTCACCCAGCTTCACCCGCAGTGTCGTCGTTGCCAACGCTGCGCTGATGTGCGCGGGGATCGTTCTCACCGGCTATCAGGTCGCCGGTTTCATGACGGAGAAGGTCGCATGACGGTTGCCACCACCACCACGCCCTATCATGCCTCGCCCCGGACGCTGGGGCGGGCGTCGATCGCTGCGCTGGCGGCGGGGGCCGCGATCCTCGTGCTGTTCGTGCTGCCGGCCGAATATGCGATCGATCCGACCGGGGTCGGCAAGGCGCTCGGCTTGACCCGCATGGCGGCCGGCGAAGATGCGGTCGACGACGCGACGCGCTCGACCATGCCGGCGGCCGCCCCGGTCGCCGTTGCGGTTGCCGCGCAGACCCAGGCGAATATCGCCCGTGCCACGCCGTTCCGCAGCGATGAAAAGACGGTCACCCTCGCCCCCGGCAAGGGGATCGAGGTGAAGGCGCGGATGCAGGCCGGCGACAGCTTCAATTTCCGCTGGACATCGACAGGTCCGGTCCGCGCCGACATGCATGGTGAGCCGACTGGTGGGAAGGAGGACGAGTTCACCGACTACTGGAAACAGAAGGACATAACGTCTTCCCAGGGTAGCTTCACCGCCCCCTTCGCCGGGACACATGGCTGGTACTGGAAGAACCGGGAAGACAAGCCCGTCACCGTTACCGTTAAGCTCGACGGATTTTACGCCAGCGTGTTCGAACGAAATTAAACCCTGCCCGGGTCGGATCGAAGCGCCCCGTCGATCCGACCTGTTGTTTCGCGCAACGTGCCGACAGCCCTTTGGCGTGCACGCGTTGCGACGACATCCCCGGCTCGGGCACCGTCGAAGCCGAATGGCAGCTGCTCGTCAGCTGAACATTGCAATCAAGGAACAACGTGCATCGTATGGAGAGCGGTTCGCGTCAGATTGACGGAATTTTCCGATGATCTCCCGAGGTTCATGCTTTTTGACGGGCATCCCGCGTCGCTTCCTGACCCGGACTGTCAGGGTCGATGGACCACCAGCGGGGGCGGGGCATAATTAACGCCGTATAAAGTCTTTTCCCCCTAGAAATAATCGATGAATTTCCGGGATGGTCCGAGACGTCTGATAGCGGATTGCCGCGGCACCGTCGCGGTCATCGGAGCATTGTCGCTGCCTTGTCTTATCGGCATTGCGGCGTTTGCCGTCGACATCAACCGTGGACTGCAGCAGCGCGTCGTCAACCAACGCGTGGCGGATCTGGCGGCGCTTGCAGCGGCGCTGGCCTATAACGTTCAGAAACAGGAAGTTATCTTAGCGCCCACCGCGCGCGACCTCGCCCGGATCAATGGCCTGCCCGATGCGACGATCAGTGCGGACCTGCTGACCGACGTTCCCACGCGCGGCGAGAAGGCGGTACTGGTGACCGTCACGACCCAGGTACCGATCATGCTGGCGAGGGGAATTGGTCTTGGCGGCAGCTATACGGTGGCGGCATCGGCGACGGCGCGACTTCAAGCGCCGGAGAGTATCGCGCCGTGCATCCTCGGCCTGACGTCGAGCGGGGATGCCGTCTCGACATCGGGTGGAGCGACGATCGACGCCCCGGACTGCGCGATCGCCGGGGTTGGCGACGTCAATAACGGCGGTTCGCGCATCGGTGCGAAGAACATCGTCTCGGGCGCGGGATCGATCCGGAACAATTATGGCTCGATCGTTGCCGATGCGGTTCGGTACGCTGTCGATTTCGTCAATCCGTCGTGGAACGGCAACGTCCCCGCCGCAGACAAACGCACCAAGGCGGCCACTACGATCGCAGATCCGTTGCAGGACAATCCGGAGATTACCGCCGCACGCGCCCTGATCGGAACCTATGACCCGCCCGCCAACATCGCCGATCCATCGACACCCGCAGGGGAGGACTGGGTGTTCGGCAGCGACTTCAGTCCCAATGTCGCCCGCTTTCGCCGCGGGAACGGGAATTATATCGTGCCGGCTGGTAAATATACGATCGGCGCGTTGAAGATCACCGGCGATACGACCGTTACGTTCTCGAACCAGTCGACCATCACCGTAGCGCGGGGCGTCACGATCGGCGGCGGTACGAAGGTCGATTTCGGCAACAGCGACGTCAGCATCAATGGCGGGTTCGATGGCGCCGGCGTTACCTTCGGCAACGGCAACCTTTCGATCGGCAGCGGTACGCTGGGGTTTTCGGGAAGCAACCGCATCGGCGATGGCCGCGTTTCGATCGCTGGCGACCTGGCGTTGAAGGGCGGCACGACGCTGACCATCGGCAAGGGCGCGCACGCGTTCCGGTCGATTTCGGTCGGCGGCGGTAGCTGGATGTGGGCCGGCGCCGGAAACACCGACGTCGTTGCCGGCATCGATATCGGTGGTGATTCGACGTTGGCGTTGGGCGACGGCAACTATCGTATCGGGCGCGCCGCCAACGGCCGATCGATCGCGCTCGCAGGTAGCGCGATCATGATCATGGGCGACGGCGCGTTCAGCGCAGGTGGCAGCATCGCAAGCGAGGGGGGCAGCCGGCTCGTGTTCGGCAGGGCTGCCAACCACCTCATCAATGGCGAACTGAACGTAAGGGGGGCAGTGCTGTTCGGTGCGGGCCGCTACACGATTGCCGGTGATCTGGTGAACGGCACAGGCGGCACCAAATGGCCCTATACGTCCAGGGTGACGGGCCAAACATATGGCGCGCAGCTTGAAGGCGTTTCGACGGGCGATACCGACATGGCAGGGGTGAACGTGACCTTTGTCCTGTCGGGTACGCTCAATCTCAGCGGTGGCGCGCGCAGCAAGCTCCTGTCCTCGCCGAATGGCACGACGGCGGGCACGATCACCAGCTTGCTCGTCGACAGCGCGACGTCGACCGCGACCGCATGGGGCGGCGGGTCTGACAGCATCTTCAGCGGCGTGGTCCATCTGCCCAATTCCGATGTGACGATCAGCGGCGGCAACTCGACCCAGTCCGCCGGGCAATGTTTCATGTTGATTGCCAACCGGATCACCGCATCGGGCGGCAGCACGTCGGGATCGACCTGTGCCGGTCTGCCCGGCGGGGGTGGCAGCCCCGGCCGTAACAAAGTCGAACTGATACGGTGACGATCCTGCGACGAAATTCCATCCGACGCGATCGGCGTGGCGTAGCGACGATCGAATTCGCGCTGTTGACGTGCTTCCTGTTCGCCATCCTGCTCGCCGCACTCGATTTCGGTATGTTCTTCATTCAGCGCAGCAATCTGGGCGCGGGTGTCGCATCGGCCGCGGTGTACGGCTTCTCGAACGCGTCCACCGTTCCCTATGCAAGTCTTCCGGCGATGGTGTCGGCGGTCGCGGGCGCGCCTGTGGCGTCGGACCTGAGGGTCACCATCGACTGTAATGGCGGCAGCGCACCGTGCGTGAACCAGTCGCGGCAATGTGCCTGCCTGACGGATGCCGGTGGTTTTCGCGCCACGGCGACGTGCGGCGAAGCGTGCACGGGCAGCGCGACGGGTGCGGTATCCACGTCCGGCTACTACCTGAAGGTGAAGGCCACCTATCAATACCGGCCGACCGTCATGCCCGCCGATCTTTTCGGCGACACGACGCTCGAACAATCGGCCGTAGTTCGGCTGCAATGACCGTTCGTAACCGAACCATCACGTTCGCTGCTGACGGGCGTGCCGCCACCGCCATCGAGTTCGCACTGCTCGCCCCGGTTTTCCTCAGCATGATGTTCGGCATCATCGAAGGGTCGCGCTTTCTGTGGATCCGGCAATCGCTGACCGAAGTCGCGTTCAGCACGGCGCGCTGCACGTCGGTCAGCACCGATTGCGACACACCGACACACCGCGCCGCCTTCGCCACCGCTCGCGCGCAAAGCTACGGGCAGGCGTTGACCGCCGCCGATATAGACGTGACATCCAATACGGTCTGCAACGCCGCACCGGGGATGGTGAAGGTGATGTTGTCGACGCGGTTCGATTCACCGGCAGCCGGCCTGCTGCCGTCCATGCCGACCGAGGTCCATGGGATAGGCTGTTATCCCGTCCTGAAATCCTGAACGGGCACACCCAGGTCGATGCTCGACATCGTACCGGCGCGCTGGCTGGCCGTGCGCAAAGTTCGCCCCGGATTCAGTTGCCGGTCCTGTGAGACGATCGTCCAACGGCCGATCTGCCGCGTGGGGCGAGCGGTTCGCGTTGGACTGACGGCACCGCCATCTGTTCCGACCTTGCGCACGGGGTGAGGGGGGACATCCCGGCATCGGCGCAGGGCCGCGACACGTTGCGCATTGGGTATTGGGCGGGGGTGATCGCGTCGCCTGCCGGCCGCATTGGCACCGACACCCCGACGAAGCCGTCGCCGATGACGCCGAACGTCTTTCGCCAAACCTCTGATGGTACGCCTCGCCCGTGATGCGTGCGCCGTGTCCTTGATGCCGTCCGCGCGGGAGGCAAGAACGCCGCTCCTCGGGCGGAGCCGAGGCAAACGGCATCGCGCCGGCGACAGAAGATTTTCACTGCCAGTGCCGGGCAACGTGGTGACCTATGCCGATGCTGCTGCTGCACCCGAAAATGGTCCACGCAGACGGGACCGCACATCCGTCCTGGGCACCGCGACTGCGCGCATCATCGACCCAAAAAAAAAGGGGCCGCGACACAGGTCGCGACCCCATTCTCAGGAGAGAAAGATGGATCAGAGCGTCAGGCGAACACTCACCTGGAACTGACGATCGCTCTTGAAGTACGAACGCGGTGCTTCTTGACCTTCGTCGTTCAGTACGAACGTGGTCCGCGTGGTCGCATCGAGCAGGTTCTGGACCTGGACGCCGATCTTGAACTGCGGATTGACCGTGTAGAACAGCGATGCGTCCATCTGCCCGGTCGCCAGCGCATAGACCGGCAGGAACGGGAAGCAGCAGTCGCGGTTGGTCAGCAGATACTTCGACCGCCAGCTATACGCGACACGAGCATAGACACCGGCCAGATCGTAGAAGGCCGAGACGTTGAAGTTGTACTTCGACAGCTGCGACAGCGGCAGGTTGTCGTACAGCCCCGCGACGTCGAGCGGCGGACGGTTGCCGTCCTCGGGCCGGTTGTCCGGCACCGCGTTCGGGATCTTGCCTGCATCGATAAAGGTGAAAGTAGCCTGCGACCCCAGTCCGCGCAGCGCGCCGGGCAGGAAGTCGTAGGTCTGCTGATACGACAGCTCCGCACCCTTGATGTCGGCATTGCCGGGCACGTTGACCGGGCCGTTGATCGTCGCAGCAAAGGTCTGACCGTTGTTCGTGAAGCTGCGGCTATACCCGAAATTGTCGAGAACGATGTTCGACAACTGCTTGTAGAACACCGCCGCGGTCAGCGAGCCCACCTTGGCGAAATACCATTCGGCGGTCAGATCGACCTGCTTGGCGTCGATCGGCTTCAGGAACGGATTCCGCGAATTGGCGCTGAAGCCGTAGATGCCGGTCGTGTTCGCCGACGACGGGTTGAGCCCGACGAAGTTGCGCAGGTCGGTAAAGCCCGGCCGCGAGATCGCCTTCGATGCCGCGAGGCGGAACAAGAGCTGCGAATTGGGCTGGAACTTGATGTTCAGGCTTGGCAGCCACTTGTCAAAGGACTGGGTGGCGACGTCGGAGGCGTTGCCGCTGTTCGAGAAGGCAACGATCGCCGCCTGCTGGGCCGCGGACACCGTACAGATCGGGCGAACCTGGTTGTTGGTGTTCGGGCTGGCGCAGAACGCGGCTACGGTCGGGAAACCGCCCAGCGTATTGGCAATGTTCGGGAAGGTGGTGCCACCGAACGACTGGTCCTCGGTGTGGACGAAGCGCACGCCGATGTTACCCGACACATTGCCCTCGCCGCCGCCAATGTTGTCGACGCCGAAGTCGAGACGGGCATAGCCCGAATAGGTTTTCTCGGTGATGCGATAGACCTCGCTCGGCCGGAAGAAGCCGTCGATCAGGTCGGTGCCGCGATCCTCCAGCGGAGTATAGCCGCCGCCGCCCTGGCGGGTGGCGGTGCGCAGCAGCGCGGTGAGTGCGTCGTGGTTGGTCAGGACGCCGTCCTGAATACCCCACACCACCGGCGGCTGGACCGCTTCACCGCGATAGAAGTCGGCGAAATTGACCGGCGTCATGCTGTCGCGATAGCGATCGACGGTGGCAAGGCCCGAGGTCCAGGTGTCCGACACCGCGCCCCAGTTGTTGTAGTCGTTCGCCTTCACCGTCTGGTCGCGGGTGGTGTAGCGGCCACCGACGCGAACCTTGCGCAGGAACGAGTCATCCGACACATCATATTGCGCATCGGCGCGGAACGCCCATTCGTCACCGTCGCTGTGCGTGCGGTTGTTCATCGCGTCGCGGATGAAGGTGTTGGTCTGGCTGGCGAAATACGGGCCGATCGCCTGGTTGCCCGGCGGGACCAGCGTGATCTGCGGCACGTTGCCGCGGCCGTCGATGCTGACGCCGCTAAAGGTCGCCAGTTCGACCACGTCGTCCGAATCGCGCGCCTTCGAATAGACATACTGCCCGTCGAAGTTCAGGTGCAGGCGGTCGGTCGGGTCCCACTTGACGTTCAGCGACTGGTCCTGCGTGAACCCGTCGGTCTGGAAATAGCGGTTGCCGAGCGTCGTGTACTGACCGCCGAACTGCTTGATCAGCGTCCCGCTGGTGAACAGGCCGTCGTCGTTATAGGTCGGCTGACTGAAGGTCTGTCCGGCGACCGGCGCGAACGAGTTATAGCCCTGCGGGAAGATCTGGTTCGCGTCGCCGTAATAGACGTTGGGTTCGACGGTGCGGTCGAGCCAGCTCTGCGACGATTCGGCGCGCAGGAACTGTGCGGTGACCAACAGGCTGCGCGAAGCGTTCTCATACTGCGCAGCGCCTGAATAGCCGACGCGCTTGCGGTCGAATTCCTGCATGCGCATGCCCGCGCCCAGCGGCACGTACACGGAGTCGCGACCCGCCGGCACCGGATAGCGGTCCCACAGCGTCGACTGATACGGCGTACCCGGGTTCAGGATGCGGCCTTCCGTACCGTTCTGTACACCGTTGCCGTCGGTATCGTCGTTGAAGCGCGGCAGGAACGACGAATAGAATACCGAGTCCGACCGGCTGCGCTGGCGATTGTAGCTGCCGCTGGCCATGATGCCGAACCGGCCGCCGCTCGGGATGTCCCACTGCTTCGAGAACAGACCAACCACCGCCGGCTCGCTGCGACCGTTATAGTCGCCATAGTTGACGCTACCCGACAGGTAGATCAGCGTTTCCTTGGTATCGAACGGCTTGCGGGTGTTGATGTTGACCGAGCCCGAGATGCCGCCTTCGATCATGTCGGCGGTCAGGTTCTTGTACACCTCGACCGACCCGACCAGCTCGGTCGGCACGTCGTTGAAGCCGATCTCGCGACCGCCGCTGACGCCGAAGCTGTCGCGGCCGTTGAACTCGCCACGAACATAGGAAAGGCCGCGGATGGTAACGCCCGACCCTTCGACGGAGAAGTGTGCGGTGTCGGTCGCCGCGGCGAAGCGGGTGATCGCGACGCCCGGTACGCGCTGCAGCGCTTCGTTGACCGACCGGTCGGGGAGCGCGCCGATATCCTCGGCGGTGATCGCATCGACAACGGTGTCAGCATTGCGCTTGATCGACTGCGCGTTCGCCAGCGACTGGCGCAGGCCGGTGACAACGATGTCATCGCCGGCCGATTCGTCGCTTGCCGGCGTCTGAACGTCCGCTACCGTGACGTTCGACTGCTCGGGAGCGGCCTGATTTTCGATCGACATGCTGCCCGAAACCGGACGCTTGCCAGCGCCTGCGCCCGCCGGAACCGAATTGTCGGTCTGCGGCGTATCCGTCTGCGGCGTGGACTGGTCGTCGCGTGATGCCGGCGCAACCGTCGTCTGCGCCATCGCGCCCGTCGCTGCCAGCTGCACCGCGACCGTCAGCGCCAGCAACGACGCCGTCGTGCCCAGCCGCTTGCGCGTATTCAAACCATTCATGGCGAATTGCTTCCCCATCACGCTTCCTCTCCCCGGACGTCCCATTGGCGGGACTCAACCTTATACGCTCGATGACGACGAACGATTTCTCTCGCTAGTTACCTCAATTCGGCAACACAACAGAAATATTGCAAGTTGCTTTAATTAAGGCTGATCGGCAATCCACTGTGGCACTACGGCGACACTTGTGGGACGGAGCGGCATGAAAAATGGCGAGAGGCGCAAGATTCGGGTCGTCGTCGTCGGTGGTGGCACCGCCGGATGGATGACCGCTGCCGGACTCGTCGGCCTGCTGCCGGCGGCGTGCTACGTGACGCTGATCGAATCGGAAGCGATCGGCATCGTCGGGGTCGGCGAAGCGACCCTGCCGCACCTGCGCCTCTACCTCGAACGGCTGGGCATCGACGAGCGTGCGTTCATGGCCGCGACCGACGCGACCTACAAGCTCGGCATCGAGTTTCGCGACTTCGGCCGGATCGGCGACCGCTATATCCATCCGTTCGGCACCTATGGCCGCCCGCTCGCCGGGGTCGCCTTTCACCATTACTGGTTGCGGCGTGACCGGGCCGGCGCGGTTCCGCCGATCGGTGCCTTTTCGGCCGGCGTGGTCGCCGCCGAACGCTGCCGCTTCGAACGCCCCGGCAGCGATCCGGGCGATCCGACGACGTCGTTCGGCTATGCCTATCAATTCGATGCGACCCGCTTCGCGCCGTTCCTGCGGGACTGGGCCGAGGCGCGCGGGGTGACCCGGATCGAGGGCCGAATCGTCCGTGCCGACCGCCATGGCGATAGCGTCACTGCGGTCGAGATGGACGACGGTCGCCGGATCGAGGGGGACCTGTTCGTCGACTGTTCGGGCTTTCGTTCGCTGCTGCTGGGCGAAACGCTGGCGGAGCCGTGGGAGGACTGGTCGCACTGGTTGCCCTGCGACCGTGCGGTCGCGGTTCCGTGCGCCAGCCCGCCCGGTACGATCGAACCCTATACGCGGGCAACCGCCATGCCGGCCGGATGGCGCTGGCGCATTCCGCTGCGCCACCGGGTCGGCAACGGCTATGTCTATGCCAGCGCGCATTGCAGCGACGACGAAGCCGCCGCCGCGCTGCTCGCGGGCCTCGACGGCGAACCGCTTGCCGACCCGCGCCCGTTGCGGTTCAGGGCCGGACGGTGGCGGCGCAGCTGGGCCGGCAATGTCGTTGCGGTGGGCCTTGCCTCGGGCTTTCTGGAACCGCTCGAATCGACGAGCATCTATCTGGTGCAGGCGGCGATCACGTCGTTGATCGAACATTTCCCCGACACCCGTGTTGCGCCAGCCGATCGCGACGGCTTCAACGCCGCGATCGATGCCGAATATGACCGCATCCGCGACTTCCTGATCCTGCACTATCATGCGACCGAGCGCGCCGATTCACCGTTCTGGAATCATGTGCGCACGATGACGATCCCCGACACGCTGGCCGACAAGCTCGCCTTGTGGCGCGGCAGTGCGCAGGTCGCCCGCTATGGCCATGGCCTGTTTCTCGAACCCAGCTGGGTCGCGGTGTACCTTGGTCAGCGGGTCGTGCCCACCGGATGGGACCCGCGCGCCGACCAGCCCGACGCGGCCGGCCTCGACCGGGCGCTCGGTTCGCTGGCGCAGGCGATTGCCGACCGGGTCAGGGCGATGCCCGGCCATGACGCGGCACTCGCTCTTTGACCGGTAACGCCCGCCAGCCGCTGCGGTCGGTCGCGGTCGTCGGCGGCGGCCCGGTCGCGCTGATCGCGGCGGTCGCCTTTGCCCAGGCGCTTCCCGGTGCCATGATCATGCTCGTGCCCGCACCCGTCACCCCCGACACGCTGGCTGACCGCTTCCCCATCGCGCTGCCCGCTACCCATGACCTGCTCGCGACGCTCGGTCTGCCGCCCGAACGGTTGCTGGCAAAGGGCATCGCCCGTCCGCGCCTTGCCACCCGGTTCGATGCGTGGAGTCGCGATGGCGGCGCGTGGATGGTCGGGGAAGACAGTGCCGCGACCCTTCCCGAAGGACGGTTGCAGGGCGTTTGGTTGCGGGCGGGGGGAAAACGCCGTTTCCATGAACTTATTCCCGCCTGCGTTGCCGCAAGCGCCGGTATCGTCGATCCGCGTATCGAGCCGGCATTGCAGATCGACCCCGGCCGGTTCGCGCAGGTGCTGGGCAGCATCGCCGGTCAGGCCGGGGTGCGTCCGGTCGCCGCGTTCGGGGCGTTCGACGGCGACCGGCTGGCGCTGCATGACGGTACGCAGATCGCCGCCGATCTGTTCGTCGACGCCAGCGGCCCGCCGCGCCTGCTGACCCGCGCCGCATCGTTCGCGGACTGGGCGGCGATGCTCCCGGCCACCCGTATGACGGTGTCGCCACCGGTCGCCGATCCCGGTCCGATCGACCGGTATCGCGCTACCCCGACCGGCTGGATTGCCGATTGGCCGGGTGCGACGGCGACCGCCGGCAATGGCGGCGACGGCATCGTGATCGCACCGGGGCGGCTGATCGCGCCGTTCGATGGCAAGGTGCTCGCCATCGGCGATGCCGCGGTCCAGCCGGGGCCGCTCGGCCGGATGGGCTTCACGCTCGCGCTGACCCAATTGGCGCTGATCCGCGAACTTATGCCCGCCCGCGACCCCGAGCCGCTGCTGGTCGCCGAAATCAACCGGCGCGCCGGCGAACGGGCCGACCGGTTACGCGATTTCCTTGCGGCGCATTATCATGGCGGCGGCCGCACCACCGGCCCCTTCTGGCACCGTCTCGACCGCCTTGCCCGCCCGGCCTCGCTTGACCGCCTGCTCACGCAGTTCGCCCGTCGCGGCCAGATCGTGTCCGACGACGAGGAAACAGTGTCGCGCGACGCATGGCTTGCCGTGCTGTTGGGGCAGGGGATACGCCCCGAACGACCCGATCCGGTTGCGCTGTCGCTTTCGCCCGCCGAAGCCGCCCGCGCGATCGACACGCTTGCCACGCGCCTTGCCGCGCTGGAGTTTCCATCATGACCGATCCGATCCGCACTGTCGTCATCATCGGCGGCGGCACCGCCGGCTGGATGACCGCCGCCGCCGCCGGCCGCTATCTCGACGACGGCCGGCGGCGTATCACGCTGGTCGAATCCGACGCGATCGGCACGGTCGGCGTGGGCGAGGCGACCATTCCGTCGATCCTGAACTTCAACAAGCTGCTCGGCATCGACGAAGCCGAATTCCTGCGCGAAACGCGCGGCAGCTTCAAACTCGGCATCGAATTCGCCGGCTGGCACACCGCCGATAGCCGGTATTTCCACCCCTTCGGCAATTTCGGGCGCGATATCGAAGGGGTCAATTTCCATCAGCTCTGGGCAAAACTGAAGGGGCAGGACGGCATCGGCCCGATCGGCGATTATTCGCCGGCGACCGTCGCCGCGCGCGCCAACGCGTTCGGCCCGCCGCATCCCGACCCGCGATCGCCGCTGTCGGGCATCGCCCATGCCTATCATATCGACGCCACCCTCTATGCCCGGTTCCTGCGCCGCCGCGCCGAAGCGGACGGCGTCGCCCGCATCGAAGGGCGCATCGTCACCGTCGAGCATCACGACGACGGCCATGTCGCCGCCGTCCGCCTCGACGATGGCCGCCGGGTCGAGGGCGATCTGTTCATCGACTGCTCGGGCTTTCGCAGCCTGTTGCTGGGCGAGGCGATGGGGGTGGGTTTCGAGGACTGGTCGCACTGGCTGCCGTGCGACCGTGCCATCGCCGTGCCGACCGAACGCACCGAACCGGTACTGCCCTATACCCGCGCGACGGCGCATACCGCCGGCTGGCAATGGCGCATCCCGTTGCAGCATCGCACCGGCAACGGCGTGGTCTATGCCAGCCGCTACATGGACGACGATGCGGCGGAGGCGCTGCTGCTCGGCCGCCTCGACGCCGCGCCCACCGCGACGCCGCGTCGCCTGTCGTTCACCGCCGGTCGGCGCGATGCGATGTGGGCGGGCAACGTCGTCGCGATCGGTCTGTCGGGCGGGTTCCTCGAACCGCTCGAATCGACCAGCATCCACCTGATCCAGCAGGGGATATCAAAACTGTTCGCGCTGTTTCCCGATCGCGGCTTTTCGGCCGTCGAGCGCGACGAATATAACCGGCAGATGGCCGACAATTACCGGTCGATCCGCGACTTTATCATCCTCCATTATCATGCGACCGCACGTGACGATTCCCCCTTCTGGAACCATGTCCGCACCATGGACGTCCCCGACAGCCTGACCCGCAAGATCGAACTGTTCCGGCAAAAGGGCCGCATCTTCCGCTACGAGGACGAATTGTTTGCGACGCCCAGCTGGGTCGCGGTGCTGCTGGGGCAGGGGATCGAACCGGTCGGGTACGATCCCGTGGCCGACGCGCTCGACGAGGAACGCCTGCTCCCCGCGATCCGCCAGATGCGCAGCGCCACGGCGGCGGCGGTCGCGGCCCTGCCGCAACATGGCGCGGTGCTGACGCGGCTGACGTGACGGACCAAAACGCCGGTCGATCCGGTGGTCATGCCCGACGGACTGGCCGCGCGCGGAGTATGATCCGGCCGCGGCCTTGCGATGCACCCAGCTTGCCGCCCATCGGCCAAGCTTGATCCCGATGGGGCTTGGTGGTTGTTAGGGGCATGACCCCGTTACCGCCATCGCCCCCCTATGCCCGGTGGCACCCCCGTCTGGTCGAGGCAGCACTGGCGTTGCACGACAATCGTCTCGGCGAGGCGGAACCGCTGCTGCGCCAGCATCTGAAGGCCGACCCGTTCGACGCGCGTGCGATCCGCATGTTGGCCGAACTCGCCGGGCGGATCGGGCGCTACAAGGATGCCGAGACGCTGTTGCGCCGCGCGCTGGAGCTGTCGCCGGTGTTCCACGCGGCACGCGCCAATCTGGCGATCGTGCTGTATCGCCTGAACCGTCCGATGGAGGCGATCGCCGAACTCGACCTGTTGCTGGAGGAAGAGCCCGACCATGTCGGCCATGCCAATCTGAAGGCGGCGGCGCTCGGGCGGATCGGCGGATTCGACGAAGCGATCGCGCTGTACGAAACCGTGCTGCGCGACGCGCCCGATCAGCCGCGAGTGTGGATGAGCTATGGCCATATGCTCAAGACCGTCGGGCGACAGGCGGACGGCGTTGCCGCCTATCGCCGGGCCGTCGCGATCACGCCCTCGCTGGGCGAGGTGTGGTGGAGCCTCGCCAACCTAAAGACGGTCGCGTTCGACGATGCCGATATTGCCACGATGACGGCGGCGCTGGCGCGCGACGATGTCAGCGTCGAGGATCGCTTCCACCTCGACTTCGCGCTGGGCAAGGCGTTCGAGGATCGCCGCCGGGCGGAGGACGCGTTCGCGCATTACGATGCCGGCAACCGGCTGCGGCGCACGCAGATCGTCTATGATGCGGAGGAGACGCGGCACTTCGTCGACGACAGCGTCGCGACCTTCGACGCGGCGCTTGTCGCCGCGCGCGCCGGGCAGGGGTCGATGGCATCCGATCCGATCTTCGTACTGGGCATGCCGCGGTCCGGATCGACGCTGATCGAACAGATCCTGTCGAGCCATTCGCTGGTCGAGGGGACGTCGGAATTGCCTGACGTGCCGGCACTCGCCCGTGCCGTGGCCGACTATCCCGCCGGGCTCGCCGCACTCGACGGTGCGCAGTTGCGGGCGATGGGGGACGATTATCTGCGGCGTGCTGCGGTGCAACGGCGGACCGACCGGCCGTTCTTCATCGACAAGCTGCCGAACAACTGGGCGCATCTGCCGCTGATCCTGTTGATGCTGCCCAATGCCCGCGTGATCGATGCCCGTCGCCATCCGCTCGGCTGCTGTTTCTCCAACTACAAACAGCATTTCGCGCGGGGGCAGGCGTTCAGCTACGACCTGACCGATATGGGGCGCTATTACCGCGACTATGTCCGGCTGATGGCGCATATCGACCGGGTCGCGCCGGGTCGCGTGCACCGGGTGTTCTACGAACACATGGTCGACGATACCGAGGTGGAGGTCCGTCGTTTGCTGGAGGCATGCGGCCTCGATTGGGAGCCGGCCTGCCTGTCCTTTCACGAAACGCGGCGGCCAGTGCGGACCGCCAGTTCCGAGCAGGTTCGCCAACCGATCTATCGCGATGGGACGGAGGCATGGAAGCCGTTCGATCCATGGCTCGGCCCGCTGCACGACAGCCTTGGCGACGTGCTGACGGCCTATCCGGCCGTGCCTGGCTTCGATGGATCATTATGAGCAGCGTTGTAAAACTGTCACGCTGCACCTGCGAAATGATTCTGCGGACCGCAGCGTGTTGACGGTCAGGGCGCGGTAGTTAACCTTGCGTAACATTATGTTGCGCTGGGGGGTTTTATGGTGCCGATCGTTCGCCGAACGTTGAGCGTCGCTTTGCTTGTTTCGTCCGCGCTCGCGACCCTGCCGGCGTTGGCGCAGTCGGCGACGCAGCAGCCCGCCGATGCGCCAGCCGGTCCGGCCCCGGCCGACGACACCCAGGACGAGATCATCGTCACCGCGCAGAAGCGGGACGAGAATATCCAGAGCGTGCCGATCAGCATTCAGGCGATCGGGACACGGCGGCTCGACCAGCTGAACGTGACCAGCTTCGCCGATTATTCGCAGCTGCTGCCCTCGGTCGCGTTTCAGAGTTCGCAGCCGGGCGTCACCACCGTCTATATGCGCGGCGTCGCCAGTGGCGGTGACGGCAACCATTCCGGCTCGCTGCCATCGGTCGGCGTCTATCTGGACGAACAGCCGGTGACGACGATCGGCGGCACGCCCGACATCCATATCTATGACGTGGCGCGCATCGAAAGCCTCGCCGGGCCGCAGGGGACGCTGTACGGTGCCTCGTCCGAGGCCGGCACGATCCGGATCATCACCAACAAGCCCGACCTGAAGGAGTTTTACGGCCGGGTCGATGGCGAGCTCAACACCGTGAAATCGGGCGGCAGGGGCGGCCGGCTGGAAGGAATGCTGAACATCCCGCTGTCGCGGAATGCGGCGTTGCGGGTCGTCGGCTTCTATCAGCATGATGCCGGCTTTATCGACAATGTCCCGGGCACGCGCAGCTTCATCGGCGGCATCACCGTCGACAACCCCGAATTCGTCGAAAAGGATTATAACGACGCCGATCTGTGGGGCGGCCGCGCCGCGCTGAAGATCGATCTCGACGACAACTGGACGGTGACGCCGACCGTCCTGTACCAGGAACAGCGCGCCCATGGCACCTTCGGCTACGATGCCAGGGTCGGCGACCTCGAAGTCCAGCACTTCTTCCCCGAATATCGCCGGGACCGTTTCGTACAGGCGGCGCTGACGATCGAGGGCAAGGTCGGCAACTGGGACCTGACCTATGCCGGTGCCTATTTCGACCGGCGCGCGCTGCAATCGTCCGACTACACCGATTATGCCGAAGCCTATGACTCGCTCTATGCCTCGGTCGGCGGCATCGCCGGCTATTTCTATTTCCAGAACGATACCGGCCAGCAGATCGATTCGCGGCAGCGGATCATCGGCACCGATCATTTCAGGAAGATGAGCCAGGAACTGCGCGTCGCATCGCCGCAGGACGAACGCTTCCGGCTGGTCGCCGGTGCGTTCTATCAACGGCAGAGCAACCGCATCGGACAGGATTATCGCGTCGCCGACCTCGCCGACAATCTGTCGGTCAACGGCCGTCCCGGTACCCTGTGGCTGACCGAACAATATCGCGTCGACAAGGATTATGCCGTGTTCGGCGAGGCCAGCTACGACCTCCTGCCGAAACTGACGCTGACGGCGGGCGGCCGCGCCTATATCTTCGACAACTCGCTGATCGGGTTCTTCGGCTTCGGTCGCGATTTCGATGGCCCGCCCTATAACGCGGCGGGCAGTTCGCGCACCGGCGTCGCCGGCTGCTACACGACGACGGGTGCACTGGTCCGCGACAATCCGGGCGGCACCCTGTTGCCCGCCGCCGTCGGTGGCAGTCCGTGTACCAACCTTGTCCAATATGTCGGCGGTACGCTCAGGCCGCGTAGCGTCGACGGGCAGGGCGCGACCTATCGGCTCAACCTGACGTGGAAGCCGACCGACGGCCTGATGTTCTACGGCACCTGGTCGAAGGGCTTCCGCCCCGGCGGGATCAATCGCCGCGCGACCGTCGCGCCCTATGCGCCCGATTTCCTGATCAATTACGAGGCGGGGTGGAAGACGACGCTGCTGGGTGGCCGGTTGCGCTGGAACGGCGCGGTCTATCAGCAGAACTGGAACGCCTTCCAGTTCTCGTTCCTCGGCGCGAACAGCTTTACCGAAATCCATAACGGTCCGGACGCGCGCATCCGCGGTATCGAGAGCGACGTCGCCCTCAATCTCGGCGGCCTCTCGCTCACGGCGGCGGGATCGTACACCGATGCCAGGATCCAGCGGAACCTGTGCGCGATCGACGACCCGACCTACAGCTGTGCGGGCACCGACAATTTCATCGCGGCGCCGGTCGGTACCCGTCTGCCCGTCACCCCGCGGTTCAAGGTCAGCGGCAATGCGCGCTATACGACACCGATCGGCAGCACGGCCAAGGGCTATGTGCAGGCGCTGGTGACGCATCAGAGTTCGGCATCGTCCGACATCCGCACCGCGGTCGTGGAAACGGGGACCGGCGATATCGTCGACCCGGCGGCATTGCAGGGGCGCTTGGCCGCGTTCACGACCGCCAATTTCGCGGTCGGTACCGATTTGGGCAAATATTCGCTCGAACTCTATCTCCAGAATGCGTTCGACGAACGGGCACAACTGTCGCGCTTCCAGCAATGCGGCAGCTGTTTCCAGCGACCCTATATCGTGACCAATACGCCACGGACGATCGGCATCCGCGCCGGCGCCCGCTTCTGAGAGTCCGTTTGAAAATGCGCGGTGGCGCATTTTTACGGCTGGCACCGCCTGCGAAACTCGCTCTACCGCGAGTTTTCAAACAACCTCCGACCTCTTCGGAAAGATCGTTCATGCGTAGCATTGCTTCCTTCCTCCTCGCGCTCGTCGTGATCGCCGCGCCGGTACAGGCGAAGACCGTCGTCGTCACCGCCGCGCATATGGTCGACGTCCTGTCGGGCAAGCGGGTCGATGACCCGCAGGTGACGATCGTCGACGGCCGTATCCGGACCGTCGGCCGCCGCGGCGACGCGGTACCGGCGGATGCGGAACGGATCGACCTTGGCGACCGTACCTTGTTGCCCGGCCTGATCGACATGCACGTCCACCTGACCAGCGATCCGACGCTGAGCGGGTACAAGGCGCTGGAATTCACCGACAGCTACTGGACCGTCGTCGGCGTCGCCAATGCCCGCCGGACGCTGAACGCCGGCTTCACCACCGTGCGCAATGTCGGGTCGAGCGACTATGCCGATGTCGGTCTGAAACAGGGGGTCGATCGCGGGGAGATACCGGGGCCGCGGATCGTGCCGGCCACCTATGCGCTGGGCGTCACCGGCGGCCACTGCGACGCCACCGAATTTCCGCCGTCGATCACCGTGCCGCAACCGCAGATCGCGAACTCGCCCGACAGCTTCCGCGCCGCCGTCCGCACCGTGCGCAAATATGGCGCGGAGGTCATCAAGGTCTGCATGACCGGCGGCGTGCTGTCGAAGACCGACTCGGTCGGCGCGCAGCAGCTGAGTTTCGAGGAGATCAAGGCGATCGTCGACGAAGCGCACATGCTGGGGATGCGCGTTGCGATCCACGCGCATGGGGCGGACGGGATCAACACCGGCCTGCGCGCGGGCGTCGACACGATCGAACATGCCAGCCTTGCCGATGCGACGTCGTTCAAGCTCGCGAAGGAACGCGGCGCGTGGTTCGACATGGACATTTATGACGACGACTACATCCTTGCCGAAGGGGCGAAGAACGGCGTCTTTGCCGAGAGCCTCGAAAAGGAACGCCAGATCGGCCGCAAGCAGCGCGAGACGTTCCGCGCGGCCCATGCCGCCGGGGTCAAGATGCTGTTCGGCACCGATGCCGGCGTCTATCCCAACGGCAACAACGCGCTGCAATTCGCCAAGATGGTCGAATGGGGCATGACCCCGATGCAGGCGATCCAGTCCGCGACGAGCAGCGCCGCCGAAGCGCTCGACCGCACGAGCGACGTCGGGGCGATCGCGGTCGGGCGGTACGGCGACCTGATCGCGGTCGATGGCGATCCGCTGACCGATGTGCGGACCCTCGAACGCGTCGCGTTCGTGATGAAGGGCGGCGACGTCGTCGTGCGACCGGCTGCGCCCGCCCGCTGACGGCGTAGCCGACGCCGATCGGCTTCGTCCGATCGGCCCGCGACCGCTCGGCAGGGCGCGAATCCGGTGGACCGGACCGCGCCCCGCCGCCCGTCAATCGGCGAAGGCGGCGTCGCCATCGGCCAGTTCATACACGTAATAGGCATGGCCGTTCTGGGTATAGCTGCCCACCAGATCGAGCGCGGCGACGCTGGCCCCGCCGGTCGCGGTGATGCGTACCGTCCCGAACGGCGCGGTCGCGGATACGTCGCCCAGATGGCTGGGGTCGAGCGTCCCGTTGCCGGTCAGCACCAGCCGCCCGCCGGACCCCAATTCGATCCGGCCGTCGCCATCGGCATCGTACAGCGCGGTGGTGGTGACCACGCGATCCTTCCGTCCGAACGACGCGATGCTGTCGCTGCCCCAGTTCACGTCGAGCGCGGTGTCGAACAGGAACACGTCGCCCCGGCGGTCCTTGGCGTCGCCCGCCAGCGCATCGTCGCCGAGCATCCCTTCCTTCCACCCCTTTTGCCGGGTCGATGCGTCGGCATAGGCGAAAGGCCCGTCGTCGTCGGTGCCGATAGAGCGCAGGCTCCTGGGGCCGCCGACGAAGCGGACGGTGTCGGTGCCCTTGTCCGGCCCGTCGAAATCGAGCACCCCGTTCCTGCCGAACGTGATGATGCCGTCCTTGTTGCTGTCGACGATGGGTTCGTCGACGATCAGGATGTCGCTCCCGCCAAAGCCCTTTACGCTGTCCTTGCCGGTGCCGGTCCCGGCGATGTGCAGCGTGGTCGGTCCCGGTCGGCCGGTGACGTCGACGGCGTCGTTGCCGCTGGTGAAGCCGGGGACGACATCGCCGCTCAACCGTTCGAACAACAGGAACGGATCGTTCTGCGGTGCCGGCTCGACGATGTCGACGACCGACGATCCGACCGGCTTGCCGTCATAATTCGGGTCGTCGCTCGTCACGCTGTAATCGATCTGGCCGGTGGTGCCGGGTTCGGCCCCGGCGACGATCGTCGCGTCGATCGTCGTGGTCAGCGGTCCGTCCGGGTCGAAGGTGATCGTCACCGGCTTGCCCGGTCCGTTGCCAAGGTCGATATCGTCACCCGGCGTCGCGGTCACCTGTACCGGCTTGGTCGGACGGGCACCCTCGGGCAGCGACAGGTCGATGGTCAGCCGGTCGCCCGGCTGGGCGTCGCTGTCGGGGCCGCGCACGATGACGTCGGGCCGGACGAAGGTGCGCAGCGACCCGTCCTTGATCAGCAGCCCGCTGTCGAGATACGCGTCGCGGCCATCCTTCACCTCGATCGTCAGGACATTTTCCTGCCCCCCGATCACCTGTCCGGCGATGGTCAGCATCCTGGTATAGGCGTCCGCGCGGATCTGGTCGGCAAGCGGGCCGCTGCCCGGCGCGTTGAGGATCAGATCGCCGCTGCCCGAATAGACGAGGCTCTTGAGCGACAATTCGGTACCGTTCGACAACCGCCCGATCTCGACGCCGTTCAGCTTGATCGAGAACAGGTCGGACAGCTTGGTCCCGTCATATTCGGGCAGTTCCTCGGTAAAGAATACCGCGTCGAAAGCGAACCCGGTGTCCCCCGCCTTGGGCGTGAAGCGATAGGTCAGCTGCGTCGTATCGCCCGGCAATCCTTCGGTGCCCAGATCGCTCGACAGATCACCCGACGGTTCGACGCCATCCGCCGAAACCTGAATGGTCGGCACCACCGTTTCGCCGCTGCCGCCCGATTCCGCGACATAAAGATATAGCGGTTGTGCGGTGCTGACCGTCTGGTTCAGGTCGAACGCGATCGATCCGCCATCGCCCAGCGTCAGCGCGCCGATCGCCGCCCCGGTCCCGATCCCCCCGGCCTCGCCGAACCGGTCGAGCTGTGCCCCCGCCTCGTTCACCAGCTTCAGATTGATCGCGCCGCTGAGATTGGGGTCGGTGCCGCCGAAATCCCCGGTCGAGCGCTGCTTCCCCGCATTGTACGTCATGGCGTCGGCCGAGAAGTCGAACACGTCCAACCGCGGAAGAATCGACGGATCGTCGAGGCTGAAGTCGTTGTTGGCCGCCAGCAGCGCGGCGAAGTCCTGCTTGTCGATTCCCTTGTTGCTGAGCGCCACCGCACCGACGTCGAAACCGCTATAGATGCCGGTGCCGCCGCCCTGCGTACTGTTGCTGTCGGACAGGCGGATCGAGTTGATGTCGATGCCCAGGTGCGACAGGTCGGCGCGATAGATGTCGGTATTGCCGACCCGCCCGATCAGGTCGAACGTCACCGGGACCGAGGTGATCAGCGTCCCGCTATGCTGTACGGTATTTTCACCGGGCAGGTCGGTGACGCGCCCGGTCGACAGGATCACCCCCTTGCCCAGCCCGAACGGATCGCCGCTGAAGGTGCCGAACGCCTCGGCGCTGCCCGACAACGCCACGCTGGTCTTGGTCGCGCCGCTCGCCGCGTCGAACGTGCCGGTGAGCGCGGTCGGGGACGAATTCTGGGTGACCGTGAAGCCGCCTTTCTGTTCGGCCGACAGGGACGCGGTGCGCAGCGTCGTTGCCTGATCGACCGTCTCTGGCGGGGCGGCCTTCATCTGCTGCTTGGCGATCGGCGGATCGGATGGATCGCCGGTCAACGGGTCGACATAGTCGAATGCCTTGCCCAGCAGATTCATGCCGGTGACGTTTTTGACGATACCGATCAGCTCCGGCACCCGTCCGCCGATCATGTAGATCTGCGTATCGCCATCGACTTCGCGCAGGAAATAGCTGCGCGCGGTGCCATAGAGCTGGATGACGTCGCCATCGGCCGCCGAATAGTCGGTGATGACGCCGTGATTGCCATCCCCCTCCGGCGTCTGCCGGGTGTAGAACGCACCGAACGAGTCGCCCAGCACGAAGCGATCGGCGCCTGCGCCGCCGGTCAGCTGGTCGATTTCGCCCCGATCGTAATCGCTGGGGGTGGAATTGGCATCCTCGACGATGCGGGTGGTCCCGACCAGCACGTCGTTGCCGTCGCCGCCGTCGATCGTGTCGTCGCCGGTGCGGCCGTACAGATAGTCGTCGCCATCGGCACCATGGAGTTCGTCGCTGCCCGACGCCTGTGACCGGTCGCCACTGATCCGGTCGAGGAGCAGCGTGTCGATGACGGTGTCGGTACCGGTGATGATGTCGTTGCCACTGCTGCCGATGACGTTCAGCCGTTCGATATTGGTGAACTGCACATCGTCCAGCGCATCGCCGGGGATCGGGCGCGGTATGCCGGTGTCGCCATAGATGCTGTCCTCCAGCGTGACGTAGCGGCCGGTGTTGCCCTGCACCTCGCTGCGCAGCACCCGTGTGCCGAACACCGGGTAGTCGACCGAATAGGCGGTCTGGGTGAAGCCGGTCGAGATGACCCGGCGCCCTTCCTCCAGCGTCGAATAATCGAGGAACAGCGTATCGCCCGGTGCCTTGCGGAACGCGGTGAGGCTTTCGAGCTGGTAGACGCGGTTGCCGTCGCGGTCGAAAGAATAGCTATCCGACAGACCGCGCACCGCCAGCCCGCCGTCGATCGTATCGCGGCCGAGACCGCTGTCGATCCGGTCGCTGCCGTCGCCGGAGCGGAAATCATTGTCTACCCGGCCGGCCTGGCTGATGCGGTCGTTGCCGCGATCGGTCACCACGACCGACAGGCGTTCGAACCGGGTCGCCGCCGCGCCGCTCGCGAGCCGCAGGTTGTAGTATTTGTAATCGCTTCCCGGGGTGTCGCCGCCGTGGATCGTCACGTCTTCGGTGATGCCGGTCAGGTTGATCGCCAGCGTGTCGACACCGCTGCCGCCGTTCAGGAAGAACACGACATCCGGGTCGCCATTGCCGCGATAGGCGGTGCTGCCAGCGTCGCTGATCCCGTCGTCGATCATGCCGCCGCCGATCGAATCGCCCGAGCGCGAAAAGCCCCAGCTGACCGTATCGCTGCCCTGCGCACCGTAGATCACGTCGCTGCCGATTCCGCCGGCCAGCGAATCGTCGCCGCTGCCGCCGTACATCCGGTCGTCGCCATTGCCGGCGATCATCCTGTCGGCAAAGCGCGTGCCGGTGAAGTCGATCCGCTCGATCCCGGTGAAATCGACGCGGTCCAGCACACCGCCATCGCCGTCGCCATGGGTCAGGCGTCCCTCGTTGGAATAGACGAAGCGGCCCGACACCCCGCCGCCGATATCGGCGTCGACCGTCGAATAATCGACCTTCAGCGTGTCGGTCCCCGCGCCGCCGATCACCGCGTCGGACACCTTGCGCCCGGCAATGTACGGATCGATGACATTGTCGCCGTCATCGCCGCTCAGCACGTCGCCATAGGCAGAACCGCGCAGATCCTCGATGCCCGAATAGCGGTCGCCGTCGGCATCGGCCCCCTTGCCGATCGCGGTCAGATCGGCCTCGACCGCGCCGCCCGAGCCCGCATAGTCGGCGAGGTCGCGGCCCGCTGCGCCGTACATCGTGTCCGCGCCGATCCCGCCGATCAGCGTGTCGTCGCCACCCGCCCCGGCCATCCAGTCATTGCCGGTACCGCCCTCGATCCGGTTGTCGCCATTGTCGCCGACCAGCGTGTCGTCATAGCGGGAGCCGACGAGGTTTTCGAACGTGCTGAACCCGCCATCCTGACCGGCGAACACCGCCGCCATGATGATCGTGTCCGGCCCGGCGGCGGGATCGGGCTTGCCGTCGGCATCGAACGACCGCAGCAGATTGACCGACACGGCCTTGGTCGCGCGGGCATAGCTGAGCGTATCGACGCCGGCCCCGCCGTCGAGCGTGTCGCCATCGCCGCGCGCGAAGACCAGATCGTCGCCGCCACCGGCCAGCACCAGATCCGTGTTCCGTCCGCCATCGATCGTATCGTCGCCGTCGCCCGCATCGAACTGGTTCGCGTCGGCGTTGCCGACCAGCGTGTCGTTGAAGGTCGAACCCTGGATCGCCTGGATCTTGATCAGCGAATCGCCGTCCGCCTCGCCATAATATTGCAGGACCCGGTTGAGGTTGACGTCGACCCCCGCCCAACTGGTGATGTAGCTGGTGGCGTTGACGCCGCCGCCGCCGTTCAGCTTGTCGGCGCCCACGCCGCCCATCAGGATGTCGTTGCCGGAACCGCCGAACAGCGTGTCGTTGCCTTCGCCCCCTTCGAGATAGACTTTCTCGGTCATCGCCTTCGCATCGATGCGATCGGCAAAGGCGGTGCCGATGACGTTTTCGATGCTGACAAGCTTGTCGCCATCGGCCTCCCCGCCGCTGGAGGTCGCCGATCCATCCTGCGAAATGGCGATCCTGACCCCGATCTTCTGCGCGGTGTTGGCCGCCGAATAATCGACGGTGTCGCTCTCCGTGCCGCCATCGATCGTGTCGGCACCCTGGCCCCCCGAAAGCTGGTCGAGGCCGTTGCCGCCGGTCAGCGAATCATTGCCGTCGCCCCCCGACAGCACGTCCTCGCCGCTCCCGCCGGACAGCGTGTCGCTGCCCCCGCCGCCGACCAGATTGTCGTCGCCGTCACCGCCGTCGACCAGCGAATCCTGCGTTACGTCGCTCTGGATGATGAGCGCGTCGTTGCCCGCGCCGAAACTGGCGACGATCCTTCCTGTCGCGATCCGTTGCGTGAAGCCGAAGGCGAGGATGTCGAGCTTGTCCGCTACTACCACCGGATCGCCGCCGCCGCCGGCGATGCCGCCATCGCCAGCGTCGCGTGCGCGGGCGATCAGATAGGATTCCTGTTCGGGCGCGTCGGCCATCTGGATCGGCTTGTAGATCGTCTTCCCGTCCACCTCATCAGGAACCGCCCGATCCTTTGCATCCGCGCCGACGTTCAGCCGGACATCGCCATTGTCGAGCAACGTGGCGAGACCCTGCGCATTCTTTTCCTCGACCACGAAATCGGGATGCGGACATTCGAACGCGGTGAACGACCCCAGCGTCTGGCTCGCGATCGGGAAGTTCTTGCGATAGGTGAAGAAGGCGAAATCGATGACCAGCCGGGCATTGGCCTCGACCGTCGCCACGCCGCCGATCGGATCGAAGATGCAGTCGATCGTCTTGGCGGTCAGGTGATAGCGGCCCGCGGTATCGCCGTTCAGGAACGCATACAGGCCGAACAGGAACGACACCCCGACGGTGAAACTGCCGCCGCCGAAGCCGATCCCGGCCCCGCCGCGCAGCTCGACGTCGAGCGCGCCGATCGGTTCGAACTGTTCGTCGTTGAACGGCGGGGGCGCTCCCGCGCCCTGCTGCGGCCGCGTGCCGGCGTCATATGCGGGCGTCGACAGATAGAAGCCCAGAAACGGGTTGCCCTTGTCGAACCCATAGCTGTCATAGCCCAGATCGAAGTCGAGCGATGCGCGGATGGCACCGCTGATCTCTGCGCCCAGCGGACCGATGATCGGAAAGAATTTGGAGAAATGCTGTTCGAAGGTCAGCGGCGGCACGTCATATTCGACGAAGCTGACCGGTTCGCCGGTACCCAGCAGCAGGTCGGCGATCAGCGCCGGATTTTCGAGCAGGCCGAAGCTGAAACCCTTGCTCTCGCCCACCTTCGCCGCCGACAGCGCGACCTGCTTGCTCATCGCATCGCTGTCGAAATCGGTGAGATAGTTCAGCGTGGCGTCGTCGATCTTGCCGCTGTCCTGCAATGCTTTGGTCAGGATCGAGAAGATATCGTCGTCACTGGCCGTGAATTTCGGGCCGTCCTTGGTCGATTCGATGCTGCCCAGCGTGACGGTCTGGCTGGTGTCGATCGCGCCCAGCTTGCGCAGCACGTCGATGATCGTGACGACCTTGTACCACGGCTCGACGATGCTGCGCAGATCCTCGCGGACATAGACGACGAGGTCGGCCAGCGTCACCTTGCCGTCGCCCTGGCCACCGGTGCCGCCAACCGTGTCGAGGCCGAGACCGATCGCCGAATTGATGCCGTTGATGACCGGCACCGGCGATGTCGCGACATCGACCAGCGTGCCGAACGGCGCGGCGTTGAACACGTCCGCCACCGATTGGGCCGCATCCTCGACCAGCTTGAAATAGGTGCCGAGATCGATGGTCACGTCCTTGATGTCGAACGATTTGGTCGACACCCCGTCCTTGTCGACGCCGATCGATGCGATCAGTTCGCCGGCGATCGTCGGCAGGAATTCGAACGCACCGTCGGCCGTGCTCGCAAAGTCGAGGTCGAGCGTACCCGTGGCCGCGAAGGTCGTGTCCGCTCCCAGCTTGCCGTCGGTCTGGGTCACATCGACCGCCACCGTCGCGGTTAATTCATGTGCCGCCGGATCGTCGGGGTTGGCCGGATCGAACGGCACCGCGTCCTTGAACGTCACGCCGACGAAGCCCAGCCCCGCTTCGCCCTTGGTGATCGACAGGTCGCCGGTCAGCCTGATCTTGACCTCCGGCTCCACATTGTCGGCCAGCGTGACCTTGCCGTCCTTGGCGACGGTCAGTTCGGCGGCCAGCACCGCCGCGAGCTTCAGCCCGACCGCCGCCTCCAGCTTCAGAAAACTGCCGAGGCTGTCGCCGACCTGCGCCGCATCCTTGCCGGTCGGCGAGAATGCTTCGGTCCGGGCAAAGGTCAGGGTTACGCCCGCATCCTTGGTGGCGACGGCGGTAACGCCCTCATCCTTCAGCTGGTCGGTGATCGCCGTGGCCAGCGCGTCGGCGGCGTCCTGTTCGGTCGGTTCGTCGGGTGCGGCCTGTACGACCGCCAGCAATTTGGTCTTGATCGACGTGTAGAAGGCAAGGGCATCGGCGATGCCCGGCGCATCCTTCAGCGCACCGACGAACGGCAGCGAAGCCTTTTCGATCTGCGCGACCAGATTCGCATCGATCTGTGCAAAGAAGTTTTCGATCGCGGTTTCGACTTCGCCCTTCAACGCCATGCCCGTCACTCCCCTGTTCAGGTCGGAGTGCGGCGATCGGGCAAGCGGCGGTGCGCACCGCGACCATGGTGGTCACGACGTCATCGGTCCGATTGTCCCTTGCGGTCCATCGCGGACCGTCGCGCCCCCAACCCCCTGCTTGCAAACCCGATATCGCCGATCGACCCAGACGAAGTATTGAATGAATCGGACATCGGCGCGACACGGGCACATCAATCGATCGTGGGGGCGAACGATGACGACGCGTATGACCTACTTGCCGCAGCACCCGTCGCTACAGGGGCTGGTCGACGCCATCTATGTATATCGATGCGACCAACCTTTTCGACAGCGCTGGGCCGGCGCATTGTTGCCGCAACTGACTTGGCGGATACAGGGGGCGTTCGCCTGGCGCGCGCGCGGCGGCGAAGCGCAGCCGATCGGTCGTGGCGCCATTCTCGGCCCCGCATCGGCAGCGATGCAGCTCGAAACCCATGGGCCGATGGTCGTGATCGGGCTGGGGCTGTTCCCGGAGGGCTGGGCGGCGCTGCTACCGATGGCCGCCGGGACGATGGTCGACCGCGTCGCCGCGCTGCACGACGTCTGGGGGGACGACGCCGACCTGCCGCTGGCCGGCAGCGCGGCGGACGACGATGCGACGCTTGCCGGACGGATCGACGCCCTGTTGTGCAAGCGGTTGCGCGACGCGTTGCCGGTCGATCCGCGCATCGCCACGATCACCGCATGGGCCAATGGCCGGGATCACGACATCGATGCGCTGGCCGCGTCGTTGCAGGTTTCCCGGCGTCATCTCGACCGGATCACGACCGCGGCCTGCGGCCTGCCGCCGAGCGTGCTCGCCAACAAGCAAAAGATCATGCGCATGGCCGCTGCCCTTGCCATCGGCATGGACAACCGCCGCGCGGTCTGGACCGAGGAGTTCGCCGATCAGGCCCATTTCAACCGCAATTTCAAACGCTTCATCGGCGTGTCCCCGACCGGGTTCCTGCAGGCCGACGATGTGCTGGTCCGCGATGTGATGCAGGCCCGCTTCGCGATCGCCTCCCATCATCCGCTCGGCCTTGCAACCGACGCCGCGGTACCGGTGTGAAGGGCAGGTCAGATCGGACCAATATCCGGAGGGTCTGATCGGTTGGCCTACCCCCGCGTGGGCGGGTGATCGCCGCCTCCGGCCCCCGGCTTTGCGTCAGTCGAACGTCACCGCGATGTTGTCGATCAGCCGGGTCGTGCCGATCCGCGCCGCCGCCAGCAGCCGGGCGGGGCGACCACGGGTCGGGGCGGTCAGCGTTTCGGCGTCGACCAGCGTGACATAATCGGTGTCGAACCCGGCCCGGGTCAGCATCGCCACCGCCGCGCTCAGCGCGGTCGCCGGATCGTCGCCGCGTTCGATGCCGCGCTTCGCCTCGCCCAGTGCGCGGGGCAGGGCGACGGCGCGGGCGCGCTCGGTTTCGTCAAGGTAGATGTTGCGCGACGACAGCGCGAGGCCGTCATCCTCGCGCTGGGTCGGCACGCCGACGATCTCTACGGCCAGGTTCAGGTCGGCGGTCATGCGGCGGATGACCGCCAGTTGCTGGAAATCCTTTTCGCCGAACAGCGCGACCGCCGGGCCGACCTGTCCGAACATTTTGCAGACGACGGTCGCAACGCCGTCGAAATGGCCGGGGCGGTGCGCGCCGTCGAGCACGTCGCTGACCCCGGCCACGCTGACATTGGTCGCAAAGCCCGCCGGGTACATCTCCTCGACCTCGGGTGCCCACAGGATGTCGACGCCCGCTTCGGACAGCATCTGCGCATCGGCGGCTTCGCGCCGTGGATAGCGGGCCAGATCCTCGGTCGGACCGAACTGTTTCGGGTTCACGAAGATCGACACGACGACCCGCGGCGCGCGGCGGCGGGCAGCATCGACCAGCGCCATGTGCCCGGCATGGAGCGCCCCCATGGTCGGGACCAGCGCAACGCCTTCCCCGGCCTGGGTGAACTGGTCGAGCGCTTCGCGAAGCGCCTCCAACCGACGTATAATTTGCACGGCCGATGGCCCTTCGATATGGGTGGGGGAGGCGGCTTTACTGGATCAGGCCGCTCGGGATCAACAAGGTTGGGTTGCGCGCTTGAACGAAGGTTCGGATCGGTTGCACGTCATCGTGTTCGCCAATGAAAAGGGCGGCACCGGCAAGTCGACGACGGCAGTGCATGTCGCCATCGCCCTGGCGGCAAAAGGCGCGCGCGTGGCGTGCTTCGACCTCGACCATCGCCAGCGGACGCTGGGCCGCTATCTCGACAACCGGGCGGAGACGATGAAGCGCACCGGCCGCAACCTGCCGATGCCGGTCTATGACACGCATGACGGCGAGAGCATGACGCGCTTCAACGACGCGCTCGGCCGGCTGGGTGAAAACGCCGAATATCTGGTGATCGATACGCCGGGCCGCGACGATCGTTTCGCCCGGATCGCGGTGACCAATGCCGATACGCTGGTCACGCCGATGAACGACAGCTTCGTCGATTTCGACCTGATCGGACAGGTCGATCCCGATACGTTCAAGGTGACGCGTCCAAGCTTCTATTCCGAACTGATCTGGGAAACGCGCAAGCATCGCGCGAAGATCGACGGATCGACGATCGACTGGGTCGTGCTGCGCAACAGATTGCAGCATATCGAGGCGCGCAACATGCGTCGCGTGTCGGAGGCGATCAATTCGCTGTCGAAGCGCGTCGGCTTTCGCGTGACGCCCGGCCTGTCCGAACGCGTCGTGTATCGCGAGCTGTTCCCTTCGGGGCTGACCATGCTCGACCGCAACGAATTCGGGGAGATGGGGCTGGCGCACGTCGCCGCGCGGCAGGAGTTGCGCGAGATGATGGGCGGGCTGCAACTACCCGAACCGCTCGGCGCGCCGACCGCGATCTGACACGGCAGGAACGATGCTCAAGCTCGTCCTGATCGTCGCGGTCATCCTCGCTTTCTGGCTGTGGCTGCGCGCCAAACCGAAGAAGGTCGGCGGCGAAGCGGAAGCGCGGGCGATCCTCGGCGTCGGCAAGGATGCGAAGGTAGGCGAAATCCGCGCCGCGCACCGGCGACTGATGCAGGCGGTGCACCCCGATCGCGGCGGATCGGCCGATCTGGCGCGGCGGATCAATGCGGCGCGCGACGTGCTGCTGGGGCGGCTGCGGCACTAAGGGCAGAAAGCAGGGTAGGGTTCGCGCGAAGGCGCGGAGACGCGAAGGGGTCGCGTTCGGCGCGACGTCACCCGCGCCAGCGGCTTTTTTGCTTGGGCTTCCCGTTGCGCAACGTCTCGCGATCGGGTGCCGTTGCGCCGAACGCAACTCCTCCGCGTCTTCGCACCTTTGCGTAAACCCCTCTTTCTTCTACTAACCAACGCCGCTTCGGCCTAAACCCGACCGCCTTGTAATGGCGAGGATACCAGCATGGCCCACCACTTCCACCCCAGCTCGCTGCGCGAATACGACATTCGCGGGGTCGTCGGGCGGACGCTGGGCGCCGCCGATGCGCAGGCGATCGGGCGCGGTTTCGCGACGCTGGTGCGCCGCGCTGGCGGTACGAGGGTCGTGGTCGGCCGTGACGGGCGACTGTCGTCGCCCGAACTGGAGGCGGCGCTGGTCGCCGGGCTGACCGCCAGCGGGGTCGACGTGGTCCGCATCGGCCTTGGCCCCACGCCGATGCTGTATCATGCCGAAGCGATGCTGGAGGTCGATGGCGGCATCCAGATCACCGGCAGTCACAATCCGGCCGATCACAACGGCTTCAAGATGGTGTTGCAGCATCGTCCGTTCTTCGGCGACGACATTCAGCGGCTGGGCGCGATGGCGGCGGCGGGCGACTGGCACGACGGCGCGGGCGAGGTGTCCGACCACGACCATGTCGACGCCTATGTCGGACGGCTGATGGCGGGCTATGCCGGGGGCAGCTATCGCATTGGCTGGGACACCGGCAGCGGCGCGGCCGGGCCGGTGATCGAGCGGCTGGTCGCGTTGCTGCCCGGTGAACATCATCTGTTGTTCACCGAAGTCGATGGCCGCTTTCCGCACCACCACCCCGACCCGACCGAAGAGGCCAATCTGGTCGACCTGAAACGGCTGGTCGCCGACAAGGGCCTCGATTTCGGGCTGGCGTTCGATGGCGATGGCGACCGGATCGGCGCGGTCGACGGCAAGGGGCGGACGTTGTGGGGGGATCAGTTGCTGATGCTGCTGGCCGAACCGCAACTGCGCGAAACGCCGGGCGCGACGATCATCGCGGACGTGAAGGCCAGCCAGCTGCTGTTCGACCGGATCGCCGAACTGGGTGGCACGCCGCTGATGTGGAAGACCGGGCACAGCCCGATGAAGGCCAAGCTGCTCGAAACCGGCGCGCCGCTGGCCGCCGAAATGTCGGGGCATGTGTTCTTCGGCGGCGACGATTTCGGGTTCGACGATGCGCCCTATGCGGCGGTGCGGCTGATTCGCGCGATCCATCTGAGCGGGTCGTCGCTGACCGAGCTGCGTGATGCCATGCCGGAAATGGCGACCACGCCCGAACTGCGCTTCAAGGTCGACGAGACGCGCAAGTTCGCGGTAATCGACGAAGTGCTGGCACGGCTGGCGGCGGCGGGCGTGGAGGTGAACACCACCGACGGCGCGCGGGTGACGACGGCGGACGGATGGTGGCTGCTGCGCGCGTCGAACACGCAGGATGTGCTGACGGCGCGGGCGGAGTCGCGGAGTGAGGACGGGTTAGCGCGGTTGCTGGGCGAGGTTGACGCACAGTTGGCGGCGTCCGGGGTGGTGCGGACGTAGCTGGTTGGTTCGCGCGAAGGCGCGAAGGACGCTAAGGGTTTTCGCGTAGCGGCCTTGTCTCGCTCTTCTCGCACGTGAGCCGGTCTCCCGTCGGCGGGGCCGGTAGTGCGAACGCAACCCCTTCGCGCCTTCGCGCCTTCGCGAGAACCAACTCTTCCTTCTTCTAACCGAGGACCCTCGCCGCCCCCGGGGTGGCTTTTCCGACCCTGAAGCGCCATTTGTCGCAAATGGCGCAACCGCAGATCATTCGTGTCGTCGACCTCGAAACCACTGGGCAGGCTCCCCCCGCGCACGGCGTGTGCGAGGTCGGCTGGCAGGACGTAGCCTTGGGCGAGGACGGGCGTTGGGAGTTGCTGGGCGACGGCGGACAGCATTTCGTCAATCCCGGCCGTCCGATCCCGCCGGTGACGCAGGCGGTGCACCATATCCTCGACGAACAGGTCGCCGATGCACCGTGGTGGCAGGATATCGCGCGCCGCGTGCTCGACCCCTATCCGCGGCGCGTGGCGCTGGCGGCGCATCGTGCCGATTTCGAACAAAAATTCTGTACCGCGCAGCTGACGCACGGTGCCGAGTGGATCTGCACATGGAAATGCGCGCTGCGGCTATGGCCCGACAGCCCCGGCTTTTCGAACCAGATGCTGCGCTATTGGCGCAAGCCGTACGGGATGGAGCACGAGCGCGGACTGCCCGCGCACCGCGCGTTTCCCGATGCCTATGTCACCGCCTTCCACCTGCGCGATATGCTGAACGAGGCGTCGATCGCGCAATTGCTCGAATGGTCGCGGCTGCCGGGGCTGTTGCCGCGGGTGCGCTATGGTCCCGATCGCGGGCGGGCGTGGACCGAGATCGACGATGATTCGCTCGACGGCTTCCTGACCGATCGCGACGAGGATGTCCGTTACACCGCCGAAACCGAGGTCGCGCGGCGGCAGGGCGGCGGCGAGATCAAGCCGCGCAGCCGCAACGACTGGCTGCTGCTGTGACGCGGACGCCGATGCAGGTCGTGCGGGTGCATTGCCCGGTGTCAGGCAATGTGCTGGCGCGGTTGCAGGCGGGCGAGGCGGCGGCGCTGGCCGACGATCCGGTACTCGCCGGCGTGGTCGGCGTGATCCGGGCCAGCGGCGTGCTGGGCACGATCGGCCCGTATCGCGGCGTGTTCGAACTCGGCTTCGGGCTGGAAAGTTTCGTGCGCGGCGCGGATGCGGTGCCGACCACCGGCCGCGCGGGCGAGGCCGAGGTCGTGCCGACGGTGGTGGTCAAGACCTATGCCGCCGAAGGAGCCGATATCGACGAGGCGCTGGCGGCGATCGTGGCTGTGCATCCGTGGGAGATACCGGTGATCGAGGTCGGGGTGGTGGAGCTGGTCGGGCGGTAGAACTGCACCTGTCCTTGCCGTCTTCTCTCCGTCTCTTGGGGCCGATCGACATTCAGCGATAACCATGGAATTTCGTCATTCCCGCGCAGGCGGGAATCCATAGACGCCGACGGTTTGGCTGGATTAGCGACGCTGACGTATATGGACTCCCGCCAGCGCGGGAGTGACGAAAGGGAATCGAACGCTATTCCTGCGCCCAGCGAACTGAATGTAGATCCCGCTTAGAACTTCGTTTGCTTCTCGACAGGCTTGAAGCTGCTCGAACCGAACGGGAAGGTTCGAACCGTGTCGGAGCGACGAGCCTACCCCTGTCGCCCACCCAGCAGCGACCTGAGCTGCTGCCGGTCTGGTAGACACGAGGTTAAGCTACCTGCGCTTG
>NZ_LMLN01000024.1:0-47685 GCF_001421915.1 Sphingomonas sp. Leaf62 | reverse complement strand
TCAGAGCCAGACCGGTTCATCGTCAACCCGATCCACCAGATGCCGGGACTAAACACCTAGGCAACCTCAAGCTCTTGGCCGGCACCACCGACAAGCTCGAGGGCACCAAGGAGGCGATGTCGAAGGTGCTTCGCGGCGTGAACACCGTGCTGAGCGCGGTCGGTATCGAGAGCCCGAAGGTGCAGACGCTTGGCGGCGGACCCAACTACGATCCGCTCGGCGAGACCTACTTCAGCGTCACGCCGTTCCGCTATGGCGATTATATCGCCAAATTCGCTGTCTTCCCCGTGTCCGAGGACCTCACCGATCAGACCGGCACGACGATCGATGCCAGCACCCGCCCCGATGCGTTGCGCGACGTCATCCGGACAGAGGCCCAGGTGCTTGAGATGGAATGGGAGGTGCGGGTCCAACTCTGTCGCGACCTGAAGGAGCAACCTGTCGAAGATCCGACCGTCGAGTGGGAGCAAGAAGATGCGCCCTTCCAGACCGTGGCGACCATCCGAGCGGCCAAACAGGACAGCCTGAGCGAGGACAAGTTCCAGCAGATCAACGAGGAGCTGCGCTTCTCGATCTGGACCGGGCTTGCCGCACACCGGCCGCTCGGGAACATCAACCGGGCTCGCAACGAGACCTACCGACACTCCGCCGACTTCCGTGCCCGCGTGAACGGCTGCCCCTACCACGAGCCTGCTGGCGGTCGTGCCTGACCGGCGAAGGTGGCGTGCGATCCCAAGACGCTGAACGTTGGCCGGCCGGCGCGGAGATTAACGGGGCGCTGGCCGTTCTGACCGTGGTCCTGTTGGTGAATCCAAAGCTTTGATGGAGCGGCCGATTCCACCACCGCACGCAAAAGGTTGCACCGCCAGGAGGCTGACGAATGCCGATGATTAGCACTGGCTACCTGAACATGGAGGTGTCGCTTTACGGCGCGGAGGAGGGGCAGCCGTTGCTCCTCATCCACGGCTGGCCGGATGACGCGTCGACATGGGATCAGGTGGCCCCCGCACTGGCCGCGGAAGGGTTCCGCGTCATCGTCCCGACGTTGCGTGGGTTCGGCGCCACACGCTTTCTCGATGACGACGCCCCCCGAACCGGCGACAGCGCGATGCTCGCGATCGACATGATCGCACTGCTCGACGCGCTCGAAATTGATCACTTTATGGTCGCCGGACACGACTGGGGATCGAACACCGCCGAGGCCCTGGCCGTCGGCTGGCCCGATCGGGTGGAGCGGATGGCGATGCTGTCGACCCCGCCGCGGCTGGGCGGCATGCCGACGCCGCCGTTCGAGCAGACCCAGCGGCAATGGTATCACTGGTTCATGGCAACTGCGCGCGGGGCGGAGGCGGTGCGTTCGGACCGGCGCGGGTTCACCCATCTGCATTGGGTCAACTGGTCGCCACCGGGATGGTTCGACGAGCCCACGTTCGACCGTGTCTCGCAGTCGTTCGACAATCCCGACTGGGTCGACGTGACGCTCCACAGCTATCGCGCGCGCTGGGGCGAAGCAGAGCCTGATCCACGAAGCGCCTGGCTGGAGGACAAGGTCAAGGCGACCACGACCTTGTCTCTGCCGACGCTCTACATTCACGGCGATGCCGACGGCGTGAATCCGCCCTCGACCGCGCTGGGCGTGCCAGCAAAATTCGCGGGCCGGTTCGCTCGCATCACCATGACCGGGGTCGGCCATTTTCCGCAGCGGGAGAACCCGCAAGCGGTGGTGCGCCACCTCCTTACCCTCTTCGCCGGCGCCCCCGCCGTGCTCACCGATACGATCGACAGGAGCCTGACCATGAAGAAAGCCGCCCCCTATGCCGCCGGGATCGCCGCCATCGGCCTGGTCGCCGCTGCCGCAGCCGGAGTCGCCCATGCCCAGGGACGCAGCGCGCAGCTGACGCAGGTGGCACAATTCGATCATCAGGCGACCGGCGTCGCGGTGACCGAGGATGGCCGTCGCTTCGTCAACTTTCCTCGCTGGACGGACGACGCGCCCATCTCTGTTGCCGAGGTGATGAAGGACGGATCCTTACGCCCCTATCCCGACGCCAAGTGGAACAGCTGGCGCAACGCCCGCGCCAACGAACTGCCGGTCGGCGATTATTTCGTTTGCGTGCAGTCGATCGTGCCCGACGGCCACGGCAACCTCTGGGTGCTTGATCCCGGCGCGCCCGGAAACGAGAAAATCCTCGAAGGCGCCCCCAAGCTCGTCCGCATCGATCTGGCATCGAACGCGGTGACGAAGACGATCCCGGTTCCCGGCGATGTGGCGCTGCAGGGCACCTACCTGAACGACATCCGCTTCTCACCCGACGGCAAGACCGGCTACATCACCGACAGTGGCACGCGCGGCGCGATCATCGTCGTCGACCTCGAAAGCGGCAAGAGCCACCGCGCGCTCGATGGGCACGCCTCGACGCAGATCGACAAGACGGTGAAGGTCACGCTCGACGGCAAGCCGCTGGTCCGTCCCGATGGCCGCCAGCCAGCCTTCGCCGCCGATGGCATCGCGATCTCCAAAGACGGCAAGACGCTGTACTACCAGGCGCTGACCGGAAAGACGTTGTATTCAATCGACACCGCCAGGCTGCGGTCGGACGTCAGCGAGGCCGACAGGGCGGCAGCGGTGAAGACGGTCGCGCAGACCCACGTCGCTGACGGCCTGTGGATGAGCAAGGCAGGCGTCCTCTACCTGACCTCGCCGACCGATTATGCGATCAAGCGGCTGAACGGCGCGACCGTCGAGACGGTGCTGACCGACCGCCGCCTGCGTTGGCCCGACACCTTCTCCGAAGGGCGTGACGGGACGATGTACGTCACCGCCAGCCATATCCAGGACACCAACTGGTTCACGCCCGGCGCACCGCCGTCGATCAAGACGCAGCTGTTCTCCTTCGCTCCCGCCAAGTGATCGGACATCCCATGACCTATCTGCACTATTCGCCCGACATCGAAACACCGGAGTCCGACGAACAGGAGAGCATCGACGGCATCATCCAGGGCATGACCCAAGAGAGCCAGACCGTCGAGAAGCGCGACGGGCACGCGGTACGGGCGAGCCATGCCAAGAGCACGGCCTGCGTGATCGGCAAGCTCATCGTCGCGCCTGAATTGCCGCCCGAGCTAGCACAGGGCCTCTTCGCGGAGCCAGGCACGTTCGATGTCGCCGTCCGTTTTGCGCAAGGACCCGGTGAGAAGCTCGGCGATCGCGTCTCGACCCATCGCGGCATGTCGATCAAGGTGTTCGGCGTCGAGGGCACGAAGCTGCCCGGCCATGACGCGCCAACGCAGGACTTCGTCCTCGCCAGCGGCACGACCTTCCCGGCGGGGACCGTGGCGGGCTTCCTCTCGCAAGCCAAGAAGATTGGGCTGACGGTGCCCATGCCCGAGGGGGTGAAGAGTGCGGCCGCCTCTGTCGCCCGCAACATCAACAAGGTGCTGAACGCCGTCGGTGCGGGGCCAAGCCCGACGCTGGACTTTTATGGCCACCCCTTCAGCCACCCGCTGGTCGAGGAATATTTCAGCCAGTGCCCGGTGCGCTACGGCGACCATGTCGCGAAGATCGGGGCCTTTCCCGTTTCAGCCGAGGAACATGCGCTCGCCGATTGGCAGCTCGACCCGCATCAGGATGAGGATGGCTTCCGCCATGCCGCGGTCGATTACTTCGAGGGCAACGACGCAGTGTTCGAGCTTCGGGCGCAGCTGTGGACCGATGCCGGGACGCAGCCGATCGAGGACACCTCCGTCGATTGGCCGACAAGCGAAAGCCCATATTGTACCGTCGCCACGATCCGACTGCCGCGGCAGTCGGCCTATGGTCCCGACCGCGTCCGCTACTTCGACGAGGTGATGACGTTCCGCCCGGCCCATAGCCTTGAGGTCCATCGCCCGCTGGGCGGCGTGATGCGTGCGCGCATGCAGGTCTATCAGGCGCTCAGCGACTTCCGTCACCGCGAGAACGGTATCGCCGCTGCCAACACCGCCGACATCCACGACATCCCGGCCTGAGCTCAAACGCCAGTGCTGCTGATAGTGAGAGGACCATCATGAAACTCGAAGGCAAAAACATCGCGATCCTGATCGCGCCGCGCGGGACTGAAGAACCTGAGTTCGCCAAACCGAAAGCTGCAGTTGAGGAAGCAGGCGGGCAGGTCACCGTCGTCAGCCTGGAGACGGGCGAGGCGGAGACGTTCAACAACGATCTCGATCCCGGCGCGAAGTTCAAGGTCGACAAGGCGATCGACGGGGTTTCGGCCGATCAGTTCGATGCGCTCATCATCCCGGGCGGCTGCGTCGGTGCGGACAAGCTGCGCGGATCGGATAAGGTCGTCTCGTTCGTTCGCGACTTCTTCGCTGCCAAGAAGCCCGTTGCTGCAATTTGCCACGCACCATGGACGCTGATCGAGGCCGGTCAGGTCCGCGGCCGTACATTGACCTCGTTCCCGACCCTTCAGACCGACATCGAGAATGCGGGCGGCACTTGGGTCGATCAGGAGGTCGTCGTTGACCAAGGCCTCGTCACCAGTCGTAGCCCGGACGATCTGCCTGCCTTCTGCGCCAAGCTGGTTGAGGAATTTTGCGAAGGCAAGCACGATGCACAGGCGGAGAACGCGTAATGGCGCGCTTTTCCGACAAGGTCGTCGTCATCACCGGTGCCGCCTCGGGGATCGGTGAGGGCGCCGCTCGCCGCTTCGCCGACGAAGGTGCCACGCTTGTACTGGGCGACATCGACAAGGGTGCGCTCGACAAGCTGGCGGGCGAGTTCGGCGGCACGGTCGAGACCCGCGAAACCGACGTGTCCGATCGCGCGGCATGCGAGGCATTGGTTAAGGCTGCGGTCGATCGGTTCGGTCGGATAGACGTGCTGATCAACGACGCCGGCGTCGATCACCTTGGCAAGGTCGACGAAGGCGACTTTGCCGAGTTCACGAAGGTGATCGAAACCGACCTCTATGGCGTCGTCCATATGAGCCGTGCGGCGATCGCGCACTTGCGCCAGTCGAAGGGCTGCATCGTCAACGTCTCGTCGGTGTCGGGGTTGGGCGGTGACTGGAACCACAGCTTCTACTGTGCGGCAAAGGGGGCGGTCAGCAACTTCACGCGAGCTCTGGCGATGGACGAGGCGAAGAACGGCGTCCGCGTCAACGCGGTCAACCCGTCGCTGACCTATACCGCACTGACTGCGGGCATGAAGGAACAGCCCGAGCTTATTGCCAAATTCGAAGAGCGCATCCCGCTCGGACGCGGCGCCGAACCCTCCGACATTGCAGGTGTGATCGCGTTCTTGGCGAGTGAGGACGCGCATTTTGTGACAGGTGTTAATCTGCCCGTGGACGGTGGCCTCACCGCATCGAACGGTCAACCGCCGCTATCTTGATCTATGCGAGGCGGGCCCTCCGCCTGCCCCTTTTCCAGGAACGGATTATGTCAGTCGAATCCAACAGGGCGCTGGCGCTTGCCTACTTTCCCGCTTTCCGTGACCGCGATGAGGAATGGTGGGAAGTGCATATTGCGCCCGAATTCGTCCGCCACGACGCCGGACTTGATTTCCCGGTCGTAGGGCCGGCGGGGACCAGGAAGCTGGCCTCTGTCCTACACGGCGGCTTCTCCAACATCTAATATCAAATCGTGCAAGTGGTGGCGGAAGGCGACCGCGTGCTCGTTCACTTACGTCAGGTCGCGACCCACTCTGGCGAGTATGGAGGCACGCCGGCGACGGGGACGCGCACCGATATCGAAGTGATGGACCTGTTCCGTATCGAAGGTGACAAACTGGTCGAGCATTGGGCTCTGATGGACAACTTGAACCTGCTTAAGCAGATTGGTGCCGTCAAGGAGTGATCTACTCGTGGGCGGTTCTAAAGTGGCGCTCGTCACCTGTGCACCGATAGGCGGTAGGACCCACAAGCCGCCATTCACACCACCTTATTGAATCCCCAACATCGGCCGCTCGTTCATTAACGCGCATGAGTTCAACATTGACGTACCAGTAATTTTCTTTTGGACGGCCGAGTCGTACTGTCTATTTGTGTGCATTATCCTTCGCCCGCGGCACGCCGGTCGGCGTACCAAGGTACGAACCGTACTACTGAGCCGCCCTAGCCATTCTCATGCCAATCCCATTGGCACATGCGTTCCGTTGTTCCGCGCATAAATGTAATAGCTGTTGACCATACCCGGAGAAACTAACCGTTGGCTGGCAACGACGCTTTCTAGGATCATCCGGTCGCTCCGAGCCGTTCCAATTGCCGCCCTTACATCCGTAATTCCCAAACCCAATACTGACGATCGTTAATTTTATGACTCCAGTGATTCGTATATTATCGGGCTATACACAGTACACCTAGCAATAAACCGGTTTCAAAAATTCGTGGAATGTCTAGCGAATTTTTACACTTTCATTATACGTAGCGCAATATAGGGGCTCCCTGGCAGAACAATACTCGGCCGCGCAGGGTCGTGACTGTCGTATTCGTCGCGCTGGACCATATGGAACACGCCTTCCACCGGTGTGATTGTCATGTTCCATGTGTCGAGGATGTCGATCCGGTAATCGGGGTGCGGATTGGCAGCGCGTGTGGGCAGGACGACGTCCCAGCGCGTCGGGCGGCTGTTGCCGAAATATTTAAGATACCAAGTGAAATCGCGCCCGCCGAGATGATAGTCCCAGAATTGCTGAATCGGATCGATCCCTGGCGACGGTACGCTTGCGAGGATGCGGTTCAGGAACGCCAACCGGGGCGGACTGGTCCCGCGCAGGCTGCCGCCCTGCCCCAGCCACGACTGGTCGGGATTGCCGGTATCGGTGAAAACCTCGCCATGCCCGACATAGGCACCGCCGAGCGTGCCCCACCAAAAACGTTCGACTAGTTGCTCGCCGGTAAGCCGCGCCCAGCGCTTGTCCGAATTCCCCTCGTAGATCACCTCGTCGAAGATCACCGCCTTCTGCGCGAAATTGCGGTGCGGATGGACCCGCCCGTCGTCGAGCACCGCCGCGCCGTGCTGAATGCTAGCATGGGTGATCCATGGCTTGCGGTGATCGTAATAGACGTTGAGCTGGTGGATCGACCGCAGCCGGTCGTGCGGATCGGCGGCAACCAGTACCGCGAACAGATGGTCCCAGTCGGCGATCGTCTTGTCCTCGACGATGTCATATTCGTTGGCCATCGCCCACCAGACATGGCGATACGCACCGAATCGCGCTGCGACGTAGCGGACATAGCGTTCGTCGTCCGACCGCCGCATCGCCGAATAGCCGCGCAGTTTGTCGTAGGGGTGGAACAGGATGACGTCGGCCTCGATCCCCAGTTCGCCCAGCCGGCGGACGCGGTCCTCGAACCGGCGAAAATAGGCGGGATCGAAGCGGGTCGGGTCCCAGTCGCGCGGCCCCCCGCCGGTGCGCACGAACGGATCGGTCGCGACCGATGCGACGTTCGGGAAGACGCACATCCGGATCTTGTTGAACGGTCCGGCCTTCAGCGTCGCCAGCGTCCGGGCGCACTGCGCATCGGATTGCAGCGCCCACGAATAGGCGGTCGTGCCCACCGGACGATAGGGCGTGCCGTTGGCGTGGACGAAATGATAGCCGTCGCGCGTCATCCGCACCGGGCCGTGGTTGCCGGCCGACGGGGGCACGCTCTCCACCGTCCCGCTTCGCCTGTCGAGCGCGGCGACGTTGCTCGCCGTCGTCCACGTCCATCGCCCGAGCGACGGCGGGCTGAAGCGGATGCGATAGATGCCATCGCCATCGTAGAAGCCGGGCACCGCGATCCGTGCCGTTCCCAGCGCGAAGGTCGCGCTCAGCGTCACGTCGTCGAACGGGTTGCCGCCCGCCGGGCCGGCGAGCGCGATCTCGTGGAGTCCCCAGCGCTCGACCCGCTGTGGGTTCCCGGCCGCGGCAGCCGGAGTCAGTGCCGCCGTCGCCACGGCCGCCGCACCGCCCAAAATGGTCCTTCGCGAAACCGTCACCATCGCTCTCCGATTGCGCCGCAACTCATACTATCATATGTCGTCATATGATATAGAACCGAAGGGAGAGGGAATGGAAGGCGCAATCGCGGAAGGAATCGGTTCCGACCGAAACGACTGGAAGAACACGATTCTGGCCGGGCTTGCCAACTATATCGATGCCGGATCCATCGTCGCGGGTTCGGCCGCGCTCGCACTGTGGATGCAGGCCTATGACCTAAGCCCCGGTTTCGTCGGGCTGATTGGCGCGTTCGGGCCGAACGCCATTTCCGCCGGCATCGGCGCGTTCGTCGGCGGGCGGCTGTGCGACCTGTTCGGGCGCAAGAAGATCTACCAATATGACATGCTGTTCTATGCGTTCGGCATGTTGTGGCTGATCTTCGCGATGAATGCGTGGATGGTGCTGATCGGCTTCTTCCTCGTCGGGCTGGCGGTCGGCGCGGATATTCCGGCATCATGGTCGCTGATCGCCGAAACCGCACCAAAGGGCGCGCGCGGCAAGCATAGTGGCGTGGCGCAGGTGCTGTGGTATCTGGGCCCGGTCGTCGTGCTGCTGATGTTTCTGGTGCTCGAACCGCTGGGCCTGCTCGGCGCGCGGATCGTGTTCGCGCACCTTGCCATTCTGGCGGTGGCGCTGACCTTCCTGCGATCGCGGATGAAGGAATCGCAACGCTGGCTGGATGCGCAGGCGGACAAGGCACCGGCGGCCGGCCCGACGGCGCAGCCCGCGCGGCTGCGCGACCTGATGACAAGGCAGTGGATCGCGCCGATGGCGTTTTTGATCGGCATGTACGGCATGTGGAACCTGTGGGCGGGCACCAACGGCTTCTTCTTTCCCTATATCCTGCGCACGGTCGGCAACCAGAGCCAGGCGATGGCGGTGGCGGTGCAGTCGTTCAGCTTCCTGCTCGGCGTGCTGTCGATCTGGCTGATCTTCATGCGACTGTCCGACCGGGTTAACCAGCGCACGCTGTTCCTGGTGTCGGCGATCGTCCAGGTGATCGGCATGTCGCTGCTGGCGATCTTTCCGCTGACGCTGCCGATGGCGCTGTTCCATGTGGTGCTGATGAGCATCGGCCAGGGGTTCGGCGCACAATCCTTCTTCCAGCTCTGGAGCGCCGAGATGTTCCCCACGTTGCTGCGATCGACGGCGCAGGGGCTGATGTTCGGGATCGTGCGGATCACGCTGGGTATCTTCAGCTTCTTCGTGCCGCTGCTGACGGCGACCGGATTCCAGACGCTGGCCTGGATCCTGACCGGGTTCCTGGTTCTGAGCGGGTTGATCGGCTACCTCGGCGCACCGCGCAACGAGGGCAAGTCGCTCGACGAACTCGAGGCGGAGATGGAGGGGCAGGCGGCGTAGGACGGCAGGCCGGGCCGGGGGGATGCCCGGCCCGGCACCGCGTCACCCCGCGTGTTTGATCGCGCTTGCCCAATGGGCGCGCATCGCCGCCCGGGCCGGCGCGTCGATCGCGGGCACGAACACCGCCTCGGGCGTCAGTCGCAGGTCGGCACCGTCCAGTCCCATCGCCTCGGCCGCCAACCGTGCCGCGCCCAGCGCGCTGGCTTCGGCAGCATGCGGGCGAAGGATCGACCGGCCGGTCAGGTCGGCGAGAAGCTGCCCCAGCAACGGGTTCTTCGCCGCGCCGCCGTCGATCGACACGGTGGCGCAGCTGCGGCAGAGATCGGCCTCCATCGCGACCAGCACGTCGGCGATCTGGAGGGCGATCGCGTCCAGCGTCGCGCGCGCGACGTGCGCCGGGCGGGTCGACAGGGTCATGCCGCCGATCTGCCCGCGCGCCTGCGGTCGCCAGTGCGGCGCGCCCAGCCCGGCCAGCGCGGGGACGAACGTCACTCCGCCGGCATCGGCGACGGTGGCCGCCAGCGCCGTCAGCCCCGCTTCGTCGGTCAGCCCGAGCAGCGTCGTGACGAATGCCGCCGCCTGCCCCGACACCGAGATATTCCCTTCGAGCGCATGGCGGACGACGCCGCCACGGCTCCACGCGATTGTGCCGGACAGGCCGTGCGCCGAGCGCACCCGCCCGTCGGTCGGCGTCATCAGCGAGCTGCCGGTGCCGATCGTCGCCTTCACCCCGCTGCCCGGGGTCTCGATCCCGTGCGCGAACAGCGCGGCATGGCTGTCCCCGACCATGGCATGGATCGGGGTGCCCGGCGGCAACGCGGTGATGCCGGGCGCGACGGTGCCGAACGCGGCATCCGACGACAGTATCTGCGGCAGCATGGCGAGCGGCACGTCGAAGATCGCGGCAAGATCCTCGTCCCAGCGCAGCCGATCGAGATCGAACAACTGAGTGCGCGACGCATTGCTATGATCGGTCGCATGTACCGCGCCATCGGTCAGGTTCCACAACAGCCAACTGTCGATCGTGCCGCAGCGCAGTTCACCGCGCGCCGCGCGGTCGCGCGCGCCGGGCATGGCGTCGAGCAGGCCGGCGATCTTGGCGGCGGGAAATAGCGGGTCGAGGCTAAGCCCGGTGCGCGCGAGCACCAGCGGTTCGTGCCCCTGCCCGCGCAGCGCGGCCAGCCGCCCGGCCGATCGCTGGCATTGCCACAGCACTGCCGGAGTCAGTGCCCGACCCGTAGCCGCGTCCCAGATCACCACGGTTTCGCGCTGGTTGGCGATGGCCACCCCCATGACCCGCACATCGGGGGCGGAGGCGACCAGTTCGCCGATCAGCGCGGCGACCGCTTCCCAGATGTCGGACGCCGATTGTTCGGCCCAGCCGGGCCGCGGATAGGCGACGCGCATCGCGCGCGACCGCGACCGGACGACCGTGCCGTCGGTGGCGACCAGCAACGCCTTGGTATTGGTCGTCCCCTGATCGATCGCGAGGATGACCGGGCGGCTCATCACGCCGCCCGCTGTCCGAGCACGTCGCGCACCGCCGCCGCGATACCGGTGGCGGTCAGGTCGAAGCGCTCCATCAGCCAGTCGGCCGATCCGGTCGGCAGGAAGCCGGGAAAGCCCAGCATCCGCATCGGCACCGGCGCATGGCGCGCGCACCATTCGGCGACCGCGCCGCCCAACCCGCCGTGCGCCAGCCCTTCCTCGGCGGTCACGATCGCGCCGGTCGCCGCCGCCGCGGCCAGCGCGGCGGCATCGATCGGCGACACAGTGGCCATGTTGACGACGCGCGCCGCCACCCCCTCACCCACAAGGATGTCGGCGGCGGCGATCGCGCGGTAAACCAGCGTCCCGCTGGCGACGATCGCCACGTCGCCGCCCTCGCGCAGCGTCTCGGCCCGGCCGATCGCGAAGGGGGTGTCGTCCCGGTCGAGCGCGGGCACCGGCATCCGGCTGATGCGGACATAGACCGGGCCGTCGTGCGCGGCGGCGGCGCGGATCGCGGCATCGGTCTGCCATGGATCGGCGGGGACGATCACCGTCAGCTTGTCGATCGCGCGCAACCACGCGACATCCTCGATACTGTGATGCGTCGCGCCCAGTTCGCCATAGGCGACGCCGCTGGAGATGCCGCACAGCTTGACGTTGGCCTGGCTGTAGCCGCAGTCGACCTTGATCTGCTCCATCGCCCGCGCGGTCAGGAAACATCCCGCGCCGCTGACGAACGGCACCTTGCCACCGTTGGCCAGCCCCGCGGCGACGCTGACCATATTCTGTTCGGCGATGCCGACGTTGACGAGCCGGTCGGGAAAACGGTCGCGGAACCTGCCGAGCTTCGACGATCCGACCGAGTCGTTGACTACCGCGACGATGCGGTCGTCGGTGGTCGCCATGTCCTCCAGCGCGGCGACATAGGCGTCACGGCAGTCGAACAGACCGTGCGGGTTGGACGCGGCGACGCTCACGACGCCATCTCCGCTTCCAGCTCGCGGATCGCCTGGACATATTGCGCCGCATTCGGCACGCCATGATGCCAGCCCGCCTGATCGCGCATGAAGCTGACGCCCTGACCCTTGGCGGTATCGGCGATGATGCACAGCGGCCGGTCGCGTGGGGCCGCCGCCGCGTCGAACGCCGCCAGCAGCGCGCCCGCGTCATGCCCGTCGACGCCGACGACTTCCCAGCCGAACGCGCGCCATTTGTCGGCCAGCGGTTCGAGCGCGTTCGTATCCTCCGTCCTCGCACCCTGTTGCAGGCGGTTGCGATCGACCACGACGGTCAGCTTGCCCAGCCGCCGATGCCCGGCGAGCATCGCTGCCTCCCACATGCTGCCTTCCTGCAATTCGCCGTCGCCGGTGAGCGCGAAGACGCGGTAGTCGGCCCGGTCGATCTGTCCGGCGATGGCGATGCCCACCGCGACCGGAAACCCGTGGCCGAGGGGTCCGGTGTTGGTTTCGACGCCCGGCAGATACATCCGGTTGGGATGGCCGTTCAGCCGCGATTCCGGCTGGAGATAGGTGTCGAGTTCGGCTTCGGGAAAGAAGCCTCGCGCCGCCAGCGCCGAATAGAGCGCGCCGGTGCAATGTCCCTTGCTCATCACGAACCGGTCGCGGTTCGGATCGTCGGGCCGGGCGGGATCGATCCGCAGAACGTCGAAATACAGCGTGGCGAGGATATCGGTCGCCGACAGGTCGCCGCCGGGATGCCCCTGCCCCGCCCCGACGATCATCGCCAGGAGCCGCCGACGCATCCAGTTGGCCCTGGCACGCACCCGATCGGCGCGCGCGGCGAAATCGTCATTGCCTGTGGCGAACATATTATTCATATGACGTCTTATATGTGATTATTGCCGGAACGCAATTGCGTTGCTTGGCTAAAATTTCGCGGGAGGATCGATAGATGGGCAAGCAACGCTATGGTGCCGGGATTTGGCATTTCGCAACCTATGTCGATCGCTACGCCACCGATGGCTATGGCGAGACCCGTTCGCTGATCGACATGATCGATCTGGCGGGGCGGGTCGACGACCTGTCGGTAGTGGACATCAACTATCCCTTCGTCGATCCCAGCCTGTCGCTGTCTCAGGTCGACGCGGCGCTGGCGCGCAACGCGCTGTCGGTGATCGGGATTACGCCCGAAATCTATACGCGGCAGTTCGCGCGCGGCGCCTTCACCAATCCCGATCCGGGCATCCGCCGCCTCGCCAATGAGATGTGCAACGACGCCGCCCGCGTCGTCCGCCATTTCGGCGCGGACTATGTGAAGCTGTGGCCGGGGCAGGACGGGTGGGACTATCCGTTCCAGGTCGACCACCGCGACCTGTGGCGGATGAGCGTCGAAGGCGTGGCCGAATTGGCGGGACAGAACCCCGACTTGAAATTCGTCATCGAATACAAGCCGCGTGAACCGCGCGTCCACATGAGCTACGACAGTGTCGCGCGCACCCTGCTGGGCATCGAGCGGATGGGGCTGCCCAATGTCGGTATCCTGCTCGATTTCGGCCATTCGCTGTACGGCGGCGAAAGCCCGGCCGACGCCGCGCAACTGGCGATCGATCACGGCCGGCTGTTCGGGATGGACGTGAACGACAATTTTCGCGGGTGGGACGACGATCTGATCGCCGGCTCGGTCCATCCGATCGAGCTGTTCGAGTTCTTCTATACCCTACGCAAGAACGGGTGGGAGGGCGTGTGGCAGCTCGATCAGTTCCCGTTCCGCGAGGACAGCGTCGCCGCCGCCAATTCGGCGATCGGCTTCCTGAAGGCGGTGGAGCGCGCGCTGGACAAGCTGGACTTCGCCGCGATGCAGGCAGCACAGGACCGGCAGGATGCGGTGGCCGCGCTCAATCTGGCGCGGCAGGCGCTGTTCAGCTCCTACTGATGATTATTTCCTCCGCCAGCGATTTCCGCGAGGCCGCACGACGGCGCGTGCCGCGATTCCTGTTCGATTATGCCGATGGCGGCGCCAATGGCGAGGAGACGCTGCGCTGCAACGTGTCCGACCTAGCCGGCATCGGCCTGCGCCAGCGGGTGTTGCGCGACGTGGCCGCCATCGACCTGACGACCAATTTGTTCGGCCGCCAGATCGCCCTGCCGCTCGCACTGGGTCCGGTCGGCATCGGCGGCATGTACGCCCGGCGCGGCGAGGTGCAGGCCGCCCGCGCGGCGGCGGCGGCCGGGGTTCCCGCCTGCCTGTCGACGGTGTCGATCTGTTCGATCGATGAGGTCGCGGCGGTCGCCGACCCGTTCTGGTTCCAACTGTACGTGTTGCGCGACCGGGAGTTCATGCGCGACCTGATCGCGCAGGCGAAGGCGGCGGGCGCCGGCGTGCTGGTGTTCACCGTCGACATGCCGGTGCCCGGCGCACGCTACCGCGACGCCCATGCCGGCATGTCCGGCCCGCGCGCGCCGCTGCGACGGGTGATGCAGACGCTGGGGCGGCCGCACTGGGCATGGAATGTGGGGCTGCGCGGCCGGCCGCACATGCTGGGCAATCTGCTGCCGGTGCTGGGCAGCGACAGCGGGCTGAACGATTATATGGGCTGGCTGGCGAAGAATTTCGATCCGTCGATCCGGTGGAGTGACCTCGACTGGATCCGCGCGGCATGGGACGGCCCGCTGGTCATCAAGGGCATCCTCGATCCCGAGGACGCGCGGGAGGCGGTGCGCATCGGCGCAGACGGCATCGTCGTGTCGAACCACGGCGGCCGGCAACTGGACGGCGTGCTTTCGACCGCGCGCGCGCTGCCCGCGATCGCCGACGCGGTGGGGGATGCGCTGAGCGTGCTGGCGGACGGCGGGATACGCTCCGGGCTGGACGTCGTGCGCATGCTGGCATTGGGCGCGAAGGGCGTCCTGCTCGGTCGCGCGTGGATCTATGCGCTGGCGGCGCAGGGCGAGGCGGGCGTCGCCCGGCTCGTCGACCTGATCGCGCGCGAGATGACCGTGGCGATGACGCTGACCGGCGTGAACCGGATCGCCGCGATCGACCGGTCGATCCTTGCCGACCCTGCACTTCGCCTTACCGCCGGAGCCACCGCATGACCCTGCGCGTCGTCGACCTTCGTGCCGAGGCCATCGTCGATCCGATCGGCATCCACGTCCCCGCCCCGCGCCTGTCGTGGCGGATCGAGAGCGACGGCCACGGCGTCGTCCAGTCGCGCTACCGCATCCGCGCCGAAGCGGACGGGGCCGTCGTCTGGGACAGCGGCGAGGTGGCCTCCGATGCCAGTTTCGCCGTCCCCTATGGCGGGCCGCCGCCACGCCCCCGGCAACGGGTGTCATGGTCGGTCGAGATCGCCACCGCCGACGGACGGCAGGCCGGTTCCCGTCCGGCATGGTTCGAGGCGGGACTGTTAGACACATGGGGCGCCGACTGGATTGAGGCGGAGGACGACCTTGCCGCTGCCGACCGGATGGCGGGCATGGCATGGGTATGGAGCGACACCGCGCTCGACCCGCGCCTGCACGGCTTCCGCCTCGACCTGCTCGTCCCGCCCGACGTGGTGCATGCCGAGATCGCGGTGGCGGGCAAGGATCATCTGCGCGGCGTGTGGATCGACGGGCTGCCCGCGCCGCTCGACCAGCCATGGGGCTATGATAGTCCGCTGCCGTTCTGGGGATCGCTCGCCCCGGTCGTGGCGACGCTGCGGCCCGGCCGCGCCAGCGTCTGCGTCGCGGTCGACGCCGATGTCACCGGCTTCTTTCCGGTCGATGGCGGCGCGTTCGCCAGCCTGATCCGGCTGCACCACGCCGACGGGCGGATCGACCGGATCGTCAGCGGACCGGCGTGGCGGGTGCTGCCCGATCCGCCGGCAGGATGGCAGGATGCGGGCTTCGACGCCGGCGACTGGCCCTGCGCGGTTCCGAGCGGATCGAACGCCGGCAACGACCCGCGCCCGGCCGAACCGGCGATGCTGCTGCGCCACGACTTCGTCGCGCGCGGCGGGATCGTCGCCGCCCGCCTCTATGCGACGGCGCTCGGCAGTCATATCGCGACGATCAACGGGCAACGGGTGTCGGACGCGATCCTCTCGCCCGAGATCAGCGTCGCCGATGCCCATGTCTTTTACGAAAGCGTCGACGTTACCGGGCTGATTGTGCCGGGCGCCAACGCCATCGGACTGACGGTCGGCGACGGATGGTATGCCAGCGCGTTCGGCTGGCGGATCGAACGTTATGCGTTCGGCCCCGCACCGCGCCGGGTGCGCGCCGAACTGCACATCGACCATGCCGATGGCAGCCGGCAGCGGATCGCGACCGGTCCCGGCTGGCGCATCGCCCCCTCCCCGATCATGCGGTCCGAAATCTACGATGGCGAGACGGTCGACGCGCGGTGGACGATCGCGGCGTGGGACCATGCCGGGTTCGACGATTCGGGCTGGTCGACCGCCGCCATCGGCACCGCGCCCGACGTTGCGCTGCTGCCGCTCGTCTCGCCGCCGCTGCGTGCCGTGGACGAACGCCTCGCGGTGACAGTCGCCGAGCCGGTGCCGGGCCGGTTCGTGTTCGATTTCGGGCAGAATTTCGCGGGTTGGGCACGGATCGCCGCGCGGGGCGACGCGGGCACGACGATCACCGCGCGCTTCGCCGAACTGCTCGGCGACGACGGCACGGTCGACATGGCCAACCTGCGCCTCGCCCGCGCGACCGACCGGTTCATTCTGGCGGGAACCGGCGCGCGCGAGACGTTCGAGCCGTCGTTCACCTATCACGGCTTCCGCTATGTCGAGATCGAGGGCTATCCGGGGGTGCCGGAGGTCGAGGATGTCGTCGGCATCGTCGTCCATAGCGATTGCCGCATCACCGGCGCGATGCGCTTCGTCGATGCCCCGTTGTTGCAGACGATCTGGCGCAACGCACTGTGGAGCCAGCGGTCGAACTTCTTCGCCGTCCCGACCGATTGCCCGCAGCGCGACGAACGCATGGGGTGGATGGGCGACATCCAGGTGTTCCTCGATGCGGCGGCGTTCAACATGGAGGTCGCCCCCTTCCTGCGCCGGTTCCTGATCGACGTCCGCGCCGCTCAGCGCGCCGACGGCGGCTATCCGATCGTCGTGCCGCAACCGCAATCCTATCCGCCCGTCGTCACCGCCGGGTGGAGCGAGGCGGGGTTGATCCTGCCGTATCAACTGTGGCAGCGCTACGGCGACACGGCGGTCATCGACGAGAACTGGACAGCGATGACGCGGTGGATGGCGCATGTCGCCGCCGCCAATCCCGATGGCGTGTGGCGTCACGATCGCGGACTCGATCTGGGCGACTGGTTGTCGGTCGATGCGGTGAAGCCCGATGACGAAACAACGCCGCGCGGACTGTGCGCCACCGCCTATTGGGCATGGACGGCCGAGCTGATGGCGGCGATGGCCGATGCGACCGGACGGCGCGACGAGGCGGCGGACTATCGCGCGCTGCGCCTGCGGATCGGCGCTGCCTTCGCCGCCGAATATGGCGGCCAAGGCGGCAGGGTCGGCAACGGCAGCCAGACCGGGCAGGTGCTGGCGCTGCACATGGGACTGGTACCGGCGGAGTGGCGCGCCACCGCCGCACGTGTGCTGGCCGACGATATCCGCGCACGAGGCATGACGCTGTCGACCGGGTTTCTCGGCACGCCCTATCTGCTCGACGTGCTGGCCGACGCGGGGTTGCTGGCCGAGGTCGAGGCGCTGCTGCTTCAGACCCACTATCCGGGTTGGGGCTATATGGCGGGGCAAGGTGCGACCAGCGTGTGGGAGCGGTGGAACGGCGATACCGGCGATATCGCGATGAACAGCTACAATCATTATGCCTTCGGCGCGGTGGTCGGGTTCTTCTATCGCCGGCTCGCCGGGATCGCGCCGGGTGCGCCGGGGTTCGGGCGAATCGCGGTGCGGCCGCTGTGGCTGCCCGGGGTCGGGCGGGTCGAGGCGTCCTATGATTCCTGTGTCGGGCGGATCGCGACGCGAACGCATGGTGACGGCGACGGGCTGACCGGACTGGCGCTGTCGGTTCCGGCCAATACCACCGCCGACGTCGAACTGCCGATGTGCCGTGCGTGGCGCGAGGGCGGCCGGGCGCTGCGCGTCCACCCTGCCATCCACGACCTGCGCGACGCGGACGGCATGGTCCGGTTCAGCATCGGATCGGGCGACTGGACTTTCGCGATGGACGATTGACGTTACCCGACACCAAAGCTAAACATCATACGTCTTACGATAGAGGGGAGAGGCAGGGTGGTCACGCTGTTCGGCGAGACGATGTCGCGGCGGACGCTGGCGACCCGGACCGGGGCATTGTCGCAGTTCGCCGGCGTGCGGCTGTCGACGCTGGGCGACGGGGTGGAGCGTGGTATCCGCCAGCTCGAATTCCGCACCGGCACCGGGCTGCGCTTCACGGTGTTGATCGACCGGGCGATGGATATTGCCGAATGCGAGCATGCCGGGCGCGCGGTCGGATGGCATTCGCCCTCTGGCTTCCGGCACCCCGGACTGCACGATTATGAGGGCGAAGGCGGGCTGGGCTGGTTCCGGTCGATGTCGGGGCTGAACATCACCTGCGGCCTCGACCACACGCTGTTCATGCACGACGATCCGGCCGGGCACTATCATTACGGCCCGCGCGCCAAGGTGGCGTCGTCGCTCCACGGCCGCATCGGCACGATCCCCGCGCGCCTGACCGGCTATGGCGAGCATTGGGACGGCGACTACTGCGTATTGTGGGCCGAAGGTGTGGTGCAGCAATCGACGGTGTTCGGCGAGGACCTCCACCTGATCCGCCGGATCGAAGCCGATGTCGGCGGGGACGAGATCCGGCTGCACGACCGCGTGGTCAACCACGGTTTCTACCGCACGCCGCATATGTATTGCTACCATATCAACGTCGGCCATCCAGTGCTGGCACCGGGCGCACGCTATGTCGCGCCCATCCGCGACGTCGTCTGGGCGGCGCATGTCGACAGCTATCAGGCGCAGGGCGTCGGCTATCGCACCGCCCCCGCGCCGATCGCCAATTTCCACGAACAGGTGTGGCAGCACGACATGGCCGCCGATCCCCACGGCCGGGTCAACGTCGCGTTGGTCAACGAAGCGATCGGCTTCGGCTTCGAGGTGGAGACGCTGAAGACCCAGTTTCCGGCGATGTACCAGTGGCAGAACTTCCACGCCGGCCATTACGCGCTGGGCATCGAACCATCGACCAACCACGTAATGGGCAAGGACTTCGCGCGTAATCGCGGCGAGCTGATCGAACTGGAGCATGGGCAAGAACGCCGGTACGACACCGTGCTTCGCCTGCTGCCCGATGCGGCGGCGGTGGCGGATGCCGTCGCCCGCATCGAAGCGGTCGCCCACCAGCCGCAGGCGGACTATCCGCAACCCAGCGGCATCTTCCCGCCGATCCGGGGCCGGTCATGATCGGTCGCAGGATCCTCTATACCGGCGCGGCGGGCGGACTGGGGCTTGACACCACGCTGCTGCTGATGCGGCGCGGGGCGACCGTGATCGCTCTCGACAATGACCCGGCGAAGGTCGCGAAGCTGCGGGATGCGGCAAGCGCCCTCGATACCGGGCGGCTGGTGGTATCTACCGTCGACCTGTCCGATCTCACCGGCTTGCGCGCCGAGCTCGACCGGTTGATCGCCGAGTTGGGCGGTATCGACGTGGTGGTCAACAACGCCGCCATCTATCCGTCGAAACCGTTCGAGGACTATTCGATTGAGGAGCATCAGTTCGTCCAGCGGGTGAACGTCGATGCCGGGATCGTCGCGGTGCAGGCCGCATTGCCGGGGATGCGCGCGCGTGGCTTCGGTCGGATCGTCAACATCGCCAGCATCACCATTTCCGGCGGGTGGGCGCATCTTTCGCCCTATGTCGCGTCAAAGGGCGCGCTGATCGGGCTGACGCGGGCATGGGCGCGCGAGTTCGGCCCGTATGGCGTGACCGTCAACGCGATCGCGCCGGGAGCCTTCCCGACCGATGCCGAGGCGATCCACCCCGATCCGGAAGGGTACAACCGCATGGTGCTGGACGCGCAGGCGATCAAGCGGCGCGGGACCGCCGCCGACATCGCCGCGGCCATCGCCTTTTTCGCCGCCGACGAGGCGAGTTTCATCACCGGCCAGACGCTGCACGTCAACGGCGGCTGGGTCATGGCCTGAAGGACCGACCATATGACTATCCTGAAGGGCATCCGCGTCCTCGACTGTTCGATCGCGATGGCCGGGCCGTTCGCGGCGCAGCGGCTGGGCGATCTGGGCGCCGATGTGGTGAAGGTCGAACCGACCTCGGGCGAATGGCAGCGCCATGCCTCGGCCGGCGGGGCAACCGGCAACCTCATCAACGTGTCGTTCCTGTCGCTCAACCGCAACAAGCGATCGTTCGCGGTCGACCTGAAGGCGGCGGAGGGTAAGGCGCTGCTGCTGGAGATGGTGAAGACTGCCGACGTGTTCCTCCAGAACTATCGCCCCGGCGTCGCCGAACGGCTGGGCGTGGACTATGCGACGCTGTCGGCGATCAACCCGCGGCTGATCTATGTCTCGATGTCGGGCTATGGCGAGGACGGGCCGTATCGCAGCTATCCAGGGCAGGACCTGTTGTTGCAGGGCATGTCGGGCGCGATGCTGTCGGCCGGGGCGGACGGCGAGCCGCCCACGCCCGCCGGACAATATCTGGTCGATGCCGTCACCGCCTATTCGGCGTTCGAGGGCGCGCTGGCCGCGCTGTTCCACCGCGAACGCACCGGCGATGGCCAGTTGGTGCAGATCAATATGCTCGACGCGATCACTACCATCCAGATGCAGGAACTATCGGTTTTCACCATCGGCAACAAGCCGCAGACCCGCTCGGCCGAAGCGCATGCCCACAGCTATATCCGCGCACCGTACGGCGTGTTCGCGACCAGCGACGGCTATGTGACGCTGGCGATGGCACCGCTGAAAAAACTGGGCGAATTGCTCGGCGATCCGTTCTTCGCCGAACTGGACGACGAACGCGATAGCTGGACGCACCGCGACGCGATCTTCGCGCGGGTGAAGGCGGCGCTGCCGTCGGCGACCAGTGCGCAATGGCTCGAACGGTTTCGTGCGGTCGATATCTGGGCGGGGCCGGTCTATGGCTATGCCGATCTGGTCGACGATCCGCAGATCCGCCACAACGGCACCTTCGTCGAATATGACCATCCGACCGAAGGCCGGGTCAAGACACCGGGCTTCCCGATCCGCTTTTCGAAAACACCCTCCGCCATCGCGCGCGGCGCACCGCTGGTGGGCGAGCACAGCCGCGAGGTGCTGGGCGAGTTGGGGCTGGATCGGGAGGCGATCGACCGGCTGATCGAATCCGGCGTCGTGCGGCAGCACGCATGAGCTTTCGTGGCCTGACCTGGGACCATCCGCGCGGTTACAATGCACTGGCGGCGGCGGGCGGCACGCTCGTCGTGTGGGACCGGCATCCGCTGGAGGGGTTCGAGTCGCGGCCGATCGCCGAGCAATGCGCGCTGTACGATCTGGTGGTGCTCGACCATCCGCACGTCGGCGAGGCGGTGGCGACGGATTGCCTGATCCCGCTGGAAAAGCTGTTCGCCGCCGATGAACTGGCCACATGGGCGATGGCGGCGATCGGGCCGTCGCTGGCGAGCTATCTTTATGCGGACCAGCACTGGGCGCTACCGCTCGATGCCGCGACGCAGGTGATGGCGATCCGTCGCGACTGGAACGACGCGGCGCCGACGACCTGGGCGGACGTAGTGGCGCTGGCCGAGCGGGTTCCGATCGCCCTGTCGCTGGCCGGGCCGCATGCCGCGCTGACCTTCCAGTCGATCTGCGGCGCGCTGGCCGCCGTGCCGACGCGGCCGGGCGACCGGTTCGTCGACCGCCCGCTCGCCCGCGAGGCATGGGCTCTTATGGCGCGGCTGACCGGCGATGCGACGCGCGCCGCGGCAGCTATGAACCCGATCGCGCTGCTGGAAGCGATGGCGGCCGGCACCGGTCCGGTGCTGTGTCCGCTGATATATGGCTATGTAAACTATGCCGCCAACGGACAGGTCCGCTATGCCGATGCACCCAGCGGCAACCGCATCGGATCGGCGCTGGGCGGCACCGGCATTGCGGTGTCGCGCCGTGCGAAGGTGACGCCCGAGCTGCTCGACCATCTGCGCTGGCTGTTGTCCGACGAAGCGCAACGTGGCTTCATTCCGGCGCATGACGGGCAGCCGTCGTTCCGGTCGGCATGGACCAATCCGGCGGTCGATGCCGCCGCCGGCGGATTCTATGGCGCGACCCGCGCGACGATCGAGGCGGCGCTGATCCGTCCGCGCCACGACCATGCCATCGCGTTCCAGACGGCGGCATCGGCGGCGATCCGCGACGGGTTGCTGCGCGGACTGCCGGCGGACGTGGTGCTCGACGCCGTCGACGCGGCCTATTCCCAGCATCACCTGCCCGGAGCGGAAACATGATCGACGAGCTGCGCTTCACCATCGCCGATCGCATCGCGACGATCGTGATCGACCGGCCGCACAAGTTGAACGCAATGACCCCGGCGATGGCCGATGCGCTGGTCGCGGCGGTCGGCGAGTGCAACCGGTCGGACGCGGTGCGCGCGGTGGTGGTGACGGGGGCAGGAGAAAAGGCGTTCAGCGCGGGATCGGACATCACCACGCTGGACGGCTATGCGACGCCATGGGATTTCCGCAATCGCGCCGATTACTGCGATGCGCTACGCGCGTGCCGCAAGCCGGTGATCGCGGCGGTGAACGGCTATGCGCTGGGCGGCGGGCTGGAAACCGCGATGGCGTGCGACATCCGCATCGCATCGACCAACGCCCGCTTCGCCGCGCCCGAGATCAAGCTCGGCTGGATCGGCGGCGGCGGCATGGCGGCCGGGCTGGCCTATGCCGCCGGGCCGTCGAACGCGGCGATGCTGCTGCTGACCGGCGACATGATCGATGCCGATCGCGCCCTGGCATGGGGGTTGGTGAGCGAGGTCGTCGCTCCCGAGCGTCTAACGGCGCGAGCGCACGAGATGGCCGCCGTCATCGCGTCGCGCGCGCCGATCGCCGCCGAAACCGCCAAGCTGAACCTGCGGGCGGGCTTCACCATGCCGTGGGACAAGGCGATCGAGTACGAGCGTGACCTGCAGGCGATCTGCTTCGCGACCGACGACGCGCGCGAGGGCCGGGCGGCGTTCGCCGAACGGCGCGCACCTGATTTCCGGAGGCGCTGAGCCATGCCCGCCACCCGCCCCCGCATCTTGCTGACGCGCCGCTGGCCGGCACCGGTCGAGGACCGGCTGGCCGAACGCTACGACGTCACCCGCAACGCGTCAGACGTTCCGCTCGACGCGCCGGCGCTAGCCGCGGCGATGCGGGATCACGATGCGGTGTGTCCCACGGTCACCGACCGGCTGCCCGCCGCCATCCTCACAACGGACGGCCGGCGGGCGGGCATCGTCGCCAACTATGGCGCGGGGTTCGACCATATCGATCTGGACGCGGCGAGGCGTGCCGGGGTGGTCGTCACCAACACGCCCGACGTGCTGACCGATGCCACCGCCGATATCGCGATGCTGCTGATCCTGATGGCCAGCCGCCGCGCGTCGGAGGGCGAACGCGAGCTGCGCGCCGGTCGATGGACCGGCTGGCGTCCGACGCACCTGCTGGGCCATGGCCTGTCGGGCAAGACGCTCGGCCTGATCGGCTATGGCCGGATCGCCCGCGCGACGGCGGCGCGCGCGCGGGCGTTCGGGATGACGGTGGTGTACCACAGCCGCCACCGGGCCGGGGACATGCCCGACGATACCTATCGCGCGACCCCGGCGGCGCTGGCGACGGATGCCGATGTCGTGTCGCTGCATGCGCCGGGCGGCGACGTGACGCGGCACATGGTCGATGCCGCGTTCCTCGCGACGATGCGGCCGCACGGCGTGCTGGTGAACACCGCGCGGGGCACGCTGGTCGACGAGGCCGCGCTGGCGCGGGCGTTGCGCGACGGCACGATCGCGGCGGCGGGACTGGACGTCTATGCCGCCGAACCGGTGGTGTCGCAGGCGTTGCTCGACGCGCCCAACGTCGTGCTGCTGCCGCATCTCGGCAGCGCCACGCACGAAACGCGGGTCGCGATGGGCATGCGCGTCGCCGACAATCTTGACGCCTTCTTCGACGGACGCGCCCCCGATGACCGGATCACCTGAACGTTTGGCGGCACGGGTGCGCGACTGGCGCGGGCGGGGTCCGCTGATCCTCGGCCTGTGCGGTGCGCAGGGGTCGGGCAAGTCGACGCTGGCCGCCGGACTGGCCGATCGGCTGTCGGCTGAGGGTTGGCGCGTCGCCATCCTGTCGCTCGACGACCTGTATCTGGGCGGGGCGGCGCGCGATGCCCTGGCCCGCACCATCCATCCACTGCTGCGCACACGCGGCGTGCCGCTGACGCACGACGTCGCGCACGGCATAGCGGTGATCGATGCGATCCGCGCGGGCGACAGCGTGGCGCTGCCCCGGTTCGACAAGGCGCGCGACGAACCGGAACCGGCGGCATGCTGGCCGATCGCGCCGGCGAACCTCGACCTGCTGATCTTCGAGGGGTGGTGCGTCGGCGCACGGCCGCAGGGACCCGCCGCCCTCGCCGAACCGGTCAACGCGCTCGAGCGCGACGAGGACCCGCAGGGTCGCTGGCGCCGCGCGGTCGATACGGCGCTGGCGGGGGACTATGCCGCGTTGTTCGCACGGATCGAACGGCTGGTGCTGCTCGCCGCGCCGGGGTTCGAGGTCGTGACGGACTGGCGCGCCGAACAGGAGGACACGCTGCGCCGCCGGCTGATCGCTCAGAGCCGCCCGACCGACGGGCTTATGGATCGCGCGGCGATCGGGCGGTTCGTCGCGCATTACGAACGGCTCACGCGATGGATCCTGCACGAGATGCCGGCGCGGGCCGACCTCATCCTGCCGCTCGATCGGCGGCGTGGTCTATTGGAGTAAAAAACGGCCGCCGGGCCGGTCGGGCACGCGGCGGCCGAAGGGAAACCGGGGCGAACCGGTTACGTCGTAACGATCATCGCCGCACGCCGGCACGCGCGATCACCGCCTGCGCCTCGACCGGCCAGTCGCTGTCGGGCACGAGAATGTTGTCGCGCGCGACGTTGCCGATCTCGCGCAGCCAGCGGCCGCCGGTCGTGCTGGAATTATGCCAGTTGCCGGTCGCGAGATTGTCGGTCGAGATGCGCCGCCGGAACATCTTGCCGGCGGTATTGATGTTCAGCCATTTGCCGCGCGTCTCGACGACGTTGCCGGTCACGTTGAAATGCTTGCTGCCTTCGTCGAGGTAGATCGCGATCTTGCCGTCGATGTCGAAGATGTGGTTGCCGCGCACGATCGCGTTCGGGTTGGCCGACAGATTGTAGATCGCGCCGCCGTCCATGAACCATGTCTTTACGCCATGGATGCGGTTGTACTCGACCAGCGTGTCGCGCAGCGTCGTCGGCGCCGCATAGCGGACGTTGTGGACGTAGCCCTTCTGGTTCTCGTCGTAGTTCGGGTTGCCGCCGACGTCGTTATAGCCCCAACCCCACCCGACCGCGATACCGTCATACGGCGCGTCGCTGACGTCGTTGTGGGCGATGCGCGCGCCGCTGACATAGGTCGTCAGGATCGCGGCATTGTCCTTGTAATCCTGGCTGACCGAGGCGACGACATTGTCCTCGATCACCAGATCGCGGTTGATGAGCGCGGGGTCGCCGGGATGATGCGCGTCAACGCGCACGCCGCCGGCCATGATCGCGCTGCCCGATACGACGGCGAAATGGTTGCGCGCCACCCGGATACGCGCGGTGGCGAGGCCGATGCCGCTCAGGTTCGCGGTTGCGTCATTGCCGATGCCCAGCGCGACCTGTCCGATCTGGGTGAAGCGATTGCCCTCGAAACTCACGTCGCGCGCTGCGGCGACCTGAACGGCGGCGGGCATCTGGTGCCATTTCTGGCGCATCGATTCGAACTCGACGCAGCCCCAGCCGCAGCGCTGCCACGCATCCTTCGGCCGGATCGGCGATACGTCGGACAGGAACGCCCCGCTCTGCTGATTGGCATAGCCGTTGGGACGCGACGGCCCCATCCAGCTCGTGTACGAAAAGCGCAGACCTTTGAACGCCAGCCGCTCGACCGGCGCGGCGGGCGTGCCGGCGATCGACACCAGCGCTTCGAGCCGGGGCAGCACCACGTTCAGCCGCGTAATATCGTCGTCCTGCGCGATCCGCAGGTAAAGCTTGCCCTCCTGCGGATCTAGGAACCATTGATAGGGTTTGGCATGCCAGTCGTTGGCCTTGCCGATGAACTCGAGCGCGTTGACGAGGAACAGGCGTGAATCCGCCGGAAAGATCGGCTGGGTGATCGTGTCGTAGCCCCAGCTATTATTGTCCCACGCCGGCTGGTGCATCGTCACGCGGCGGCCGGCGATCGACTGCACCGGCGAATAGCGGTCGGTGAAGAAGCCGGTCGCTTCCACCTCCATCCGGTCGGGGCGCTTCACCATGGCGACATAGGCCAGATCGGGGCTGACGATATCGAAGCCGGTCGCCGAGAACGCCACGTCGCGGGCCTTGATCTCGACCCACGGCCGTTCGGCGAGTTGGTCGTCGACCCATAGCTGGCGCGCGTCCACCCCCTTGGGAACGTCGGCGACCCAGATGTGGCGATCGGCATCGTGCAGGCGAAAACCGCGCACCGCCATGCCGCCCGACAGCACGGGCCGCGCGCCATCCGCCGCACGCCATTCGACCCGGTGCGCCGCCCGCCCGCCATCGGCGGCGGTGAAGCGCAACGGCCGGTCGAGCGCATAGGTCCCGTCGGCCAGCACGACTGTCACGTCGCCACCGGTGCTGGCCGCCCGGACCAGCGCCTGCGCACGTTCGAGCGACCGCACCGGGCGGGTCGCGCTGCCGGTCGCGCGGTCGTTGCCGTCGGGGGCGACATGGATCACCGCCTGCGCCAGCGCACTATCGCTTGCCAGCAATCCCGCCAGGGCCAGCGTGACGCACGCCGTCGCACGGCGGCGCGGTCGGGGGGCACCAGCGTTCATCGTTCCTGCTCCTCGGCGCGGTGTCCTCCCCGCCTCTATACATATGATGTCTTATGTTTAAACGGGTTGCAAGACTGTGTTTTACGCGGAGAAGTTTCGTGATTCCAACGCCCGTCGCCGTCGACCGCCGGTTCGTCCTGTCCGCCGCCTGTGCGACGCTGGTCACCGCCGGCCTTGCCGATCGGGCGCAGGCGGTGGCCGCCGGCATGTTCGAGGACGTCCGCCGCCACGGCGCGCGCGGCAACGGCACCACGATCGACAGCCCGGCCATCAACCGCGCGATCGCGGCGGCGGCACGGCGCGGCGGCGGGACCGTCGTGGTGCCCCCCGGGCGCTATCTGTGCTTCACGCTGCGGCTGCGCGACAATATCGCGCTGGTGCTGTCGGCGGGCGCGACGATCGTCGCCGCCGATCCCGCCGTCCATGGCGCCCACTACGACCCGCCGGAAAACTATCTGGAGGAACAGTTTCAGGATTTCGGCATCACCCATGTCCACAACAGCCTGATCCGGGGCGACGGGCTAACGAACATCGCGATTCTCGGCCCCGGCCAAATCCACGGACCGGGGCTGGACCGGGAAGGCCCCGGCGACCGCTGGCACGGCCGCGCCGGGTTCCGCTCGGCCGCTGCGCTCGGCGTGTCGCCGCGCGACCTCGCGCTGCGCGACCCGGCGGAACGCCTGGCGGTGGGCCGCGCGAACAAGGCGATCGGCTTGATGCGTTGCCACGGCGTCCGCCTCGACGGGTTCTCCATCCTTCAGGGCGGGCATTTCGCGGTCATCGCCCATGGCTGCACCGGCATGCAGATCACCGGGCTGGTGATCGATACCGACCGCGACGGCATCGACATCGATGCCTGCCGCGACGTCCGTGTCCTGAACTGCACGGTCAACGCGCCCAAGGACGACGCGATCGTCCTGAAGAGCAGCTATGCGCTGGGCCGCGCGGTGCCGTGCGAGGATATTCTCGTTTCGGGCTGCAAGACCAGCGGCTATGCGATGGGGTCGCTGCTCGACGGCAGCTATCGTCGCTCGGACTATCGGTCGCCCGACGGCCTCGGCGTGCTGGGGCGGATCAAGCTGGGCACCGAGAGCAACGGCGGTTTTCGCGGCGTGCGGATCAACGACTGCCTTTGTACCAACAGTCGCGGCATCCTGATTGGCATTGTCGACGGCGGCACGCTGGAGGATGTGACGGTATCGGGCATCGTCCTGCGCGATCCGGTCAACCATCCGCTGTTCGTCCATCATGCGGCACGGATGCGCGCGCCGCGCGGCACCCCGGTCGGCCGCGTCCGCCGCATCCGGTTCGAGGATATCACGATATCGGGCGCGAACCCGCGCTTCGCCTGCGGCGTGGAGGGGATCGCCGATGCCCCGATCGAGGACGTGACGTTTCGCGGACTGGACATCACGACGCACGGCGGCGGCACCGTGGAGGACGCCCGGCGAACCCCGCCCTATCGTCGCGAAACCAGCCTGGAGGTGAGCTACCTCGGCACGCTGCCCGCCGCCGGCCTCTATGCCCGCCATGCCCGGCGCCTGACGATCCGCGACATCACGCTGCGCACCGAACGGCCCGACGAGCGGCCGGTGATCGCGTTGCGGGACGTGGTCGGCGCCAACGTCGACGGCATCGCCTCGCCGATGCGACGCGATGCCGTGGTAGGTGCGCTCGACAGCCGGAACGTCGCGCTGGGCGACACGGTGACGCTCGACGATCGATCCTGAGCGACCCGCCCCCTGCCCCGGCACCGGCCGGGACAGGGCATGCGGATCAGAAGCGGACCCGCACGCCGGCCGAGACGCGGCGGCCAGTCTGGCGATATTCCTTGGTGCGGTTCTCGCTCACCGAATAGATGAACTCCTTCGCGCTGTTCAGGTTGATCGCATCGGCGAACACCGTGAAGTGCGATCCGACGTCATAGGACAGGCTGACGTCGAGCTGGCCATAGGCGTCGAAATATTCCGGCTCGCCGTTGCGGCCCGAGGCGACCTGCAGGAAATTGTCGCGATAGGTATAGGCTGCGCGCGCCGAGAGGCCGTATTTCTCGTAGAAGCCGACGAGGCTGTACGAATATTTCGACAGCCCCTCCAGCCCGAACGACACGTTGGCGACGGTGTTGGTATAGTTCGCGTCGGACTCGGTATAGTTGAAGCTGGTCTGGACGCCGAACCCGTCGAACGGTGCCGGCAGCCAGTTGTCGAACGACTGGCGATAGCCGACCTCGAACCCCTTGACCTTGGCACCGTTGCCGTTGCCCGGCACCGTCACCTGGAACGATACCTGGTCGACCACCTGCGCCGTCGTCACCAGCGTCACGAAGGATTCGATATCCTTGTAGAACACGGCGGCGTTCAGCAGCGAATTGGGGGCGAAATACCATTCCGCGCCCAATTCGGCCTGCTTGGCACGGAACGGTTGCAGGTCGGGGTTACCGCGACGGATCGTCTCGTTGCCCGGGTTCGTCTGGATCGTCTGGCGCGGCGACAGGTCGGACAGAGTCGGGCGGGTGATGACCTTGGACGCCGCGAAGCGCAGCAGCAGTCGTTCGGTCAGCGACAGGCGGGCGTTGATCGATGGCAACCAGTCGTCGTACTTGCCACGGAAGCCGACCGGGACGACCGGCGACACGGTGATGATGTTCTGCCCCGCTCCGTTGGGTCGCGCGCTCAGCACGGTGCGCGACGCGCCGGACGAGGTATAGTCGGTATTCTCGTAGCGCAGCCCGACGTTGATCGCGAGCGGCATGTCGCCGATCCGGGTGTCGAGCGCCCCCATGACATAGCCGATCTTCACCTTCTCATCGACCACCGACGACGCGGCGGGGGAGAAGACTGCCGGGTTGAACGTCTTGCCGTCCTGCGCGGCGAACTGGTCGATCGTCTGCACCAGCTCGCGCGGGTTGTAGATCAGCCAGTCGCGGATGATGTCGCCGCCCTCGCCCTTGAAGAAATTGCGGTTCGTCGGCTGGAACAGCGATTGCGGCAGTACGCGGTTGGAGTCGCAATAGGCGCATTGCTCGGCGAACGAGGTTTCGTCGGCGGTGATTGTCTTGATCCGGCTCTGCGCCAGTGCGCCGACCGACAGGGTGAACGGCCCGTTGCCCGGCTTCCAGTCGACGTCGGCGCGATATTCCTCGATCTCGTCGTCGATGTCGGACCCGCCGCCCCAGATATAGTAATGCGCGGTGATCCCCTGCGGATTGGTCGCGGCATTGGCGTAGGTCGGGCTGCTGAACGCATATTGATAGATCGGGCTGCCGCCGCGCCGATCGAACGACAGGTTGACGTTCTTGCGCCGGATGGTGGTGAACAGGTTGTTCTCCTTGCCCCGGCGGCGCGCGTCGGACAGCGACCCGTCGAGCCGGACGCGCAGGGCGTCGGTCGGCTTCCAGTCGACGTTGATGCCGAACTGGTCGGTGGTCACGTCGCGGTCGTCATACTGGATGATCTGGTCGACGAAACCGCCGGTATAGCGCTGGAACACCGCCTCGCCGCCTTCGACCACCTGTTCGGCGAGGATGCCGCCGGCGAAGTCGTAGGCGAGGCCGGTCTGCTGTTCGACGAAGCGCGCCTTGGAATACAGGCCGTCGATCGTGACGGTGAACTTGTCGCTCGGCCGCATCTGAACCGAGGCGTTGACGCCCCAGCGGGTCAGTTCGCGTTCGAAGAAGAACGGCGACAGGTTCGAGGGCATCGAGATGCCGGTGAATGGTGCCACGCCCGCGCCGATCCGGCCGCTGCGCACCCCGTTCAGGTTATAATAGGAGTCGGTGCTGGAGCGGCGGACATGGCCCGCGCCGATCGTGAATTCGTCGATCCGGTTTTCCTGTTTGGAATAGACGCCGGCCAGCGCCACGCCGAAGGTGCCGGCATCGTTCTTCCAACTGCCGACCGCCGATACTTCGGGATTATAGGTGTCAGCCAGTTCGGAATACATGCCGCCGGCCGATCCGGCGAACTTGACGCCGCGCTTGCCGTCCAGCGGGCGCAGCGTGCGCACGTCGACCGTCGCGCCGATCGACGCGCCGTTGATGTTGGCCTGCGGCGATTTGTAGACGTCGGCGCCGGAGATGATTTCGGACGGCAGCACGTCGAACGAGAATTCGCGGCCGTTGTTGTCGGTGGCGAGCGTGCGGCCGTTGACGGTGACGGCGTTGAACTTCGGCCCAAAGCCGCGGACGGTGACGAACCGCCCCTCGCCGCGATTGCGCTCGATCGTGACGCCGCTGACGCGCTGGAGCGATTCGGCGACGTTGTTGTCGGGCAGCTTGCCCAGATCCTCGGCAACGATCGAATCGACCACGCCCACCGAATTGCGCTTGATGTCGATGGCGGCACGTTCGGCGGCGCGAATGCCGGTGACGACAATGTCCTCGGGCTGGCTGGTCTCGCCCTCGCCGGCGGGGCTGGCGACCGGCACCGGATCGACGGTCTGCGCGGCAGCGGCGCTGCCCAGAACGAGCGCGCTGAGCGCTGGAGCCGCCAACAGGCAGGTACGCAAACGACGGGCCGATAACGCCATGATAACCCTCTCCCTTTTTATCTTTGCCCGCTTTGACCACGAAATATCGTCAGTGTCAAATGATGATAATACGTATTACCTTTAGCGAACCGACCTGATGGGAAGGATGCACAACGCCGATCCGAACACGAACAAGATCGCGGCGACGAAGATGGTGCGATAGTCGCCGCCGGTCAGCCCGAGCAGTGTCGCGGCCATCACCGGGCTGATGATCTGCGGAATGTTGACGGCGGTGGTCAGCACGCCGAGATCGCGCCCCTCGTCGCCCAGCGCGCTTTGCGGCAGCACCTGCGTCATCAGCGCGATGTCGATCGACATGAACATGCCGTAGCCGACCCCGATGACGGCGGCGTAGATCCACATGCCCGTCATCGACGGCAGCGCCAGCGGGGCGACCATCGCGCATCCCATGATGAGGCTGCCGAGGATCACGAACGGCTTGCGCCGCTGCATCCGGTCCGACAGCCATCCCGACAGCAGCGACGACGCGACCAGACAGACCAGGGTGACGATCGCCATGTTGGCGATCGCGACGTTCGATTCGCCGTCGCCCAGCCGGATATAGTCGCGCAGGATATACAGCAGATAGGCCGCGACCGCCTGATACCCCATGTAGATCGTGAAGCGGCTAAGGAACGCCCACGCGAAGTCGGGGTGTTTGACGGGGCTGATCCAGAAGCCGCGCACGAATTCGCCCCACCGGATCGGACGATGCGGCGCGCGCGCGCTCGACGGTTCGCGGTTGAGCAGAACGAACGCTAGCCCGGATACCGCGACGGCGGCGGCGAACAGGCCGTACGCCAGCACCGCCTGCCCTGCGAGATAGCCCGCGACGACGGTGCCGGCGGTCAGTCCTGCGGTCATGCCCGCGCCGACGATGCCCGACACGTTGCCGCGCACTTCGGAGGCGAAGCGGTCGGCGATCAGCGTCGTCATCGCCGGCTGCATCGAATTATAGGCGACGGCGGCCATCACCCACAGCACGATCAGCGACCAGAAGCTGGTCATCAGCGACACGCCGAACAGCGCGAGCGATCCGAACAGCGATCCGATCGCGATCCATGGCGCGCGCCGCCCCCAGCGACTGCGCGTCCGGTCGGACAGCGCGCCCGCGATCGGCGTCGCCAGTGTCGAGAAGATCGAGGTGATGGCGAATAGCAGCGCGAGGTTGTTCGCCTTGTTCCCCACGTCCAGTTCCGCGATCTGGTTGGGCAGCAGGACGCCGAGGACGCCACTGTACAACGCCATCAACAGGAAGAAATTGACCATCAGTGAAAGCTGCAACCGCCGCCGCGCGCTGCCGGCGACATAGGGCGACGGGGCCGATGTAGGATTCGGCAGGGTCAACGGACCACCTCCGTATCGGGAACCAGCCGCAACCCGGCCTCGCGCGGGCGGCGGTGCGGGCCGCCGTTGGTGTTCCAGCTCCCGTCGGCCCGGTCGCGCGCGATCCGCGCCTCGTCCACGACGATGCCCAGCCCCGGCCGGTCGCCCAACACGATGCCGCCGTCGGCAATGTCCTGATCGATATCGAGGCCGGCGGGCCATTGCAGGTCCTGAACCTCGATCCCGATCATGTTCGGCACCGCCGCCGCCGCATGCGCGATGGGATTGCCGTCATAGCCGACCGGCGACACCGGCAGGTCGCGGACATGCGCGGCGATGGCGACGCGCTGGAAATGGGTGATGCCCCACACGCTGCCCGCCTGCACCACATCGACCGCGCGGGCATCGAGCAGCGGCGCGAACTGTTCCAGCCCAGTCAGATTCTCGCCGGTCGCCACCGCGCAGCGCGCAGCGCGCGACACCGCCGCCAGCCCGTGCGTGTCCCAGCGGCGGACCGGTTCCTCTATCCACGTCAGGTCGATGCCGGCCGCCTCGATCTCGGCCAGATGGCGGACCGCCTGCTTGCAGTTCCAGCTCTCGTTGACGTCGAGCATCAGCGCGGGCGCGACGCTGTTGCCGGCCATGATCGTGCGGACCTGCTTCAGCCGGCGGATATCGCGCGCGAGGTCGCGACCGCCCTTGATTTTGGCGGCGCTGAACCCGCGCTCGGCGAAGCGCGCGTACAGCGCGGCGAAGCCGTCGTCGTCCAGCCCGTAGCACAGTCCCGAGGCATAGCCGCGCACGAACCGGTCGGCGGCACCCAGCGTGCGCCACAGCGGTTCGTCCGCCATCTTCGCCTTCAGGTCCCACAACGCCATGTCGATCGCGGCGACCGCGCCATAGGTCAGCCCGGCATGGCCGCTCTTGAACACGTGCGAGAGCATGCTGTCGTACAGTGCGGGCGCGGCGCGCGGGTCCTGCCCCTCCACCGCGCCGAACACGCGGGCGATATCGGCATGCTGGCCCAGCCCCACGCCCTCCAGCCCGGCATCGGTTTCGAGAATCAGGATCGGCACGTCAGTGACGCCGGATGCGATCACGCCGTTCACGTCGCCGACCGGGCGTCCCCAATCATGCGAAGTGACAAGGCTGCGATAGCCGGTTACTTTCATCCAAGCCCTCCCCCAAGCCGACAGACCGACCTGTGGCAGACAAACATATTACGTATTATCTTTCAGCTTGGCAAGGCGTTGACGAAGCCGTGCCGACCGGGCCACCTGTGCGACCATGTCCATCCCATTGTGCAACGAGACGCGACACCCATGACCGATATCCTGCCTGCGGAATCGCTTCGTATCCGCCGTCGCCCCCGCCTTGCCGAAGCGGTGGTCGAGGATCTGGTGAAGGCGATCGTGACCGAAACCTATCCGGCTGGCACCGCGCTGCCGCCCGAGGGGATGCTGGGCGAGATGTACGGGGTCAGCCGCACGGTGATCCGCGAGGCGACGATGGCGCTGACCGAAAAGGGGCTGGTGGTATCGCAGCAGGGCCGTGGCACGATCGTGCGCGATTCCGGCGCATGGGGCATGCTCGACCCGATGATCCTCGGCGCGCTGTTCCAGCGGGAGGACGGGCTGGCCTATCTCGACAACCTGTCGGAGATACGCTCGCTGCTCGAAGGGGCGATGGCCGCGAAGGCCGCCGCACGCCGCACGCCCGAGGCGGTCGAGGAACTGACCGGACAGATGGCGAAGCTGGAACGGCTGATCCCGCACCCGGCCGCCTATGTGCATGAGGATGTGGCGTTCCATGACATCGTGATGCGGATTTCGGGCGACAAGCTGAGCAAGGCGGTGATCGACGGCGTGCAGGCCGAGGCGCTGCGCAATCATGGCTATAGCGGCAAGCTGAACGTCGAGCATGTCCGCGAAACCCATGCCGCGCACGAAGCGATCTACGAAGCGATCGTGCGCGGCGATCCCGAGGGGGCCTCGCGGGCGATGCGCGACCATATCGAAACGTCGTGGGCACGCCGCCGCGCTGCCCGCAAGCCGCGCCGCTGACCGTCACGATGCGCATCTTCGATTCGCATGTCCATTTCTGGCAAATTGGTGGTCCGGGACAGTCCTGGCCCGATGCCGAATGGCCTGCGCTGTACCGCGATTTCCTGCCCCCCGACCTGCAAGCAGAAACAAGCGGGCTGAACCTGACCGGTTGCGTGCTGGTCCAGTCGCAGCCCGACGACCGCGATACCGACTGGATGCTGACCCTCGACGACCCATCGATCCGGGGCATCGTGGGTTGGGTCGAGCTGTCGGCGGCGGATGCGCCGGAGCGTATCGCCACCCTCGCCCGCGACCCCCGGCTGCGCGGATTGCGCCCGATGTTACAGGGGATCGCCGATTCCGAATGGATGCTGCGCGCGGACCTTTCCCCGGCGATCGAGGCGATGATCGCCCACGACCTGCGCTTCGACGCGCTGGTCGAACCACGGCACCTGCCCCTCCTCCACCGCTTCGCGACGCGCTGGCCTGCGGTGTCGATTGTCATCGACCATGGCGCGAAACCGCACGCGGCGCGGGGCGAACTCGATCCGTGGCGCGCCGACATCGCCGCGCTGGCGCTGCTGCCAAACCTGTGGTGCAAGCTGTCGGGGCTGCGCACCGAACAGGCGGTAGGGCAGACCTCTGCCTCGCTACGCCCCTATGTCGCGCATCTCGTGGCGTGTTTCGGCGACCGGTTGATGTGGGGCAGCGACTGGCCGGTACTGCGCCATGCTGGCGACAGCTATGCCGACTGGATCGCGGCGACGATCGATCTGATCGGCGCAACCACGTCCGATGGGGTCGCGCGGCTGTTCGAAGGTGCCGCCCGCGAGTTTTATGCCATTGACGTATGACGTATGATGTTATTTAGCGGACGGAACGTCTGTTGGAGCGCGTCATGGTCGATTTCGGTACGATGGGGCCTTTGGGGTTCGGCGCGGCATCGATCGGCAACCTGTATCGTTCGGTCCCCGATCGCGACGCCGCCGCGACGCTGCGCACCGCATGGGATGCCGGGCTGTGCTACATCGACACGGCGCCGCATTACGGATTCGGCCTGAGCGAGAAGCGCGTCGGCCACGCGCTGGCCGAACTCGATCCGGGTGGGGAGGCGATCGTTTCGACCAAGGTCGGGCGACGGCTAGATCGCGTCGCGCCGGGGACCGATTTGTCGGTAGTGCGGCAGGCGTTCGTGACGCCCGAACCGTTCGAGAGCGTGTTCGATTACAGCTATGACGCGGTGATGCGATCCTATGACGCCAGTCGGATACGGCTGCGGCGCGACCGGATCGATATCCTCTATGTCCATGATCTGGGCGCGATGGCGCATGGCAGTGATCATCCCCGCCGCTTCGCAGAATTCATGGAAGGCGGATATCGCGCGCTGCGCGAACTGCGCGACGGCGGCGCAGTGGACGCGATCGGTCTGGGCGTCAACGAGACACGGGTGTGCGAGGAGGTGCTGGCGGTCGGCGAGATTGACGTCGTACTGCTCGCCGGGCGCTACACGCTGCTCGAACAGGATGCGCTCGAAACCTTCCTGCCGCTGTGCGAGGCGCGCGACGTCAGGATCGTGCTGGGTGGTCCGTATAATTCCGGCATTCTCGCCAAGGGCGTGCGCCATGGCGGCGAGGTGCAGTATGACTACCAGCCGGCCCCGCCCGCGATCGTCGCGCGGGTCGGCGCGATCGAGGATCTGTGCGTGGCGCATGGCGTGCCGCTGGCCGCCGCCGCGCTGCAACTGCCGCTGGCGCACCGCCAGGTCGTGTCGGTCATCCCCGGCATGGCCAGCCCGCACCAGGTGACACAAGCGACCGCGCTGATCGACACCGCGATCCCCCAGGCGCTGTGGCGCGACCTAAAGGACCATGGCCTGATCCGGGCCGACACCCCCGTTCCTCTATAACGAAAGACCACCTCCAATGCGCCTTGCAGGCAAGACCGCCGTCATCACCGCCGCCGCCCAAGGCATCGGCCGCGCCGCCGCCGAATTGTTCGTCGCCGAAGGCGCGCGGGTGATCGCCGCCGACATCAACGCCGAAGCGCTCGCCACGCTGACGGGATGCGAGACGGTGGCGCTCGACCTGCGCGACGCGGCGGCGATCGCCGCGTTCGGCGAGCGGGTGGGCGCAATCGACATCCTGTTCAACTGCGCCGGGTTCGTCCATGCCGGCACGATCCTCACGACCGACGAGGCGGATTTCGACTTCTCGTTCGATCTGAACATCCGCTCAGCCTATCGCATGATTCGGGCCTTCCTGCCGGCGATGATCGCGCAGGGGCACGGGTCGATCGTCAACATGGCGTCAGTGGCGGGATCGATCATCGCCGTGCCCAACCGCTTCGCCTATGGCGCGTCGAAGGCGGCGGTCATCGGCCTCACCAAATCGGTCGCGCAGGATTTCGTCGGACAGGGCATCCGCTGCAACGCGATCTGCCCCGGCACGGTGCAGTCGCCCTCGCTCGACGAGCGGCTGGCCGCCACCGGCGACGCCGACAAGGCCCGCGACGAATTCGTCGCGCGGCAACCAATGGGCCGCATCGGCGCCGCGCGCGAGATCGCTGAGCTGGCGCTGTATCTCGCCAGCGACGCATCGTCCTACACCACCGGCACCGCGCAGGTGATCGACGGCGGCTGGACCAACGCATGACGACGCGCATCTGCCTCGCGCTCGACCTTGTCGACGATGCCGCGCTGATCGCCGAATATGAACACTGGCACCGGGTCGGCAACACCGACCCGGCAGTGACCCGGTCGATCCGCGATGCCGGAATCGCCGACATGCAGATCTGGCGCGCGGGCAACCGGTTGTTCATGGTGATCGAGGCGGAAGAACACTACGACCCGGCGGCAAAGGCCGCCGCAGATGCCGCCAATCCGGCGGTCGTCGCCTGGGTCGCCAAGATGCTGCGCTTCCAGCAACCGATCCCGGCCGCCGGCCCCGATGGCTCCTGGTATCCGATGGACCGCATCTTCACGCTCGGTGACCACCCGGCGGCTTGATGGGGAGGGGCCCGCCCCCTCCCCCGGTCCTTACTGCGCAACGACGTCGATCGCCGAGACAATCGCCTCACCCACCACACCGTCGAACGACAGCGACAATCGCCCGTCGATTGACGTGGCGGGCAGCGTCACCGTCGTCGCGCGCAGCCCGCCGCGGGCGCGGGCCACCACGTCGATCCGTTGCGCCGCGCCATTCCCGGCCCGGACCGTGAACACCCGCTTGCCCGGTGCCGTCTCGGTCGGGTCGAACAGGTACAACGTCACGCGGTAGCGCCCATCGGGCAGCGGCAGCGCGTAGCGAAACGCCTTGCCCGCGCGCCAACTGGCATACAACCGGGGGTCGGCCGCGCCGGCGACGACCTTCGGTGCTTTGCGAGTCTGGTCGGCGGCATAGAGTTCGCGCTGATAGGGGTTGAGCGTATGGCCCAGCCCGCCATCGAAGAAATCGTCCGATCCGTAGCGGGTGCCATCGGCCAGCGTCACGCCCTCCAGCGTGCCGGTTCGGACGTGGATCGCGCGCTCCGGCCCGCCGTAGCGCAGGGTCATGGCGTCGCGCTGTGCGCCTGCGGTCACGACCACCATGTTCTCGCCCGACGACAGCCGCACGTCGGGCCACCCGCACACGCCGTCGCTGCACGTCGCGCTGCCGATCGACCGGCCGTTGACGGTCAGGTCGGCGCGCGCGGCGTTGGAATAGGCGCGGATATCGACCACCGGATAGGCGCGGTCGACATAGCGCCGCCCCGCCAGATACAGCACCGGCGTCTTGCTCCATGCCGCCTTGTAGAACCAAAAGGCGTCCTTCTTCACCGCCCGGTCGAACGTCACCAGCCCCTTGGTATTGATGTCGGTGCTGTCGCCTTCCTCGCGCAGGTCGCTGGTGGCGTCGAACATCTGCCAGACCCAGGTGCCCCACAGGAAATCGAGCGGTTTCAGCTCCTTCCACGACAGTTCGTGGACGGCCGCCTGCACTTCCTCGGCCTGCGGGCGGTAGATGCTCTCGATCTTGCCGCCATCGACATTGTCGGTGTGCTGTGTGATCGCGCCGCCCGCGCCATATTCACCGACACCGACCGGCAGCGCCGGATTTTCGCGGTGATAACCGCGCATCACCGCGCCCAGCCGCGTCGCATCTGCCACCCGGCCCGATACGTACCAGCCGTAATAGAGGTTGTAGGCCACCGTATCGGCGGTGCCGGCGGTGCGATCGCGCCCGTCGTCCGTCTGGCCCGGCAGCACCTCGCAACAGGCGGCGATGGTGGTCGGCCGCGACGGGTCCTCGCGCTTGGCCACCGCGTCCAGCGCGCGCATCAACGGTCGCGCATTCGACGGGGTCAGGCCCTTCGACGCCCAGTTCGTAATCTCGTTGCCGATCGACCAGACCCCGACCGAGGGGTGGTTGTAGTTCTGGCGGATCAGCTCGACCATCTGCGCCTCGGCATTGGCCTTCATCGCGGGGGGCGTATCGGCCATGCCGGGGATCGAGGCGAGGTTCACCAGCCCCAGTTCGGCCCACAGCACCATGCCGTTGCGATCCGCCAGTTCGTAGAACGGCGCGGCATGGTTGTAATGCGCCAGCCGCACCGAATTGGCCCCCAGCTCCTCGATCAGCGCCATGTCCTGCGCATGGTCGGCGGCGCTCAATGCCCAGCCCTTCTCCTGCCGGTCCTGATGCCGGTTGACGCCGCGCATCCGCAGCGGCGTACCGTTCAGGAGGAACCCCCGGTTCGGATCGACCGCGACGGTGCGCAGCCCGAGCGGCTGTTCCACCCGGTCGAGCACGCCGCGCCCGACGAGTTCGACGATCATGCGATAGAGATAGGGGTCGGCCATGCCGTTCCAGCGGCGTGGCCGTGCGATGGTCAGTGTCGCGCGCTCCTCGCTGTCCGCGCCGCGCGCCAGCCCTACCCTGCGTTCGTCGCGCGCCACCGTCCGCCCGGCGGCATCGACGATACGGGTCCGCAGCGTCATCGCGCCCGACGCGCCATCGTTGCGCAACCGGGTCCGCACCGCCACCCGCGCCACGCCATCGTCCAGCGTCACGACGCTGCCATAGACGCCCGGCCCACCGTGATCGAGCAGGTCGACATGCGCCCGATCGGTCACGATCATCGATACCGGGCGATACAGCCCGCCGTACATGAAGAAGTCGCCTGAAATAGGGACGACGAACTCGGTCGTGCTGCCCCGCTCCGGCTTCGCATTGTCGACCTTCACCGCCAGGACGTTCTCGCCCGGCAGCAGCGCGTCGGTGGCATCGAGGCGGAAGCGGCTGAACGCGCCCTCGTGCCGCCCCAGCTTGCGGCCGTTCAGCCAGACGTCGGCGATGATGCTGGCGGCATCGAACTGGAGATAGACGCGCTTGCCCGCCGCTGCGGCCGGGGGCGTGAAGCGCAGGCGATACCAGCCGATTCCGCGCGTGGTGTTCGCATCGGCGCGGCGGGTGACGGCATAGTTGCCGACGCGGTTCCACGTATGCGGCACCGCCACCCGCTCCCAACCCGCATCGTCATGATCGCGCGCGGTCGCATCGCCCGGCACGTCGCCCAGGTGGAACCGCCACCCCTCACTCAGCACCGTTTCGGTCCGGGCGGACGCTGCGGTGGGCAGCCCCGCCATCAGCAGCACCAGCATCGCGACTACCAACCACCGCCCCGGCATCCTCATCTCCAGCCTTCACCGCCATTTGACGTATGACGTATTATGACTTAATCGTCTAAAGCTACCGGGATGGCAAGTAAACGGCGCATGGCCGCCACATCGCAAAAAAGGGGAACGTCCACATGAAGCTGTGTCGCTACGGCAGCCCGAATGCCGAAAAGCCCGGTGTCGTCGATGCCGACGGCCAGATCCGCGACCTGTCGGGCGTCGTCGCCGACCTTGCCGGCGACGTGCTGTCCCCCGCCTCGCTGGCGCGGCTTGCCGCGATCGATCCGGCCACGCTGCCGCTGGCGACCGGCGATCTGCGCTATGGCCCTCCGGTCGCGGGCACCCGCAAGTTCGTGGCGATCGGGCTGAACTATGCCGATCATGCTGCCGAATCGAACCTTCCCATTCCCGACGAACCCGTCGTGTTCAGCAAGTGGGTGAATTGCATCCAGGGGCCGAACGACCCGGTCATCATCCCCAAGGATTCGCGCAAGACCGACTGGGAAGTCGAACTGGGCGTCGTGATCGGCAGCCACGCCAGCCATGTGTCCGAGGCCGACGCGCTGGCCCATGTCGCGGGATATTGCGTCGTCAACGACGTGTCCGAACGGCACTGGCAGGCCGAACGCGGGCCGACGTGGGACAAGGGCAAGGGCTTCCCAACGTTCGGCCCGGTCGGCCCGTGGCTGGTGACGCCGGACGAAGCGGGCGATCCGCAGAGCCTGTCGATGTGGCTGTCGGTCAATGGCCGGTCGATGCAGGACGGGTCGAGCGCGACGATGATCTTCACCGTGGCGCAGATCATCGCCTATCTGTCGCAGTTCATGACGCTGGAACCCGGCGACATCATTACCACCGGCACGCCGCCCGGCGTTGGCTTGGGCCAGAAGCCCGAGCCCTGGTATCTGAAGCCGGGCGACGTCGTGACGCTCGGCATCGAACGGCTGGGTGAGCAGCGACAGGATTTCGTCGCATGGCAGGCCCCCGCCCCCCGGCTTGCCTGACGCTCCCGTCGATCCCGATCGGAGACGCTGCCATGCTCCCACGCCGCCACTTGTTGCGAACGATGGCGGGTGCCATGCCGCTGGTCGCCTTGCCCGGCACGGCGCTGGGGCAGCGGCGGCGGACGATCGACATCCGCGATCACGGGGCGGTCGGCGACGGCAGGACGCTCAACACCGCCGCGATCCAGCGTGCGATCGATGCCTGCGCCCGCGCCGGCGGCGGCATGATCGCGATACCCCAAGGGGTCTTCGTCAGCGGATCGATCGTTCTGCGCCCTGGCGTCGGCATGGAATTGCGGCGCGGCGCGGTGCTGAAGGGGTCGGCGTCGCTCGCCGATTATCCGCTGGTAATGCGCCGCTTCGTCGAAGTCTGGCCCGAACCGTTGCGCATGGCGCTCGTCAATGCCACGGGCAACCACGGCCTGCGCATCGTCGGCCCCGGCACGCTCGACGGACAAGGCGACCCCTTCTGGCGGAGGTTCTTCACCCTGCCCGATGAATATGTCGGCAAGGCCAAGGTGCAATATCATCTCCCGCAGCTCTGCTCGATCGAGGATTGTAACGACGTTCTGGTCAGCGGCGTGACATTCCGGGACCCGGCCTTCTGGAACCTCCATCTCTATCGCTGCCGCCGGGCGGTGGTCGAGGATTGCGGATTCGAGGTGCCCCATGTCATCCGGGCGCCGAGTAGCGACGGCGTCGACATCGATAGCTGCCAGGACGTGATCGTTCGCCGTTGCCGCTTCTCGGTCGACGACGATTGCATCGCGCTCAAAGGAACCCAGGGCGCCGGGGCCGCCGCCTACCTCGAAGCGCCGCCGGTCGAACGCATCCATATCCACGACTGCGTCTTCGAACATGGTCTGGGCTGCATCACCTATGGCAGCAACGCGACGGTGGTGCGCGACGTTCGCGTCGAACGGATCACCAATGTCGGCGACATTCCGACGATCCGGTTCAAGGTCCGTCCCGACACGCCGGGACAGGTATATGAGAAGCTGCGCGTCAAGGGCGTGCGGCTGGCCGAGGCACCGACTCCGGTCAACCGCTGGCACAACGGCGAGGTCTTCTACGGCACCGACATTCCCAATTTCAGCGTCAATGATCCCGCGATCGGCCTGATCGTCAACGCCCGCCTTACCCATGGATCGAAGGTCGCACCCCGGCAGCCGGGTGCGATCATCCGCGACATCATGATCGAGGATGTTCGCGGGACCACGCGCGGTTTCGGCACGATCTCGGGCAACCCGACGACTGCGATCAGCGACGTCCTGTTGCGAGACATCGACGTCCGGCTGACCGATCCTGTTCGAATGAAGCTGATCGCGCGCGATACCCGGAACGTCCGCATGGAAAACGTGCGGGTGAACGACGAACCGGGTAGGATCGTGCGGGATGACGACGGTTAACGGCGATCGCGTTCCGGACACGCGACGCCGCCATTAGAATTACAAAAACATGACGATCGCGACACATTCTGGCGGATAATTCGCAATCTCTACTTCGTAAGTCACAAGTAAAACTACTCTGAATTTACAGAAGCACAGCCGATCACTCCACATTTTTATTCAAAGTAAATCTTAGAACATTTGCAGTAGAGAGAGATGGATCGTTCGTTTTGCCCCCCGGACGTTCGTTGGGCCAGGGTTTCTAACCATACAAAGTTCATGCCGGGTTGAACGACCCACATCCGGTCATTCGCGGCCGTTTTTCAGCTCCCTACCTTCTGCCATTCATTCATGTTGTCAGCATGGAAGGTGGTGAGCCTAGACCCTGCCCGCTTTCCCGCAAGGATGGCGTTTTGGGAAAGCGCTCAACCTCTGCCGTGATGGCAATTGCTGGCTACGTGACCTCGAGCCGGGACGATGTGGCGGAAACATCGTCCCGATCCGCAATCATCTACCTACCGCTCATTTCGCGCGCGATTGGATAGCGCAAGGGGTAGGGATGTCCCGGACCTGCCTGTGCGTAGAGCCATGCAAGTCGAGCGTCGGGATCGGCGGCAAAGCCCGGTTCATCACGCAACTTCGCATCAAAACGGCGCTTGACCACCGGGTTGGTCGCGAGGAGCCGATCGCCGAGTGCCGCAAGTACGAAGGCGTCCGTGCTTGAAGCAGGTCCCAGCATTTCGGGGAAAAAGCCCCATGCAAGGAACGAGTCCTGGCTTTCGGGTTCCAGCAGCGAGGCGGCCAACAACCCGAGCGGCTGATCGGCAAGCACACGCACACTGCCTGTCGGCATTGCCTCATCAGTCTCGTAATGTTCAAGGCCAGCGGTAATTGGGTAACGCCCCTCAATCGGCTGAGACAGCTTAGGTTCGATCAGCCTAACACGATCGAGTTTCAGATCCTTTGGCGTTTGAATGGTTTCAAACTGGATGCCGTGCAGGCGTAGCCGCTCGATAACCTCCGTCTGCTCGCGCGGCACCCACCAAGCCTTGGGCAGGCGCACACTTTCCACCGGTGTCTGGCCGATGATCGGCATTCGGAAGGTGATCGGCTTGCCCAACCAGCGCTGTTCCTCTCGACCGGAAGCCTTCGACACATAGGTGTCGAACGCCACGCCCTTGAAGTCTTCGATCCACCCGATCGGGGTGGATGCGGGCTTCCAGCGTGTCAGCAATTCAATCGGACGGCTCGCACAATCGGTCGCCTTGGCGGCCGCGATGCGTACCGCATCTTCCGCGGCGATCTTCATCGCCGCTTCCAGCAGCACATAGGTGCCGAGCACGCGTTGCCGATACGGTTTGAGCATGTGGTTCTCGACCAGCACGGTCGGCATCCCGATGAAGTCGCCGTATCCAGTCGAGTAGCGTGGACCTTCCGGGCTGTACCGTATGCCCTTCTCCGGATGCCGAGTATCGATCGGGCTCGGATAGATAATCGGAATGTGACCTGCGTTCGTCAGCGCCGTCGAGACCGCCGGACCGAAGCGGTGTTCCAACCAGTCGGCGGTGGCGCGATGGCGCGCATATTTGCCCCATCCGGCATAGGTGAAGGTCACGTCATACTGCATGTCGAAGCCTTCGCTGACATGGCAGTCGATATAGAGGATCGGATCGAGCAATCGGATCAGACCGATCATTGCCCGAGACTCCGGCGCATCCAGCTTGGCGTAATCACGGTTCAGGTCGATGTTGCGAGCGTTGGCGTCACGCCCCTTCTCTACTGGCCCACGAATATGCAGGAAATTGAACGCGCTCGGCTGCTCGTGTCCGTCGATATTGTAAATCGGCACGAACACCAGATCGACCTTGTCGAGCAGGTTGTCCTTCCCACGTAGCGCAATGTCGCGAAGGAGCATCAGACCGGCGTCCTTGCCGTCGATCTCGCCCGCATGGATTCCGCCCTGCACGAGGACGACAGGTTTGCCGCGGCCTCCCTTGCTGGCACGGACATAGATCATCTCGCGGCCCTCGGTCGTACGACCGAAGGTATTCACAGTGATGAGCGGCGATGCAGCGCCGAGACGGTTCAGCCATGCTCGTACTTCCGCATATCGCGGCGTCGTTCGGAACCCGGCCGTCTCGGCCGGCGTGATCCAGGGATCACCAGACTTAACGATCAAGGCCTCACTCTTCCCCGACCAAGCTATTACCGGCGGCAAGTGCGCTGGCGCCTCCTGTGCGAAAAGCGGACTGGCGCCAGCCAATAGAAGGACGCTGAAGATACGAGCTAATTTCGAGTGCAAAGGACTTCCAATCCGATGTTCCTGGATCGGCGATGCACCGTATCCCGTGCATGCCGGTCGGCACCGTACCTCCGAAAGCCGGAGGCGGTGCAGACCTGCTGTTGCGTTGCAGCAGAACGGCTTTATGATACGTTGCAACATACCACAACCCTTGCGGCGTTTTGAGGCCGTATTCCGGAGCAGCAATGTCCTTCACGCCCCATCGTTCGCGACTGCGTCCGTCCGCAGTTGCCTTCACGCTCGCGCTCGGTTTGGCGCCCTTCAACGTAGAGGCACAGGAACTGCCCGAGCACGACGAGGAAGATGAGATCGTCGTGCTGGGCACCCGCAACACCGTCGATCGTACGCTGTCGTCGGACCGGGTCACCGAGCGCATGTCGCAGTCGAGCCGTTCGATCGAGCGCGACATTCTGGATGCGGCGGGAACGTACCGGTTAAGCGACGCCCTCGAACTCGTCAGCGGCTTCAGTCAACAGAACAACCGTGGCGGTGTTATCGACAATTTCGCCGTCCGCGGATTTCTCGGCACCCCTGACGGGGGCGCGGAATATTATCTGAACGGCTTCCTCGCCAACCGTGGCATGGCCCCGCCGCGCGATCCGGCGACGACCGAACGGATTGAGGTGCTGAAAGGGCCTGCGGGCGCCCTGTTCGGAGATGTTGATCCCGGCGGCCGGGTCAACATCGTGACCAAGGCGCCACGGTTTACGCCACATGCGAACGCGATGGTCAGTTATGGCTCGTTCAACACGCGGCGTGTCGAACTCGACGCTACGGGCCCCTTGTCTCGGACCCTGGCCGCCCGGATCGTGGTCGCAGGAGAGGACAGTGATGGGTGGCGCGATGCCGTCAACCTGCGCCGACGCGTTGTTTCGCCGTCGCTGACCTGGCAGCCGAGCGATGCGCTGCGCATTACCTACACCGGCGAGTTCAGCCAGTACGACACGCCGTTCGACCGCGGCATTCCGGCGATCAACGGCGATGCCAATGCGTTGCCGCTCTCAAACTATTATGGCGAACCATCGAACGGCATCACCAGATCACGACAGGACCAGCACCAGGTGACCGGCTTGGCGGAACTCGGCGGAAGCTGGACGCTGAACGGTGGTGTGGTCTGGCGGACAGGAACGCTCAAGGGCCTCTCCGCCGACCAGTCGCGCATCGTCGGGAACGCCTTGTGGCGACAGCGCCGATCGCGTGACTTCAGTGTCGATGACCTGTCGGCGCGCCTGGAGCTCGCCGGACAGATCGGCCGGCACCGGGTGAGCGCGGGGGTGAAGGGATATCGTTTCTTCTACGGCGAGCGCTGGTTGCGCATCAACCCCGCGGCTGTCGTCCCTTACGCGATCGACCTGTTCAGTCCCGTCTATGGATCTTCGATAGCCGCCACTTTGCGTCCCTTCACGAACAATGACGAGAGCCGCTGGGCGGGCACCTTCTACGTGCAGGACATGTGGGACGTCACCGATCGACTGACGCTGGTCGGAGGTGCTCGGATCGATCCGTACCGGCAGAAGATCGTCAACAACAACAGCGGCGGTGTTGGCCGCAACATCAACGAGCCCATCAACTTCCGCGTCGGTGCTCGCTACCGCGTTACGGACGTGATCGCGGTGCACGCCAACTGGGGTGAGAACTTCTCACTGAACACCGGCACCGATCGCAACGGGGCGGGCTTCGGCCCGGAAAAGGGGCGCGGCTACGAGGTGGGTGTCGCAGCCAAACTGCCCGGCGTTGATCTGGCGGCAACGTGGTTCGACATCCGCAAGCAGGACATCCTGACGACCGACCCGGTCGATGCGAACTTCCTCGCACCCGTCGGAAGCATCGTCAGCCGCGGCATCGAGCTCGACGCTTCGGCGCGGCTCGGTAATCGCTGGCAGATCGTCGCCAATTATGCCTGGCTCGATGCGAAGGCGGATGACGCTGCCTTCCCGACACCGGATGTGCTGAACGTGCCGGAGCACTCAGGCACATTGCTGGTCGTCCATCGCCTTCCTACGACCCGTGGTGACTGGCAGTTGAGCGGGGGCGTCGCCTATGTCGGCGATCGGGCGGGATCTCTCACCGCCAATCCGGTGGTGCTGCCCGAATATGTAAAGGTGAAGGCGGCGATCGAAGCGCCGCTAATCGAAGGAGTCCGCTTCCGTCTCGAGGCCGACAATCTGCTCGACCAGCGTTATGCCGCCAGCTCGTACAGCGCCTTGTGGATCTATCCCGGTGCGCCGCGGACGGTGCGGGCCTCGCTTCATCTTGAAATCTGACGCGGATAGGGACCGGCTTCCGCCGGTCCCGCCAAGCCGCTCTACCGCAGATCAGCCATGGTCAGCTGCTGCCGGTTCCGTGGACACCGAGATAAGGTGTTTTTGGAACCGGAGGATGGAGATGCAACGACGGAAGTTCAGCCGTGAGTTCAAGCTCGAGGCGGTGAAGCTGGTTCGGGAGCGCGGGGTATCTGTATCGCAGGCCGCACGCGATCTGGACCTGCACGAGAACGTGCTGCGCAAATGGGTGCGGGAGCAGGCGGCCGATCCGGGATCAGCGTTTCCCGGGCACGGCGTGATGAAGCCG
>NZ_LMLN01000023.1:189993-205012 GCF_001421915.1 Sphingomonas sp. Leaf62 | reverse complement strand
GAACCGGCGATAGAGAGACCGGAACACATGGCACCAACCAGCAGGTCAGTACCAGGTCCCGGAGGATGCAGAAGCGACCGTGTCGGCCACCGCTGCGGTGACACCCATCTAGGGGGAGGCGATCAGGAGGTCAACAGCTTTCTTCGATTCGGCGGAGCAAAATCTTCGGAATGTGATCGCGGTGACGTCTGGCGGGCCTTCCACGGCGCTTGTGCGGCCTGATTGACCGCCCAGTCTCCGTAACATGACCCAGTTTTTCGATACGAGCCGCCGGACCGTTCTGAAAGGGGCGGCCAGCGGCTGATCGTCTCTTGAACCCGGGAGCCGCCATGAAGACCATTCCGGCTACCCTGGCGCTGCTGTCGCCTGTCATCGCGAGCGCGCAAGTCGCAACCCCGGCCCTTGCCACGGTTGCCGGGACCAGACCGCCTTTCCGGAATAAGGATCAGCGGGCAGGCGGGCTGGCGCCGTCGATCATGAACCACGGTGTCGGGCCGTTGTCGAAGGGCGGGGCGGGGAGGAGCCAGCGCAACGCCGCTTCCGCCGCGCCATGATAGACGGTCGCATGGGTCGCGGTGGCGCGATACTCGGCATAGCGCAACGTCACCCGCCCCGCCGGTAGCCGATCGATCATCGTGCGCAACCGGTCGACCCCGTCCTGCATCGTGCCGCCTTCATCCGCCACCGCGAGGAACAGGCGCACGCCCTTCGCCCGCGCCAATCCGGCGTCGGCTGCCGTCCCGACCCACCGCCGATCGTCCCACCACAGGCCGGGACTGATCGCGATATACTCGCGGAACGCCGTTGGCTCGGTCAATAGCGCGTCGACGACGAACAGCCCGGCGAGCGATTCGCCCATGATCGCGCGCCGGGTACCGGTGCGATAACGCTGCTCGACGAACGGCATCACCTCCTGCAACAGGAACCGGCGAAACCGGGCTGCACCGCCGCGCTTTGGGAAAGCCGCGACATAGCGCGGATCGGTCGCCGGCGGCGTCAACTCGGCATGACGATTGCGGGTCTGGACCCCGACGACGATGAACGGCCCGAACGTCCAGCTGAGCGAGGCCAGACTGCCAAGGCCCGCGATATGGCGGAAATCCTGATCGACCGCGCCGTCGAGCAGATAGACGACCGGATAGCGATCAGTCGACGCGGCATAGCCATCCGGCAGCCAGACATTCACCTCGCGCACGTCGCCCAGAATAGCCGAGGTGAGACGATGCTGGATGCCCATCGGGATCGGCTGTGTGCGACGGGCGGCGCGGCGGTCTGCGCCGGGGCGATCGCCGGGAGCGCGAACAGCAAGGCGGCGATCGGGGCACATCGCATCATGCCTCCGGTTATGCCCGCTCCGTCGCCTCGGGCAAGCTGCGGGCTGCTGCGACCGCCGAGGATATCGTCGGATAGCGTTCGGTAACGCCCACCCGGAAACTCCGAACCTCCTCATTGCGACCCGAAGGCTGTTCGACCGTTAAGCGCGGCGAAGGAGTGTCGTCCATGTCCCGTTCCGTCCTGATTACCGGTGCCAGCGTCGCCGGCAATATCGTCGCGTGGTGGCTCGGCCGGGCCGGGTTCGACGTTACCGTGGTCGAGCGTGCGCCGGAATTCCGCGATGGCGGCCAGAATATCGACGTGCGCGGGCCGGGTCGCGACGTGTTGCGGCGCATGGGGCTGGAGCAGACCGCGCTGGAACAGGGGACCGGCGAGGAAGGAACCGCATGGGTCGATGCCGATGGCAAGGTCGATGCGCAGTTCCTGACCGCCGATCAGGAGGAGGACGGCCCGACCGCCGAGATGGAGATCCTGCGCGGCGATCTGGCGCGGCTACTCTACGATCCGGCCGGCGAACACGCGACCTATCGCTTCGGCGACCATATCGCCACGATCGATCAGGATGGCGACGGCGTGACGGTCGGCTTCGCTGGCGGCACGACCGGACGCTATGACGCGGTTGTCGTTGCCGAAGGAGTCGGTTCGACGACGCGCGAACGGGTGTTTGCGGGCGAGAATGATCCGCGCTGGATGGACCTGACCATCGCCTATTTCACCATCCCGCGCACCACCGACGACGACCGGCTGTGGCGCTGGTACAATGCGCCGGGCGGCCGCAGCGTGTCGCTCCGCCCCGATCGGCACGGCACGACCCGCGCGATGCTGTCGGTGCAACAACCGCCCGGCGGCGAACAGGATTGGGACGTCACGCGGCAACAGGCATGGCTGCGCGAACGCTTCGCCGATGCCGGATGGCAGGCGCAGCGGGTGCTGGACGGCATGGACGATACCGACGATTTCTATTTCGATGTGCTGCGACAGGTGCGGATGCCGCGCTGGTCGAACGGCCGGGTGGCGCTGACCGGTGATGCCGCCTGGTGCGCCACGCCGATCGCGGGCTATGGCACGACGCTGGCGGTGACCGGAGCCTATGTCTTGGCGCAGGAGCTGATCAACCAGGCCGATGTCCCCGCCGCCTTCGCCGCATATGAGCAGCAGATGCGGCCGATGGTCGAGGATGCGCAGGGCGTGCCGAAGATTGCGCCGCGGCTGATGAACCCGCACAGCCGCCTCGGCATTCGCCTGCTGCACGGGGCGCTCGACCTTGCGAGCCGTCCGGCGGTACGCAAGCTGTCGAGCAAAATGTTCGGCGGCGATACGCCCGAACCCGATCTGTCGCGATACCTCCCCGAGGCCGAACGACCGGCGGCGGCACCGGCGAAGGCCGGGCTGTCGCCGTTGCTGGCGCTCGGCATCGTCGGCGCGGTGCTGGGCGTCAGCGCGGTGGTCGGGCGGCGCAACGCTCCCGATCCGTCGCATCCCGGCATCCGCCGCTGGTATCGCCGGCTCGACAAGCCCGACTTCACCCCGCCCGACGCCGCGTTCGGTGCGGTGTGGCCGGTGCTCGAAACCGGCCTTGCGGTCGGCGGTTATCGGTTGTTGCGCGAACCCGCCGGCCCGATGCGCAACGCGGCGGTCGGCGCATGGCTGGTCAACAGCGCGATGGTCGGGGGCTGGACGCAGCTGTTCTTTCGCGAACGCAAACTCGGGGCCAGCGCGGCGGCATCGGGGGCGATGATCGCGACCGGCACCGCCTATGCCGTGACGGCGGTAAAGGTCGATCGCCCGGCGGCCGCGCTGGGCGTGCCGTTCGTCGCGTGGCTTGGCTTTGCGACACTGCTCGCGACCCGCATCTGGCAGGAGAATAAACGATGAGCCTGTGGCCACAACCCGATCCGGTCGGTCCGGGGCGGACAAGCGTCTGGGACTTTCCGCGCCCCGCCATCGCCGAGCCGAGTGATCGCCATATCCGTATCGAGCATCGCGGCGTCGTGGTCGCCGATACCCGCGCAGCGATCCGCACACTCGAAACCAGCCATCCGCCCAGCTGGTACATCCCGCCCGGCGACATCGCCGCCGGCGTGCTGCAACGCTCGTCCCGCCGATCGCTGTGCGAATGGAAGGGGCAGGCGGTCTACTGGCACATCGCCATCGGCGACGAGATACTGCGCGACGTCGCGTGGAGCTATCCCGATCCGACGCCGGCCTTTGCGATGCTGCGCGACCATGTCGCCTTCTATGCCGGGCCGCTCGACCGGTGCAGCATCGACGGCCAGCGCGTCGTGCCGCAGCCGGGCGGCTTCTACGGTGGCTGGATCACCCCCGACCTTGCCGGACCGTTTAAGGGCGTGCCGGGCAGCATGGGGTGGTAAGGCGCGAAAGCTGCCGCGCTATCGCAACGCCTTTTTCGGCATGGTCTTCAGGCAGTTCGCCAGGATCGGAGCATAACGGTCGCTTTCGATCGCGATGACCAGCTTGCTCGCCGCCAGTTGCTCGGGGGTCTTCTGGCGCGTCGCCGCGATCCTGCGGGCCTCGGTCGACCAGTAGCGATGGATCCTGTCATCGATCAGCAGCATCGGCGGCCGATCGCCATGGATCGACATCGCCAGTTCGGCATAGACCTCGCATTCAAGTGCGACGGTCAGCGGGTCCGGTGTCGGCGCAGACGCGGCCAGTATGATCGCGGCGAGGATCATGACGGCCGACCGACCGGCACGAACGCCAGATGCTGGAAATCATAGCTGAAATCGGCCAGCGGCGAGAGCGCCTTCATGCGGATGCCGGTCACCTTGCCATCGGCGAGCGCGAAGGTGACCACCGCGTCCTCGCCCGCGCCCTTGGGAAAGCGGGTGCGGAAGCTGTCCGGTCCCCATGGCTCCACCGGCCCCTTGAATGCCGGGGTCGGCACAAAATCGATCGCCAGCTTGCCGCGCCGTTCGGTGACGACGACGTCGCCATACCATGGATCGCGATAGCGCCCGGCATAGCGCGCGATCGGCAGCGACGGGCCACCCGCCGGTGCCTTGTCGACGCCGCCGGCGACGCTCGCCAGCGCTTCGGTCTGGCTTTGCTTCATGCGCGCCCCGAAGAACGCGACCCAGTCGAAGGCCGGCGCATCGATCAGTCGGTCGAGGATCGCGTTGCGGATCGGCTGCGACACGCCGTCCTCGACATTGGTCAGCACCGACACGGCGATCCCGCGCGTCGGCAGCATCGCGCTGTGCGTGACCTGTCCCGACAGGCCGCCGCTATGCTGGATCATCTGCAGCCCGCGATAATCCTGTACGAACCAGCCCAGCGCATAACTTTGCAGGACGGGGCGGACCGGGTTTTCGGCGGTCGGGCCGCTGGTCGATGCCGTGATGGTCGCCGGGGTCCACATCTGCTTGCTCTGTTCGGCGGACCAGACCCGTTTGCCGTCCGGCAGCAGCCCGCCGGCCAGCTGCGCCTGAAACCATTTCGCCATGTCGGCAACGCTGGCGTTGATCCCGCCCGCCGCGTCGACCATCGGCCCTTCGTCGGCGGCGACCACCTCCAGCTTGCCGATGCCGCGCACCGGCGGACCGAGTTTCGCGTGGCGGCCCGCGACGTTGGGATCATGGTCGTGCCGGGTCGGGAAGGCATCGACCATGCCCAGCGGATCAAACAGCCGCGTCTGCACGAACCGGTCCCAGCCCATGCCCGACACCCGTTCGATCAAAAGCCCCGCGACGAGGTACAGGATATTGTCATAGTCATAGCCGTCGCGAAACCCGCGCACGGGTTTCAGATAGGGCAGCGCCTTCAGCGCATCGGCGGCGACATGGCTGCCCGCCGGAAAGAACATCAGGTCGCCCGCACCCAGCGGCAGGCCCGAGCGATGGACCAGCAGGTCGCGCACCGTCATCATCGGCGTGACCGCGGCATCGTACATGCGGAAATCGGGCAGGTGTTTGACGACCGGATCGTCCCACCCGATCTTCCCGTCGTCGACCAGCAGCGCCAGCGCGGCGGCGGTGAACGCCTTGCTGTGCGACGCGATGCCGAACCGGGTATGGATATCGACCTTGTCCGGCCGCCCCAGCGTGCGGACGCCATAGGCACGCAGCAGCGGCGGGCGGTTCGGTCTGAGCACCGCGATGGCAACGCCCGGCGTCTGGTAGCTGCGCATGAAGTTTCCGACGATCGCGTCGATCTCCGCATCGCTCGCTTCGGCCGCCCGCGCCCATGCCGGCAGCGTCGCCGCACCTGCACCGGCCAGCGAATAGGCCAGCAATTGCCGTCTGGACGTCGTCAAACCGTTCATCTTCTACCCCCCCCGATCGGACGATCGTAGCGGCTGCGCGGCGCGACGCCAGTCCCGTCAGTGCGCCGCGCCCGGTCCGGCGATCCGTGCCGGCCGCGGTGCCAGCCAGATGATGAGCGCCGCGCCGGCGAAGATGATCGCCGACAGCAGGAACATATGGTTGATCGCCAGCGTGCTGCTCTCCTGCGCGACCGTCATCTCCACCGCGCCGCGCACCTGGTCGATCGAAAATCCCTGTGCGATCAGCGCCTGTTCGGTCGCGCCGGTATTGAGGCGCGATACCATCTCGCTGCGCGCGACGGTCATGTTGTCGGCATAGAGCGTCATCGACACCGACGTCCCGATCGCCCCCGCCATCGTCCGCAGAAAGCTCATGACGCCCGCCGCCGATGCCGTCTCCTTCGGATCGACCGCGCCCAGCGCGATCGTGGTCAGCGGAATGAAGAAGAACGGCATGCCGAATCCCTGCAACATCTGGGGAAAGGCGAGCGTCCAGAAGTCGGACCCGGTCGTCCACTCCACCCGCAGCAGATTGACCGCTGCGATCCAGAAGATGCCGAAACACACCAGCGCGCGGGGATCGCGCTTCTTGAGCATCTTCGCCACGAACGGCGACATGATGACCGCCCCCACGCCGTTGAACGCGGTGGCATAGCCGGCATAGGTCGAGGTGTAGCCAAGGCTTGCCTGCAACCATTGCGGGATCAGCACGACCGAGGCGAAGAAGGTGCCGAACGCAAAGGCCAGCGCCGCGACCGCGACCGTGAACCCCCGGTGCCGGAACACGCGCAGGTCGACGATCGGCTGCCGCTCGGTCAGCTCCCACACCACGAACACCGCCGCGCCCACCGCCGCCACGATGGCGAGGATGACGATCGTCTGGTCCTCGAACCAGTCGTGTTCGCGCCCGATATCCAGCATGATCTGCAACGCGCCGATCCACAGGATCAGGAGCGCGAGGCCGATCTTGTCGACCTTCAGCTTCTCGCGCTTCGTCTCGGCGGGTTTCAGCAGGCGCAGTGCGCCGAACACGCAGAAGATCGCGACCGGAATGTTGATGAAGAAGATCCAGTGCCACGACCAGCTGTCACTGATCGTCCCGCCGAGGATCGGGCCGAGGATCGGCGCGGTGACCGTGGTCATCGCCCACATCCCCATCGCCTGTCCATGTTGCTCCTTGGGAAATATCCGCAGCAACATCGTCTGGGTCAGCGGCATCAGCGGCCCGCCGCACAGCCCCTGACCGATCCGCGCGACGACGATCATCGCCAGACTGGTCGACAACCCGCACAATATCGAAAAGATGCCGAAGCCGATCATCCCGACGACGAAGGTCCGCACCGCCCCGAACCGCCCGGCCAGCCACCCGGTCAGCGGCACGCAGATCGCCTCCGCCACCGCATAGGAGGTGATGATCCACGTCCCCTGACTGGTCGAAATGCCCAGCGATCCGGCGATATGCCCGACCGACACGTTGGCGATTGTCGTGTCGAGCACGACCATGAAATTGGTCAGCGCCAGCACCAACCCGGCGAACAGCAGCTTCGGGCCGGTGAAGGGTTTGAAATCGTCCTGGCCGGCCATGCCGCCTTGCTCCCTTGGGTGAGGATGGTCCCCGAAACGGCGTTCCCCGTGCCCCCGCGCGCGCGGGGGTACGGTTTGCCGGAAGCGGGGTCACCGCCCCGAAACATCCACCTCGGCGGTCATCGACAGCCCGACGCGCAGCGGATGCGCGGCCAGTTCCTTGGGGTCGAGCGCGACGCGCACCGGCAGGCGCTGCACGACCTTGATCCAGTTGCCCGTCGCGTTCTGCGCCGGGATCAGCGCGAACGCCGATCCCGTGCCGCCCGAGAAACCGACCACCCGGCCATGATATTCGACCTCGTCGCCGTAAAGGTCGGAGGTGAGCTTCACCGGTTGGCCCGGCTTGACCTTGGTCAGCTGGCCTTCCTTGAAGTTCGCGTCGACATAGGCGCTGTTCACCGGCACGATCCGCATCATCGTCGTGCCCGCCGCGACGCGCTGTCCGACCTGGATGGTACGGTTGGCGACGACGCCGTCGATCGGAGCGCGGACGATGGTGCGGTCGAGGTCGAGCCGCGCCTGCCGCACGCGCGCCTCCGCCGCCAGCACGTCGGGCGCGCTGTTGGCCGTGGCCCCCTCGATCAGCGCCTGATTGGCGGCAAGATTGCCGGCCGCCGCGACCCGCTGCGACCCGGCCTCGGCCACTGCCGCGCGCGCCTGTTCCAGCGCCGCGCGGGCGGAGGCCAGCGCATTGGTCGCGGCGGTCAGTTCGTCGCCCGATACCGCACCGTTGGGGGCAAGCCGCTGCCGCCGGTTGAAATCGACCTGCGCCTTGTCGAACGACGCCTGCGCCGATGCCAGTTGCGCGCGGGCACTGGTCACCTCGGCCCCCTTGGCCTGTACCTGCGCCGACAGCGCGCCGCTGGTGGCCGAGGTCTGCCCGAACTCGCGACGCGCCTTGGCCAGATCGGCCTCGGCACTGGCCAGCGCGATCCGCGCGTCGCTGTCGTCGAGCCGGACCAGCACGTCGCCGCGCTTCACGCCTTGCGTTTCCGACGCGCCGATCGCGATCACCTGTCCGGCGACCATCGGCGTGATCTGCGCGGTCTCGGCACCGACATAGGCGTTGTCGGTCTCGACATAGTTGCTGCCGACCAGCGCATACCAGGTGCCATAGCCCGCGCCGCCCAACAGGACGATCGCGGCGATGCCGGCCAGCAGCTTCTTGCGCTTGGACGGGGCAGGGGTGTCGGACGCCGCCTTGGCTTCGGCGAAGCTGCGGTCGGCGGGATCGGCATCAGCCATGGGTCAGGTCCTTGTTCTGCTGTGCGGTGGCCGGCGCGGTGAACCCGCCGCCCAGCGCACGGACGAGCGCTACATCGAGGGTAAAGGCACGCGCCTGCAGATCGGCGACGATCCGCCGCGCCTGCAACACCCGGTCCTGCGCGACCAGCACGTCGGTGAAGCGCGACAGGCCGCCTTCGAACCGTTGCCGCGCGACATCATATCCGGCCTGCGCATCGGTCAGCGACTGTTGCGATTCGTTCAGGCGGGTGGTCAGCGCACGCTGGCTCACCGCCGCATCGGCGACCGCGCGATAGGCGTTGGTCACGGTCCGGTCGTAATCGGCGACCGCCGCGTCATAGCTGCCCCGCGCGACGCGGTAGCGGCCCTGTAATTCGCCGCCGCGAAAGATCGGCAGGCTGAACGCCGGACCGATGCTGCCTGCGGTCGATCCGCCCTTCACCAGATTGCTCAGACCCAGCGATTGCAGGCCGAACACCGCCGACAGGCTGAACGACGGATAGAAATCGGCGCGCGCGACCTTGATCCGGCTCGCTTCCGCCTCGACGCGGGTCCGGGCCGCGACGATATCGGGACGGCGCGCGATCAGGTCGGTGGTGACGCCGATCGGCAGCCCGCGCGCGGCGATGGTCGCGGCGGGCGGGGCGATCGCCAGCCCCCGGTCCGGCCCCTTGCCGAGCAACGCGGCGATGCGGTTGCGGGTCAGCGCGATGGCTTCGTCGGTTGCCGCTACATCGGCGCGCGCTGCCGGCACCGCCGAGTCCGCCTGCTTCTGCTCGGCGCGCGTATCCAGCCCGCCGGTCACCCGGTCGGCGGTCAGCTTCGCGGTCTGCCGCCGCACGTCGAGCGCCGCCAGCGCCACCGCGCGTTCGGCGAACAGCCGCGCCAGATCGGCATAGGCATCGGCGATATTGGTCGACAGCGTCAGCTGCGCCTGCGCCAGATCGAGCTGCGCCGCCGCCGCATCCGACCGTGCCGCCGCAAAGGCCGCACGGTTACGGCCCCACAAATCGAGATCGAAGCCCAGTTCGCCCTGCACCCGGCCGGTGTCGTTCCAGCCCTTCGGCACGAAATCGGCGGGAATGCCGTTGTTATAGCTTTGCTTGGTCGCCGCGACATTGCCCGATGCGCCGAGCGTCGGCAGCTGCGCGGCGCCGGCCTGCTGCGCATAGCCCTCGGCCTGCGCGATCCGCGCGGTCGCGGCGGCAAGGTCGGGCGATCCGGCCAGCGCCTCGGCGATCAGCGTATCGAGCTGGGTGTCGCCATAGCCCTGCCACCAGTTCTGCACCGGCCATGCGGCATCGCCCGTTGCCGCAAGGCTGCGGTCGGCGGCGAAACTGGCCGACGTCCGCGGCACCGGCGCATCCGCAAGATGGGGTACGGTCGCGCAGCCGGACAGGAACAGGACCGCAAGCGGCACCAGCGAACGGGCGTTCCGGGGAATCTGAATTGTCATGCGAAAACCGTACTAGTGGGTACGCCGCGTGCCATGATCCTGCGGCTTGCGCCTGTCAACGATTATCTGTACCCGGCGGTACAGTTTATGAGTACGACCGAAGAAACCGCGCCCGGCAAGCGGGAAGCGCGCAAACAGGATCGCCGCGACGCGATCGTCGCCGCCGCGCGTCGGTCGTTCCTCGACGACGGCTATGCCGCGACATCGATGTCGGGCCTGCTCAAGACCCTTGGCGGGTCGAAGGCGACCCTGTGGAGCTATTTCCGCTCGAAGGAGGAATTGTTCGCGGCGGTGATCGCCGACGTCACCGCCGCCTTTCGCCAGCGGGTGACCGACGAGCTGCTGACACCCGGCGACATGCCGGCGACGCTCGTCAATTTCTGCCGGGTGTTCATGAACAAGACCGCGCATCCCGACGCGGTGGCGGCATGGCGTCTGGTCGTCGGCGAAAGCGGCCGTTTCCCCGAAGTGGGGGCGATCTTCTACGAACAGGCGGCGGGTCATATCGAACGCGCGCTCGCCACCTACATCGCCGAACAGATCGCGGCGGGCCGGCTGCGCGACGAAGGACCGACCGACATGGCGCGGATGCTGATCGGCATGACCGGTGCGCAACAAAATCGTCGCCTGTGGGGGGTCGAACCCGCGCCGGCGGACGGGATGGAGGCGGAGGCGCGGCGCTTCGCCGGCTATTTCCTGCGGCTGTTCGCCATCGGCTGATTCGGTTCGCCGCGCGGGCGACTCGTCTCGACTCAAGCCAGTGGATCGGCCCGACTCGCCGACTCATCGTCGCGCGCATGAAACGAACCATCCGGCATCGCTGCGGCCATCTGCAGCACCATGACATCTTCACCTTCACCGCCGCCGACCAAACCCGCACCGAATTGCGGCTGGAGCGGCAGCGTTGCGCCGACTGCATGGCGACGGCCCGGGCCGAACAGGCCGCCGTCGATCGCGCTACCATCGCCGGATATGCGCTGCCGCCTCTGACCGGCAGCGCGCGACAGGTGGCATGGGCCGACACGATCCGCGCCGAACGGCTGGCAAAACTGGTTCGCTCGCACCCCGCCTGCGTCGCCGGACTCGCCGCGCAGGTGGATGCGAAATGGTGGATCGATCACCGCCGGACGCCCGACGACGCGCTGATGCAATCGACCCTGCGCATGGCGTGACGGATCGCGAGGATCGGGCGCTACCCCTCGACACTCAGCGTTGGTCGGTCCGCCCGACGATCGCCCGGCGTCGGGCGGGCAGTCCCCACCAAGGGGTACCCGGCGAAAGGTGGTGCTCGTGATGATAGCCGCCGAAATGAAAACAGGTCAGTAGCGACAGTGCCGGACCGACCTTGATACTATGCGTGCGATGCGCGTCCTGAAACGGCGCTTCGCGTTCGCGGTGCGGCAGCCATGTTCCGAACACGAACAACTGCCCGACCGCGCCCAAAGCAGGCACGGCCCAGAACAGGACGATGTTGCCGAGCGATGCGCCGAACCCGAAGATGTAGATCAGCGCCATCACCGTGATGCGGGCGATTTGTCCGTGCGAGTAATAGGTCCGGAAGAATTGCAGGAACCACGCGGCCAGACGGGGATCGCCGCCATGGAAATCGGGATCGCCGTGCCGGCCCGCATGCTTGTGGTGCAGATGATGCTGCGGCAGCAGCGCGGCGTAGGACAGGCACGCATAGAGCGACAGGCACAGCGTACCGACCGTCCGATTCAGGACGGGATGGGTCGGCGCCAGCGCGCCATGCATCGCGTCGTGGGCGATGATGAACAGCCCGGTGCTGAGCCATGTCTGCACCAGGATCAGCGCAACGGCAATCGGCAGGGTGCCGACGCTCCACTGCCAGAAGAATATGCCGGTGATATGGATCGCCAGCCAGGTGACGACGATCGCAACCGACAGCGATACGCCGATCAGCGTCTGACGCCGCAACGCCTTTGCTCCGAACGCGATCGACCTCACCGCTCTGCTTCGGACGGCAAAAGATCATCCTGCCGGTCGCGCTGCGGAACGCGCTGGCGTTGGTCGGCATGGGCGCGCAACTGCGCCTTCAGCACGGCCGGTTTGCGGGCGAACAGAAACCCGTGGCTGACCGTGCCATGCTTGCCCTCGACCGCATGGTGCAGCCGGTGCGCCTGCAGCAGCCGCTTGAAATAGCCGTGCTTGGGCACCCATCGGAATCCGCCCCGTTGATGGACGAGCATGTCGTGGACGAAGGCGTAGATGCCGCCATAGACGGTGATGCCGAGCGCGGCCCACCACAGCGATTCCCACCACAGGCCGACGACGAACAGGGCGATCGGCACGATCGCGAAGACCACCGCATAAAGGTCGTTCTTCTCGAACCAGCCGGCGTGATCCTCGTGATGCGACTTGTGCCAGCCCCAACCCCAGCCATGCATGACGTATTTATGCGCCGCCCAAGCGAAGCACTCCATGAACAGGACCATGAAGGCGACGATCGCGATTTTCTCGAGCCAGGTCATTGCGGGACACCATTGCGACGCGCGACGGGCGGGAAGGACCAGAACAACATGCTGTCCACATAAGGCATGCGGGTCGACGATGCGAGTGCGCCGCCGGGGAAAATCGGCGGTATCCGGTCGGTTGGCGCGGTTACCAAACCATCGCGACGCGTCGCCCTGCCGCCGCCGTCATTGCCCGGCCAGTAGCTCCGCGACCCATGCCGGCACCAGTTCGCTCGCCGGGCCGAGGCGGCTTTCGTCGAAGCGGCCCGACCCTGCCGAGCGTTCGAGGTTGAGTTCGAGCGTCGCCGCGCCGCGATCATTGGCCCATTCGACGAACCCGGCGGCGGGATAGACCGCGCCCGACGTGCCGATCGACACGAACAAATCGCAGGTGCCGATGGCGTCGACGATCCGGTCCATCGCGTACGGAATTTCGCCAAAGAACACGATGTCGGGCCGTAACGCCGCGCCGCCGCATGCGCCGCAGCGGCTGCCCGGCGGCAACGGGCCGGTATGCGCTACGCGGGTGCCGCATACTGCGCACAGGGCGGACCGCAGCGCGCCGTGCATGTGCAGCAGCCGGTGCGTCCCCGCGCGCTCGTGCAGGTCATCGACATTCTGCGTCACGATCAGCAGTTCGCCGGTCCAGCTCCTTTCGAGTTCCGCCAACGCCACATGCGCCGCGTTGGGAGCCACGTCCGCCAGCGCCGCGCGCCGCAGATCGTAGAAGCGGTGCACGAGCCGGGGATCGGCCCGCAACGCTTCGGGTGTGCAGACGTCCTCGACCCGGTGCCCTTCCCACAAGCCCCCGGGGCCGCGGAACGTGGCGATACCCGACTCCGCGGAAACGCCCGCTCCCGTCAGGACGACGATGTTGCGGATTGGCTGCATCAGACCTGCATAGGCGACACCGTGGTCAGCGCAAGCGGTCGGTCAGCCAGTGTCGCAACAACATGGTCACTTCGCCCGATCGCTCCATCGGCGACAGGTGACCGCAGTTGCGGATGACATGAAAGCGGGCGTCGGGAATACGATCGGCCAATGCCCGCGCATCCTCGACCTTGCAGATGCGGTCGCGGTCGCCCACCGCGACCAGCGTCGGCACATGGACCGCAGCGATGGCGAGGTCGAGATCCGGCCGGGCGAGCAGGGCGCGCTGCTGGCGTTCGAATACATCGGCACCGACGCGTTCGGCCATCGCCTGCACCGGGCCGCTGACGATCGGGGTCAGCATCGGATCGGCATGCGGTGCGGTGGCGAGCAGCCCCTGTTCGTCGACGGTGCGTGCGCGCATCGCCATCGTCGCCCGCGTCCCGAACAGCGCGACCCGTTCGATCCGCTCGGGTGCCTGCCGGATCATTTCCAGCGCGACATAGCCACCCAGACTGACCCCGGCGACCGCGATGCGCGGCGGGGCATGGGCGAGCACGCGGGCGGCCATTGCCGACAGGCTGTCGTCGACGCTCAGGTCGCCCAGTTCAGGGTGGGCGATGTCGCCGAGGTCGACGACCTGTCGCGCCCATAGCTGGCCGTCGCATCCCATGGCCGGGAGCAGGACGAGCGGTGTCGGTTTTGGGGTCATGACGGCTTCTCCGAACGAAAGGCGAGGGGGGCGAACAGCAGGACGATGGCCACCCGCGCCAGATGGGTGACGACGACGATACCGGGTTCGAGCGAGAGGCTGAGCGCGACCATGCTCATCTCCGCCAGCCCGCCCGGCGAATAAGCGAGCGCGAGCAGCGCGATGTCGAGCCCGGCGGCCCGACCCAGCAGAATGGCGACGGCGAAGGTCAGCACCATCAGGATCAGCGTCGATCCGGCGGCCAGTGCCAGCAGGCGGACGAACGCCCGCAGGTCCAGCCCGGCGAAGCGGCAGCCGATCGTTGCGCCCAGCCCGATCTGCGCCGCCGCCAGCAGCCAGGCGGGCACGCGAAAATCGGTGACGCCGGTCATGTGCAATGCGGCACTGATCGCCAGCGGCCCCATCAGATGCCATGCCGGCAGACGCAGCGCGCGACCGAGGACGAGACCCACGGCCAGACTGATCCCGCCCCACAGGAACAGTGCGGGCGACGGCCATGGGCTGATCGACGTGACCGGTGCCGCGGCGATCGCCGCCGCCGCATGGAAATGCCGGATGACGAAGGGCAGGAGGAAGACGACGAGAAAGATCCGCGCGCCATGGATCAGGCCGATGGTGCGTTCGTCGGCACCGCGTTCGCCGCCCATCACCACCATCTCGGCGATCCCGCCGGGCATGCCGGCGAAATAGGCGGTGGCGCGATCGAAACCGGCGACCCGGCGGAACCACAGGACGCACAGCAGCCCGGCCAGCGCGAGGAACGGCGGCAGCAACAGCAGCGGCAGCCACCATTCGCGCGCCAGCGCGATCAGGCCGGGATGGAAGGAACTGCCGAGCACCAGACCGATCACCGCCGCCATCGGTCGACGGGTCGCGCCGCTGGCGGCGATCGGCAGGCCGGCGATGCTGGCGACGGCGCAGGCGGCCATCGATCCCAGCACCCATGGCAGCGGCGCGCCGATCGCGGCAAAGATCGCGCCTCCCGCTCCGCCCACCGCGATCGCGGCGACGAAGCGCAGGACGATGTTCGCCGCGTCCCGTTTCAAGCGAACAGGCTC
>NZ_LMLN01000023.1:189841-189917 GCF_001421915.1 Sphingomonas sp. Leaf62 | reverse complement strand
GACGATGACGGCAAGGCCGATATAGGCGACCCAGCGATAGCGTTCGATCACCCGCGCCAGCCCGTTGGCAGCAAGA
>NZ_LMLN01000023.1:189604-189698 GCF_001421915.1 Sphingomonas sp. Leaf62 | reverse complement strand
CGCACCGGCCACCGCCAGCACATTGTCGAGGCTCATGCTGACATCGGCGACCGCGACGGCCCACGCGGCACTGGCGAAGCTGCGCGGGGCGACA
>NZ_LMLN01000023.1:189354-189520 GCF_001421915.1 Sphingomonas sp. Leaf62 | reverse complement strand
TTCGCGCCACATCTTCCACGCCACCCACACCAGCAGCAGCCCGCCGGCAAAGACGAGGCCGGTCAGCTGCAACAACTGCGTCACGACCAGCGCGAAGGCGACGCGCAGGACCAGCGCCGCACCGACACCGATCAGGATCACCTTGCGCCGCATCTCCGCCGGCAAG
>NZ_LMLN01000023.1:131608-189322 GCF_001421915.1 Sphingomonas sp. Leaf62 | reverse complement strand
CATCACGTCGATCAGCACGACCTGCGTAAAGGCGGCGAGCGCGGACGGACTGCCGATATTGGCGAAGTCCGCGACGATATGGTTCCAAAGTTCGGTCATCGATTCAGCTGACGAACGGGAAGGCGAGCACGATCATCCCGACCAGCGTCATCACGACACAGACCGCCGTCGCCGGGATCAGCGTGAACCGCTGGTGATCGGCAAGGTCGATACCGGCAAGGCTGACCAGCAGATAGGTCGAGGGGACGAGCGGGCTGAGCAGATGGACCGGCTGCCCCATCAGCGACGCGCGGGCGATGGCGATCGGCGACACGCCATAATGCGCGCCGGCTTCCGCGAGGATCGGGAGCATCCCGAAATAGAAGGCGTCGTTGGAGATGAAAAAGGTGAAGGGCAGGCTGAGCAGCGCGGTGATCGGCGCCATATACGGCCCCAGCGCCGGCGGGATGAAGCCGACGACTTCCTTGCTCATCGCTTCGACCATGCCGGTGCCCGACAGGATGCCGGTAAAGATGCCGGCGGCGAAGATCAGCGACACGACCGACAGGACGTTGCCGGCATGGGCCGCGATGCGTTCCTTCTGTTCGGCGACCTGCGGATAGTTGACGATCATGGCGATGGCGAACGCCAGCATCATCAGCACCGACAGCGGCAGCAGACCGACCACCAGCCCGACGATCAGCGCCAGCGTCAGCGCACCGTTGAACCAGCGCAGGTGGTAGCGGCGCGCTTCGGGGAACTGCGACACCGCCATGCCGGTGAAGGCGGTCGGTCCGTTGGCCTTCACATGGCCGATGCGGCGGCGTTCCTTGCGGCCGAACCAGATGGCGAGACCGATGAGGAAGGCGAGACCGGCGAGCATGCCGGGGATCAGCGGCAGGAACAGCGTGGCGGGATCGATCTTCAGCGCGCTGGCGGCACGCGCGGTCGGGCCGCCCCATGGCGTCAGGTTCATCACGCCGCTGGTGCTCATGAGCAGGCAGCACAGATACAGCCGGTTCATGTCATAGCGTTTGTACAGCGGCAGCAGCGCGGCGATGGTGATGATGTAGGTCGTCGACCCATCGCCATCGAGGCTGACGATCGCGCACAGCACGACCGTGCCGATCAGGATCAGCATCGGATCGCCATGCACGACCTTCAGCAATCGGTTGACCAGCGGGTCGAACAGGCCGGTATCGGTCATGATCGAAAAGAACAGGATGGCGAACAACAGCATCACGCCGGTCGGCGCGAGGTTCTTGATCCCGTCGATCATCATATCGCCCAAGCCGCCGGCAAAACCGGCGAGCAGGGCAAAGGCGGTGGGGACGGTGATCAGCGCGACCAGCGGGGTCATCCGCTTGGTCATGATGAGCGTCATGAAGGTGGCGACCATCAGGAAGCCGAGCAGGGCGAGATCCATATGCGTAATGCTCCCCGAGGGATCAGAAGGTGACGGCGATGCGGGTCATGACGGTCTGGCCGTCGTCCGGCCCGACATAGGCGCCGGCGCGATTGTCGGTGTTCCAGTGGACCAGATTGGCCTGGAAGCGGGTGAAGCTGTTGAGATACCAGTTGGCACCGATCGTCGCGGCCCAGCCCTGTCCACCGGTCAGCAGATCGGCGTAATCGAGATTTTCATAGCGTGCGGTCATCTCGATCGCGCCCGGCCCGCCTTCGAAGATCGGACGCAGCACGCGCGGCTGTCCGAAGCTGCCGAGGCGCGGATTGTAGGGCGGCAGGTCGCCGGTGACGAACCACCCGCCCGACAGGCTCCACGCCTTGCTCACAAAATCGGGGCGACCGGCGTCGAGGCGGGCATGGCGCTGCCCCGCTTCGCCCATCAGCCACACCGGGCCGACATAGCCGCCGAGTTCGAGGCCATAGCCGGTGGTGCCGGTGCCGCCGGTCAGCGCGCCCGACGATACGCGCAGCGCACCGTTGAACCGGCCGCCGATCACGGTGTTGCGGGTCAGCGTGGTCGCGCCCGCGGCCAGCCCTTCGTCGAACCCCCATGCGCCCAGATGCAGGACGCTGTTGCCGGTCTTGATCGGGTTCCAATGGGCGCGGGCCAGCACGGTGCGGCTGTCGTTGCCCGACTGGTTACCGTCGATCCGGTCGCCGGTAACGGTGAACGATGCGTGGCCGGTCTTCCAGAACACCCGCGGCATGATGCCGATGCCATAGAAGCCACGCTGCGGGATGATCGCGGTCGACACGACGGTGCGTTCCATGAACGGCGTCGAATCCGAACCCGTCGATCCTTCGAACCCGCGATCGTTGAACAGGTGGCCGGCGCGGACGTCGTAATCGATGCCCGGCGCGATCCGGTTGCGCCACCCGATGAACGCGGTGACGATGTCGACCTCGTTCTCCGAAAAGTCGCTTTCGAACTGGTAGAAGAAGTGCGTGCCGACCCCGCCTTCGAGGCCGAGGCGCAGCGCGCGCATGCCGGTGGTGGTGATGTTGCGCGCGGTATAGTCCGACCCGAAGGTCGAGCTGACATCGGTCAGGATGCGGCCGCGCGGCTTGAAGGTATAGATGCCGTCGGCCGAATGGAACACGGGCAGGCCCGCGCCCCATTCGGTGGTAACGCCGGCGGCATTGGCCTGCCGCGCCTGCGCGACGTCGCGTTCGGCCGGGCCGGGGGGAACCAACTGCGGCGCGAACGGGCTGGTGACGTTGCCGCCCGACTGCGACGGCACCTGCGCAAGCTGTGCCGGCGGTGGTGCGACGGCGGCGGGCGTGGCGGGCGTGGCCGGGGCGGCAACGGCGCTTGCGCTCTCCAACCGGTCGAGCCGGGCGCGCAGCGTCGCGATCTCGGTGGCCTGTGCGCGCACCAGTTCGGCCAGTTCGGCGGCGCTCGGCGTCTGTGCCAGCGCCGGGGTGGCGGCGACCAGCGCGACGAGCGCGCAACCGCTTCGGAAAAGCTTCATCATTTGCTTCCTTCGGTGAGGATCGCGCGCCAGTCGGCCAGGAAGCGGCGGCGCTTGATCGTATCGAGATTGACGAGAAGTTCGGGCCCGACGCGGATCGGGCGCTGCTGTCCGGCCGACAGGCGCGGCGCGCGCACGTCGCTGCGCACCGGCAACAGCCATTGCCGGGCCAGCAGCGTCTGCCCGGTGCGCGACAGCAGGAAATCGAGGAACAGCTTGGCCGCTGCCGGACGCCGCGCATCGCGCGCGATGAAGGCGACGCGCGAGGCGATCAACGTATAGTCGCGCGGAAACACCACGCCGATGCGGCGGTCGCGTTGCGCGGCGGCCAGCGCATAAGGGCCGACGACGTTGTACGCGATGGCGATGCGGCCATCCGCGACCGCCGCGAGCATCGGTTCGGTCTGCGGCGACAGCCATGGCCGCGTCGCCGCCATCGCCTGTACCAGCGAGCGGGTGTCGCGGGTGATGGCATAATCCTCGGCCAGATACAGATAGCCGACGTTCGATCGCGCCGGATTATAGGTCGCGACCTTGCCGGTCAGCGGCACGCGGCCGGCGCGCAACAATGCCTCGAACGCCTGATGGGTACGAGGCACCCGCCCCGGCGGGATCAGCCGGCGGTTGTAGACGAACGCGACCGGCTCGGCGGTGACGCCATATCCCATGTTCTTCCACACCGCATCGGCGGGAAGGGCGGGCTTTTCGGGACTGTGATAGGCCTGGGCATAGCCGTCGTTGATCAGCTTGGCCTGCAAATCCATGCCCGACGACCAGATCAGGTCGGCACTTGGGACCCGGCGCTGCGCTTCGGTGACGACGCGGCGATAGATGTCGCGCGACTCGAGTACCTCGTACCGCACGGCGACGCCGGGATAGGTGCGGCGGAACGCGGCGATCAGCGCCGCCATCGCCGCCGCATCGGCATTGCCATAGACGCGCACGCCCCCCTCGGCCCGCGCCGCCTCGATCAGCGCGTCGTACGACTGCGGATACCCCGCCGGGCGTTGCGCCACCGCCGGCCCGGCCAGACCGATCAGCGTCATCAACAGGATCAGGAGTCGTTTCATGCACATCCTCTCGCTTCCCGTCTCTCGGTTCGGGTAAGCACTGGGGCATGTCGTACGCATCGAACCTGTCAGCCACCTTTCACCGGATTGGTTTCCGATGCGAATATTGATCGTCGAGGACGATGCCGCGCTGGCGCGCAGCATCGTCGCGTTGCTGCGCAGCGCCGGCCACGCGGTCGATCCGGTCGCGCGGGGCGAGGACGCGCTCATCGCCTTGGCCGACGAGCCGTATGCGCTGGTCATTCTCGACGTCGGGCTGCCGGACATCGACGGGTTCGCGGTCTTGCAGGCGCTGCGCCGGCGCGGCGACAAGGTGCCGGTGCTGATGCTGACCGCGCGCGACGCGCTCGACGACCGGGTGCGCGGGCTCGATCTCGGTGCCGACGACTATCTGCGCAAACCCTTCGCGCCCGAGGAACTGGAGGCGCGCATCCGGGCACTCGGCCGCCGGCGCGGCGGTGATCCGACACCGGAACTGGTGATCGGATCGCTGGTGCTCAACCGGTCGACGGGACAGGCACAGATCGGCGACCGCGTGCTCGACCTGCGGCGGCGCGAATGGGCGGTGCTCGACGCGCTGGCGGCGCGTGCCGGACAGATCGTGCCGCGCGAAACGCTGCAATCCGAAGTGTTCGGCTATGACGATCCGGTCGGTCCCAACGCGATCGAGGTGAACATCACCCGGCTGCGCGGAAAGCTCGCTCCCGATGGGCCGGCGATCCGCACCGTGCGCGGCGTCGGGTATCTGCTCGATGCCGGCTGAGCGTCCTGCCGGCACCGAAAACCATCGCGGTCGTGCGCTGGCGCTGCGCACCCGGCTGCTCGCGGCGATGCTGGCCCCCCTGCTGGGCATCGCGGTGTTGCTGGGTCTGGCCGGGGCGACGCTGATCGCCGATGTCGTGCGGCGGACCAACGACCGGGTGCTGGGCGGCGCGCTGGGCGCGGTCGCCGAAACGGTGCAGGTCGAACGCGGCGAGGTGACGATGGACCTGCCCGCCGCCGCGTTCGGGATGCTGGAAAACAGCGAACGCGACAATGTCTATTACCGGATCGCGGTCGGCGAGCGGCTGCTGACCGGCTATGCCGGCCTGTCGGCACCGCGCATCGCCGATCTCGCGATCGATACGCCGCGCTTCCGCTATGCCAGCTATCGCGATCAGCCGATCCGCATCGCCGAGGTGCGTCGCGACCTGCCGCGCATCGACGGGCCGGTGATCGTGCAGGTCGCCGAGACGCTCGACGGACGCCGCGCATTGCAACGCCGGCTGCTGGTCGCGCTGCTGCTGGGCGAGGTGTTGCTGGTCGGGGTGGCGATGCTGCTGATCCGCCCGGCGCTGGGCTGGAGCCTGCGGCCGCTCGCCCGGCTGCGCGGCACGGTGGCGGCGCGCGACACGCGGGCGACCCCCGATCTGTCGCCCCTCGCTACCGGTCCGCTCCCGGTGGAACTATTTCCGCTTGCCGAGGCATTCGACCACCTCCTCGCCCGCCTCGACACCGCAACGGCCGGAATCCGCCGCTTTACCGCCGACGCCTCGCATCAGATGCGCACGCCGCTAGCGGTGCTGAAGGTACAGGTCGCGCTGGCGCGACGCGGCGATCCGGCGGCGCTTGGCGAGATCGCCGATGCGGCCGACCGGCTCGAACGCCTCGTCACGCAACTTCTTGCCCTAGCCAGGGCCGAGGAAGCCGGTGCATCGCCCCCCCGCGCGCGGGTCGACGTGCGCGAGGTGGTGGTGGCCGTCATCAATCGCCGGATCGGTCAGGCGATCGAGGCGGGAGTGGACATCCATCTGGATGCGCCGGAAGCCGACGTGGCGATCGCCGGCCACCGCACGCTGTTGTTCGAGATCCTGTCGAACCTGCTCGACAACGCGATCCGGTACAATGGCGACGGCGGCATGATCACGATCGGCATCGCCGAAGCAGGCGGCAGCGTGACGCTGAGCGTCGCCGATAACGGTCCTGGCTTGCCCGATGCCGATCTCGACCGGGTCGGACAACGTTTCGTGCGGCTTGCGACGAGCGCGGGTCGCGAAGGGAGCGGCCTGGGTCTCGCGATCGTCCGCTCCGCAACCCAGCGACTGGGCGGCCGGATCGAGTTCCGCAATACCCGACCCGGTTTCCGCGTGACGCTCCACTTCGACGATGTCGTCACCGACCGCATCGCTGCGGTCGGTGATGACTGACGCTGGACGCAGCGACGGTTACGCTCAGAAGCTGAAGTTGGCTCCGGCGCTGAACGCCCGGCCGACCAGACCCGCATAGTGCCAGCTGCTCAGATAGTTCGGATTGCTGGTATAGGCCCCCGATGCGAGCGGTGCCCGGTTGTTGGTCACGTTCTGGACGTTGACGAAGAAACGGAACTGATCGTTCACCGCCACCGCGGCATTCAGATCGGCATAGATGAACGGCCGGATATAGCATTGCGCGGTCAGCGCCTTGCTGCACGACAGGTCGATCACCCCGTTGACGTCGGGGATCTGGTCGGCCGCAACCTGCTTGATCCGGCCGACATAATAGGTGGTCGAGGTCAGCGCGAAGTTGCCGATTTCGACCGAATTCTGCCAGTTGCCACGGGTACGCGGCGTACCGCCGCCCGACGACAGCTGGTACGGCCCCAGCGTACCGGCATATTTCTGCACCACGCCCGCCGGGGTCACCAGGTTGAGATTGATGACCTGCGTGATGTCCAGCCGGCTGATGAGGCGCACCCGATCCGACAGCGCGACGTTCAGGTTCGCCTGCATGTCGACGCCCGAACTGACCTGATAGTTCGCGTTGACATAGGGTACGTTGAACACGAGCAGGCGGGGCAGGGCACCCGGGTTGTTGGGATCGGGCGCGTCGATGACGTTGCACCGATAGCCGTCGCCCACCGCCGCGAGCGCGGCACAGCTGGCGGTCGCATTGGTCTGCTCGTAATAGGCCTTGATCGCATTGGCGCGCAACGGGCCGCTGATGATCAGGTCCGACTTCTTGATGTTGTAATAGTCGACGGTCAGGTTGAACCAGCGCACCGGCTTGAAGATGGCGCCGGCCGAAAAGCTGCGCGAGACTTCGGGCAGGATGTCGGGATTGCCGGTCGAACCGCCGCCGATGCTGTAGGTCGCGGTATAGGCCGTGTTACCGGGATGCGCCGCGACGAAGCTGGCCGGCGGCGTGAACGACGAGAAGCCCGAATAGCTGCTGGCCGGGTTGTTTTCGGCGAAGGTCGGCGCGCGGAACCCCTTGGAATAGGTCGCTCGCAGCGAGAACTGGTCGATCGGCATGAACTTCATGCCGACCTTCGGCGAGAAACGGCTATAGCCCTGCGAATAGCTGTCGTAGCGGCCCGACACGTTCAGGTCGAATTCGCGCAAGAACGGCGCGTCGATTTCGAAGAAGCCCGCGGTCACCGTCTGCGCGCCCCGCGCCGACGACGTGTTCAGCCCGTAATAGCTGAGATCGCGGTTCTGGTTGCGGTTCATCAGCGTCTCGCGACGGACCTGGAAACCGACACCGGCGTTCAGGTCGCCGCCGGGCAGCACCATCACCGACTTGAGCAGCGAACCGCCGATCGTCGCGACCGTCGAATAGGACGGCGTGGTGCGATCGGGCGAAACCTGTTCGCGCACCGCCGCCGTGTTCTGCTCCGGATTGACGAAATTGTAGCTGCCGGTGTTGACCGCGTTCAGCAGGCCCTGAATGTTCAGGAACCCGCGTTGCGTGACGCTGAAATTGTCGCGGGCATAGACGCCGTTCAGACGGAACTTGAAACCGCCGCCCAGATCGCCCGAGATACCGGCCGTCGTGCGGAACACGTCGACATAGCGGTGGCTGTTCGCCGGGATGTCGCCGAACGAATAATAGATGCGCGCCGCCCCCTGACCGGGATTGTTGGCAAAGGCGGCGGCATAGGGGTTGTTGGGGTTCAGGCGTCGGTCGGCCGCGGTCGCGCAATTGACGCCGGCCGCGCAGACATAGACCGGCAGGACGATGCCCGGGCTGCTGGACGCGAGCGCCGCCGACCCGCCGAACGGCTGCGTCTGGCGGATGCCGGTCGGCGCGCCCTTGATGTCGACTTCGGAATGCGAATAGCTGCCGCTGGCGAAGGCTTCGAAACTGTCGCTCAGGCGGATGCTCAGGCGACCGGTGGTCGAATAGCGCTGCTGCTGCGGCTGGATGATCGAATATTCGTCGGGCAGGTTGTGGGCGCAGCCCGTTCCCTGTGCCGCCGTCGTGTTCACCGTATAGGTGCCGAACGGGCAGGAGCCGGGATTGAGCAGCTGATACTGGTTCGAGAGCGGGGCGCCGACCTTGCCCGAGAGCGGGTTGTTCAGATCGCTCTGGCTGACCCGGACCACGACCGCCTGCGGGTTCTGCGCGACCAGCGATTCGTCGTTGAGATTGCGGTCGGAAAGGCCGCTTCGCCGCAGGTCGAGCGTGTTGAAGGGATAGCCGCGCGAGTTGTTGGTGATGTACGCGTCGTAGGTGTATTCGCCGTTCAGGTAGAAGTTGAAGCCCTGTTCGCGATAATCGCCATAGCCGGCGGTCATCGTGGCACGGTAGCGCGAGCCGTCGCCCTTTTCGGTCGTGCCGCCCTGCATCGAGCCTTCGACGCCCTGGAACTGCTTCTTGCTGATGAGGTTCACGACGCCGCCGATCGCGTCCGCGCCATAGGTCGACGACGCGCCGTCCTTCAGCACCTCGACCCGGTCGACGACGCTGAACGGGATCGAGTTCAGGTCGACATAGGCGTTGTGCCCGTCATCGTTCAGCGGGAAGTTCGCCGAACGAAGCCCGTCGATCAGCACGACGGTCGACGAAACGCCGAGGCCGCGCAGCGACACGGCGGCACCGCCGGCCGAAAAGCCGTTGCGGAATCCGGTCGAGATCGAACCGGCGCTGTCGGCCGAAACCGAACGGATCGCGTCCTGTACCGTCGTGATGTTGGCGCGTTCGAGCGTCTCCGACGTCAGCACGGTCACCGGCGAGATCGAGCTCGCGTTCGAATCGCGGAACAGCGTACCGGTGACGACGATGGTCGCGGGCAGCCCGGCATCGACGGGCGCTGCTGCCGCGCCATCGACCTGCGGCACTTCTGCGGGATCGGCGGTGGTAGCGACCGGTGCCGGTACCGCTTGCTGCGCATGCACCGGAAAAGCCGTCGCGGTCAGTAAGGCAGTGGTCGAGATCCCGCAACGCAAGGTGGCGGATACCGAGTTGAACAGATGCACCGAGAATTTCCCTCAAATAACGCGACGGATGTACCGCCTGTCCCCATGCGTCGTTCGTCACGACACGGTGGGTCCGTTATTGCCGGGGTCGTTACCAACGTTTTAAGGACCCAAGGAATTGTGAAAACAATTTTTTGTATGCCGCCCTGCCGCCGGACGCGTCTGCCGTTTCGGGCGGCCTGTTCGGGAGGTGGCGCAACGAAACCGCCGCCATACGACGCGTTCGAAAACGTCGCGGCATCGATCGTGCATCGGCACGGCGGATCAATTCCGGCGTGACGTCAAGGAAACTGGAACGAAACCGTCCCGTCGCTCACACCGTGCAGGTACGCACCGCCTGAGCCAGCGCGGTCAGCGGATCGCCGACTGGCACGAATTCATGCGCGAAATAACCGTCGAATTTCAGATCGGCGATGCTGCGGGCCACCGCCTGCCAGTTCACTTCCTGCGTCGCATCCAGATTGTGACGCCCCGGCACGCCGCCGGTATGGAAATGGCCCAGCCAGCGGATGTTGTCGCGGATGGTACGGATCAGGTCGCCTTCCATGATCTGCATATGATAGATGTCGTAGAGCAGCTTTACGCGCGGCGAATTGACCTCGCTGGCGACGCGCACCCCCCATGCGGTGTGATCGGCCATATAGTCGGCATGGTCGACCTTGCTGTTGAGCAGTTCGATGCAGATCGTCACGCCGTGATCCTCGGCGATCCGCTTGACGCGGTTCAGGCCGATGACGGCGTTCGCCGCGCCTTCCTCGTCCGACAGGCCGCGGCGATTGCCCGAAAAGGCGATGACGTTGGGCACGCCCGCCTTCGCCGCCTGCGGGATGCCGACGCGGAACGCCTGCTCGATCGCCGCATGGTTCTCGCGGCGGTTGAGGCCGTTCGCGATCGTCATCACGTCGGCGGCATAGCCCATCGTGCAGCGCAGCCCGTAGCGGCGCGGCACGTCATATTCGGCGGGCTGCAACAGGTCGATGCCCTGCAAGCCCATGCCCGCCGCCGCCGCGCACAGCCGGTCGAGCGGAATATCCTGGTAACACCAGCGGCTTACCGACTGTTTGAGCCGGCCGGCATTGGCCGACGGCGCGGGCATGGCCGCGGTAGCGCCGAGCGCGAGGGAAGAGCCGAGGACGGTGCGCCGATCAATCATCCCCGAATGATATGACAAAATCCGCGGGCGGCAAAGAACAAAGCGGTCGATGCATCGCGTCGCAATTCGGTCCGTTTGACCGTCGGCTGCAACTTTGGCCAAATTCGATAAGAGATATTATGTAAATAAGGCTATCGTCGCGATCGGCAAGCCCGACACCGTCTCGACGGCGGCTCCGATTTGTCGCAGACCAGCGACCGGTAACGGCTTCCGGTCGATGACGGATGAGCCGGCCGGTTCGGTGCGGAGGTAGTGATCCTGATCAAGACCGGGCTACTCTATTTCGATCAGGCGATCCGCCATGGTTCGATCCGCAAGGCGGCGGAAACGCTGAACATCGCGTCGTCGGCGGTCAATCGCCAGCTGTTGCAGTTGGAAGAAGAGCTCGACGTGCAGCTGTTCGTCCGGATGCCGCGCGGGATCCGCCCGACCGCCGCGGGCGAGGCACTGCTCGGCTATATCCGGCGGTGGAAGCGCGAGAGCGTCGCGCTGCGTCACGAGATGCTGCGGCTGCGCGGCGGGGAGCGCGGGCTGATCCGCATCGCCGCCGCCGAAAGTCTGGCCGACGACCTCGTGCCCCGGACCATCGCCCGGTATCAGTCGCGCTTTCCGCTGATCGAATTTTCGCTGCTGGCGGGCGACAATCACCGGGTGAAGGCCGAATTGCTGTCGAAGGACGCCGACGTGATCTGCGCGTTCGATCTGACGGGAACGTCGCGCACCGCGACCATCGCCCATGTCCAGACGCCGATCGGCGTCATCGTGCCGCCCGGCCATCCGCTGGCCGCGCTCGACCGGATCACCCTGCCCGACTGTATTCCCCATGCGATCGTGACGCCGAACGACGACTGGCTGAAGCAGAGCGTGTTGCACGACCTGTTCGACGCGAGCGATATGCCGCTGAAACGGGTGGCGACGGTCGAGCGGATCGACACGCTCAAGAACCTCGTCCGCGCGGGGATCGGCATCGCGTTCCTGTCGCGGATCGGGCTGGAGCGCGAGCTGGCGGCGGGCGAGCTTTGCTGGGTGCCGCTGGCGGAGGGCGTGGTCCGCCCGGCCAGTATGTCGATCCTGCTGCAACGCGGGCGGGTGATGCCGATCTATCTCAGCAGTTTCGTCGACCTGCTCAAGGAAGAGTTCGCGCTGCTGGCGACACCGGCACCGACACTGGCCTGACCGCATCGGTGGCATCGGCCGCGTCCGCCAGTCGCCGCGCCAGAAACGCACAGGCGATCAGCTGCAACTGGTGGAACACCATCACCGGCAGCAGCACGACGCCGACCTGCGCCGGCGGAAACAGCACCCCCGCCATCGGTACCCCGGTCGCGAGGCTTTTTTTCGAACCGCAAAAGCGCATCACCGCCGCGTCGGCGGGGTCCAGCTTCATCGCCCGCGCGATCAGCCCGGTCAGCACCAGCACCACCGCCAGCAGCGCCGCGCACCATCCGACCAGTTCGGCCAGTTCCACCGCCCCGACCTGCGACCACAGCCCCTCGGTCACCGCCGCGCCGAACGCGGTGTAGACGACGAGCAGGATCGACCCCCGATCGAGCGTGGTCACCAGCCGCTTGCGGGCCGCGATCCAGTCGCCGATCCACGGGCGCAGCAAATGCCCCGCCGCGAACGGTACCAGCAACTGCAACACGATCGCCTGCACGCTGCCGAACGACAGGTTCACCCCGCCGGTCCCCGGCAGCAGCAACGCGGCCAGCGCGGGCGTGACCGCGATGCCGAGCAGGTTGGACAGCGACGCGCTGCATACCGCCGCCGCGACGTTGCCGCGCGCGATCGCGGTGAAGGCGATCGACGATTGCACCGTCGAGGGCAGCAGCGTCAGAAACAGCAATCCGGTGGCAAGGTCCGGTGCCGGCAAGCCGCTGCCGGTAATGGCGAGGCCGAGCAGCGGAAACACGACGAAGCTGGTCGCGAGGATCGCGGCATGCAGTCGCCAGTGCCGCGCCCCGGCCAGCAGTGCGCTGCGCGACAGTTTCGCGCCATGGACGAAGAACAGCGCGACGATCGCGGTATCGGCGGCGATGTCGAAAATCGGCACGCCGACCCCGCGCGGCGGCAACAGCGTCGCGATCACGACGGTCGCGAGCAGCATCAGCACATAGGGTTCGATAGTGGCGAACAATCGGCGGATCATCGGGGCACTCCGGTACGCAACACGGGATCAACTGCCCCGATAGGTGGAATAGCCGTAAGGGGAAACGAGCAACGGCACATGATAATGGCCGCCGTCCTGCGCCATTCCGAAATCGATCGTCACCCGGTCGATGAACGGCGGATCGGCCAGCGTCACCCCGGCGGCACGGAAATAATCGGCCACCGCGAAGCACAGCGCGTGGCGACCCGCCGACAGCCGCAACGCGGCGAGGTCGGGACAGCGACCATCGGCGTTGGTCACGCCGCCGAACAACACCGTGCCGCGCCCGTCGAGCAGCGTGACGGCGACCCCGGCCGCCGGTCTGCCATGCGCGGTATCGAGGATATGGGTCGACAGGGTCACGCTCATGCCGCCGCCTCCCCGCGCGGCCACGAACCGACGAATTCGACCTCGTCATACGCCAGATACGCGGCGATCATCGCCTCGCGATCGTCGAGGAACAGCTGGTCCGCCACGCCCGCCACCAATCGCGGGAGCGCGTGGCGCAATCCCGACAGCGCCGATGCCGACAGGCCGAGGCTGATGAGACCCGAATAGTTGAACGCGAACAGGCCGTGCAGCTTGTCCGCATGATCCGCGTCACGTGGCAGGAACTGGAATTGCGGCCCCAGATAGGGATGGGCATCGATCAGCGGATGGGCGGCCGCCGCGTCCGCCGGGCGATACCGATCGGCCCATCGCGCAATGCCGTCGGCAACCAGCGCCAGCTCGGGCCGGAGCGCCGGGTCGGTGACCAGCCCCGTCGACAGCACGAGGAAGTCGAACGTCTCGGTCCCGCCCGGCGTCGTGACCACGACCCCTTCGGCGCTGTCCGCCACGTCGAGCCAAGGCGTCCCGAGATGCAGGTGAAAGCCGGGCAGCGCCGATGCCCGTTCGAACGTGTCGTTGGTCGGTGGCTGGCTGCGGTCGAAGAACGCGACCATCATCCGGTATTTGGCGGCATCGTCCAGCGCCGGGAAGCGCCCGATGATCCCGCTGCGCTCCATATGCCGGATCGGGTTGACCTGCGGCAGCGCCGGGCGGCGAACGAAGACATGCGCTTGCGTCACACCGGCGGACAGCGCGGCATGGGCGTTGTCGAACGCCGATGCCCCCGCCCCCAGCAGCGCGATCCGCTTGCCCGCCAGCGCCGCATAGTCGATCGCGGCCGAGGTATGGGCATAGCGCGTCACCGGCAGCCGATCGCGGATGAAGGGCGGTACGTGCCAGTTGCCACCGCCCTGGATCCCGGTCGCCAGCACGACCTTGCGCGCGAGCAGCGGCGCACCCTCGGCCAGATGGAGCCGGAACCGCCCGCCCAGCGGCTCGATCAGCGTGACGCGTGCATCGTTGCGCACCGGCAGCTTCAGCACGGCGCGATACCAGCGCAGATACGCCATCCAGTCCCGGCGCGGGATCTTGTCGAGCGCGTCCCAGCCCGCGCGCCCGTGCTGCGCCTCCCAGAACGCGCGAAAGGTCAGCGACGGTAACCCCATGTCGATCGCGGTCAGATGCTTGGGCGTGCGCAGCGTCATCATCCGCGCATAGGTGTCCCACGGCCCTTCATAGCCCGCCGGATTTTCGTCGAGCACGAGGATGTTCGACACCCGTTCTCGCAGCAGCCCGAACGCCGCGCCCAGCCCGCTCTGCCCGCCGCCGATGATGACGACGTCATGGACATGGCCCTCCGCGCTTTCCTGCGGCACGGTCCATGCCGGGCCACCATGCGCGAGGCGTTCGAGGTCGCTTCCGACCTGCTCCGCGAGGGCGGCAAGGCCGATGGGTCGGGTCATGCCAGGGTCTCCAGTCGCAGGCGGACGATATGGCCGATCTCGTCGAGCGCGGTCGCCATCTCGGTCGCGGGGTCGTTGCCCAACCGCTCGGCCATCGCCCGCAGGATGCCCGCCCGGTCGGTCCGCCGGACGCAGATGAGGAAGGGAAAGCCGAACCGCGCGCGATAGGCGGCGTTGAGCGCATGAAATCGTTCGAACTCGTCAGGCGTCATCCGGTCCAGCCCGGCCGACGCCTGCTCGCTCTGCGATTCGGCGGTGAGCGTACCGGCGATGGCGGCGCGGCCGGCCAGTTCGGGATGGGCGCGGATCACCGACAGCCGCTCGTCGGGCGTGGCATCGGCCAGCGTCGCGGTGATCCCCTCCGCCAGATCGGCAAAGGGGCGCCGCGCCGCCGCGCGTTCGATAACCCATGGCGAATGCTCGACGATCGCGGCGTAGCGTTGGACGAATGCTTCGGAGGACAACGTGTTGAAATCACGCTCGGTCATGATCCCGCCCCCTCGATCGAGACATGCGCGGCGACGACCTTCCAGCCATCGGCGAAGCGGACCCAGCTCTGGCTCTGTCGCCCGCGCCGCGCATCGCCCTCGCGGAAGAATTCGGCATTGGCGGTGGCGTGGTCGCGGCCAAAGCTGTGGATCGCGACCGTGCCCAACCGGCGCTGCGGCGATCCGCCACGCCCGACACGGAATGCGCGAATGGCGTCCGCGCCGTACAGCACCTCGCCCACGCCATAGCGGATGGTGGTCGGATGATCGTGGAACAGCCGGTCCATCGCCGGCACGTCGTCAGCCATCAATGCCGCTTCATAGGCCATGAACGCGGCAGTCACCTCGGCCACCACGTGCGGGTCGTCGATCGTCATGCCGGGTGCACCTGTTGCCAGTGTCGCGCGATATCGATGCGGCGCGCGATCCATGCGTCGCCGCTGGCGATCACATGATCGACGAAGCGGGCCAGCGCCGCTGTACGGCCGGGTCGGCCGGCGATGCGCCCGTGCAACCCGACCGACATCATCCGCCCGCCCTCGCTTCGCAATTGCTCGAACGTGTCGCGCAGATAGCGGAAAAACGGTTCGCCATCGGCAAAGCCGTTATACGCCACGAACTTCATGTCGTTGGCATCGAGCGTATAGGGCACGATCAACTGCGCCCGCCCGCCATTCGCCACGGCATGGCGACGGTCCCAATAGGGCAGATCGTCGGCATAGCTGTCGGCGTCATAGACGAACCCGCCCTCGGCAGCGACCAGCGCGGCGGTCGCGGGCGAGGTCCGCCCCTGATACCAGCCCAGCGGCCGCGCGCCGGTCAGCCGGGCGTGCAGCGCGATCGCCTCGGCGATATGCGCGCGCTCCACCTCGGGCGGGACGCGCTGGTAATCGATCCAGCGCAGGCCGTGGCTGGCGATCTCCCATTCGGCGGCCAGCATCGCATCGACGCTCGCCGGATTGGCGGCCATCGCGGTGGCGACCGCGAACGCCGTCACCGGCACCTGCCGCTCCACGAACAGCCGGTGCAGCCGCCAGAAGCCGGCGCGCGAACCATATTCGTACAGGCTTTCCATCGCCATCGCCCGCGCCGGATGGCTCGCCGCACCGACCATTTCCGACAGGAACGCCTCCGACCCGGCATCGCCGTGCAGAACGCTGTTCTCAGCCCCCTCCTCGACATTGACGACGAACTGGACCGCGACGCGCGCGCCACCCGGCCAGCGCGGATCGGGCGGCGATGCGCCATATCCGATCAGATCGCGTTCGGCGGTCATGCGGCATAGCTTTCGAGCGCGGCATCGACCCCGGCCCCGGACGGCAGCGCCAGCCCTTCGGCGCGCAACACCGCCTCCAGCGCGGCCAGCGTCAGCAGCACCTTGTGCTTCATGGCGTTATATCCCATCGCGCCGATCCGCCAGACCTTGCCCTGGAGCGGTCCGAACGCGGTCCCGATCTCGATCTCGAAATCCTCGCGCATCCGGGCGCGGACCCGCTCGCCGTCGACACCGTGCGGGATGACGATGCCGGTGACGTTGGTCATGCGGAAACGGTCGTCGCCGAACACCTCCAGCCCCAGCGCCCGCGCCCCCGCCACCACCGCCCGCCCCGCCGCCGCATGGCGCGCGAACCGCGCCGGCAACCCCTCGCCCAGCGCCACGCGGGCGCATTCGCGCGCGCCGTACAGCATGGTCGTCGCTTCGGTATGGTGGTTCAGCCGCTTGTCCGACCAGTAATCCATAATCATGGCGAGGTCGAAATAGTTGCTGCCGATCCGCACCCCGCCGGCATCGGTCAGGTCGTCGCGGCGAATCCCCTTCTCGACATGCCGCCGCCCGAGAATGCGTTCCGCTGCGCGCGGCGACACGGTGATCGGGGCCGACCCCGACGGACCGCCAAGGCATTTCTGCAACCCGCCGGTGACGATGTCCGCGCCCCAGCGATCGGTGGCGATCTCCATACCGCCGATCGTAGCGGTCGCGTCGACGTACAGATATGCCCCCGCCGCACGGACCAACGCCCCCACCCCGTCGAGCGGCTGCGCCATGGTGGTCGATGTATCGCCATGGACGCAGGCGACGACCATCGGCGCGGTACGCTCGATCGCGTCGGCGATGGCGTCGATCGGCACGGTCTGCCCCCACGGCACCGACAGCCGCTCGACCGTTGCCCCGATCCGTTCGCCGATCTCCTGCAACAGCAATCCGAACCGGCCGAAATCGATCACCAGCAGCCGGTCGCCGGGGGCCAGCAGCGAGACCAGCGACGCCTCGATCGCCGCGCGCGCGGTGCCGTCGATCAGGAAGGTCCAGTGGTTCTCCGTCCCGAACACCGGGCGGTACAGCGCCATGACCTGGTTCATGTAGCCGGTCATTTCCGGGTCGAACTGGCCGAGCAGGTCGGCGCTCATCGCACGCAGCACGCGCGGATGGGCGTTGACCGGACCCGGCCCCATCAACAGCCGCTGCGGCGGGTCGATCTCGCCGAACAGGTCAGGCGTCACGATAGTCTTCTCCCAATCGGTCGATGAAGCCGCGCATCGCGGCGAAGGCGGCGTCGGCGTCGGCCGGATCGACATGTTCGGCCGGATGATGGCTGATCCCGCCGGCGCAGCGCACGAACAACATCGCCACCGGCCCCAGCGCGACCATCGCCATCGCGTCATGCCCCGCCCCCGACATCAACCGCCGCGACGGTTGCCCGGTGGCGACGATGGCGGCGTCCAGCAGGTCCATCAGCTTCGGGTCGCACGGGCATGGCGGCAGGTCGTGGACCGTCGCGACGGTGATCGACACGCCCCGTTCCCCGGCGATCGCATCCATCGCCGCCCCGATCGCGGCGGCCGCCCGGTCGCGCCGGTCGGTCGCGCCCGCGCGGATATCGACGGTGAAGCACACCTCGCCGGCGATGACGTTCGCCGCCCCTGGCGCGACCTCGATCCGTCCGACCGTCGCGACCAGATCGGACGCATCGGCGACCGCGATATCCTCGATCGCCGACACCATGCGCGCGGCGGCGGCCAGCGCGTCGCGGCGGAGCGGCATCGTCACGGTACCGGCATGTCCCGCCACCCCGCCGACCGTCACTTCGAGACGAAGTTGCGCGGCGATGCCGGTGACGGTGCCCAGCGCCAGCCCTTCCGCCTCCAGCACCGGCCCCTGTTCGATATGCGTTTCGAGATAGGCGAGCATGGTGCCCGGTGCCCGGCGTGCGGAGGCCAGCGCCGCCGCCTCGCTCCCGAACTCGCGCAGCGCCGCGTCGACGCCGATCCCCGCCGCATCGGCCATGTCGGCGGCACCGGGCGTCAGCGTTCCCGCCACCGCGCGGCTGCCGAGCATTGCGGCCGGGAAGCGCGATCCTTCCTCGTCGCCGAAGCCGATCACCTCGATCGCGAACGGCAGGCGACGTCCTTCGGCATGGAGCGCCGCGACGCATTCGATGCCGAGCATCACCCCCAGCGGACCGTCATAGGCCCCACCATCGCGCACGCTGTCGAGGTGGCTACCGATCACCAGCGCCGGCGCGTCCGGGTGCGTGCCTTCATAGCGGCCGATCAGGTTGATCGCCGCGTCGCGGCGCACGGTCATGCCCGCCGCTTCCATCCATGCCCCGACCCGCTCGATCGTCGCGCGATAGGCCGGGGTCAGCCAACCGCGGAACAGCCGGTCCGCGCGGTCGCTATAGGGCGCGCGCGACAGGTCGAGACAGCGTGCCGCCGCCCGGGCTCCCGAGGGGGGCGTCGTCACCATGTCGCCACCATCCCGTCGCTGCGCGGATCGGTCGCCCCCTCGATCACGCCGCTGGGATGCCGCACGATCGCCCCGGCATGGCCCATCATCGACGACCCTGCGGCCACGCGCTCGACCGCATGGCCCGCCGCCGCCAGTTGTTCGTACAGCGCCGGATCGAACCCCGCCTCGATCTTCAGCGTGGTGCTCTGATCGCCCCACGTCCGCCCCAGCAGCCAGCGCGGTGCATCCACCGCCGCCTGCAACGACTGACCGAACAGCGCGTGGCGGGTAAAGACCGCCGCCTGCGTCTGCGGCTGTCCCTCGCCGCCCATCGTGCCATAGGCCATGACGCGACCATCGTCGAACCGCGCCAGCGCCGGATTGAGCGTATGAAACGGCCGCGCACCGGGCCGCAGCCGGTTCGGCCCATCGCCGTCGAGCGCGAACGAGCAACCCCGGTTCTGCCAGACGATGCCGGTCTGCGGCAGCACGATGCCCGATCCGAATTCGAAATAGGTGCTCTGGATACAGCTGACGACCTGACCCCGCGCATCCGCCGCGCCGAACCACGTCGTGTCGCCCAGTGCCGGCGGATGCGGCCATGGTGCCGCCCGCCCGAGATCGATCATACCGGCCATCCGGTCGATCGCGGCGGCATCGCCCAGCAGCGCCTGCGCGTCCTGCGCCATCGTCGCCGGATCGCCGACATGCGCGTCGCGCCAGCGAAACGCCTGTTTCGTCGCCTCGACCAACCGGTGGACATGGCCGAACCCGTCACGCTCGACGTCCCGCATCCGGTCGAACAGCGCGAGGATCAGCAGCGACGCGACCCCCTGCGTCGGCGGCGGCAGGTTCAGCAGCCGCGCACCGCTGATCGCCACCGCCAGCGGCTCCACCGGCCGCGCATCGAACGCCGCAAGGTCGGCGGCCACCAGCGGACTGCCGAGCCGCACGAGATCGTCGGCGATCGCCTGTGCCAGCCCGCCACGATAGAAACCGTCCAGCCCGTCACCCGCCAGTCGTTCCAGCGTCGTCGCCAGCGCCGGTTGCCGCAACAGGTCGCCTTCGATCAGCGGCCGACCTTCGGCTTCGAAGATGCGGGCATAGTCGCCGGGCAGGTCGCGCAGCGCATCCGACACGGCGGCGGCGACCTGCGCGCCACCGGCGGTGACGACCACCCCGGCCCGCGCATGGTGGATCGCATCGCGCAGCACCCGGTCCAACGGCAGCGTGGCATCGCTCTGTGCCAGCGCCGCCCGCCATCCCGCGACCGTCCCCGCCACGGTGTTCGCCGCGAGCGGCCCGCGCCACGGGATCGTCGCATGGCCCTGGTACAGGGAACGATCCGCCGCCACTGCCGCCGCGCCGCTGCCGTCGATCGCCCAGTTGCGGCCGTCCGGTTCGGCGACCAGCCAGAAGCCGTCGCCGCCGATGCCGGTCATGTGCGGATAGACGACGGCAAGGCACGCGGCGGTCGCCACCGCCGCCTCGACCGCGCTGCCGCCATCGGCCAGCACATCGCGCCCGGCCTGCGCCGCCAGATGATGCGGCGCGCTGACCATGCCGCGCAGCGACCGGGGCGTCGCGCGCGTCATGCGGCCTGCGCCCATCGCGGTGCCGGCGTACAGGCGACCAGCCCGGCCGCGACCAACGCCGCCGCCGTGTCGAACAACAACGCTTCGCGTCCCCGCGCGGCGATCAGTTGCACGCCGATCGGCATCGCGCCGTCGCGCTGGCGCAGCGGCACCGACAGGATCGGCACGCCGGCAATGCTCAGCGGTTGGGTATGCAGGCCCAGATCGGCCCGCGCGGACAGCGTTTCGCCGTCGATCACGACCGTCGTCGCATCGGTCCGCGGTGCGGCCATCGGCGTTGCGGGGGCCAGCAACAAGTCGTGCCCGGCCAGCGCGTCGGCGACTTCGCCGGCAAAGCGATCGGCGACCGCTTCGGCCTCGCGGACGGCGGCGACCGGCTGGAGCGCCCCGGCGATCAGCCGGTCGCGCGTGACCGGATCGAACGCCATCGCATCGCGGCGCAGCGCCGACAGATGGCGATGCCCCCCCTCTGCCCCCGTCAGCACGAAACCGGCCGACCGCGCCGCGGCGGCGGAGGGCAGCACGACCGCTGGTCCGGCAAGCAAATAACGCGCGATGCGATCGATCCCGGCAAGAATCGTGGCATCGGCGCGCGTCGCGAACCATCCACCGAGCACCGCGACGCGCGGGGACTCGATCGGGTCCGATGCCGGTACCGTGCCGGCCATCACCGCATGGGCGATGGCAAGGTCTTCGACCGACCGCACGAACCATCCGACGGTGTCGAGCCGCTCGACAAAGGGATAGACCCCCTCGACCGGCACCGCGCCGAAGGTCGGACGCAGGCCGTAAATGCCGCACAGGCTGGCCGGTACGCGGATCGATCCGTTGGTGTCCGACCCCAGCGCCAGCGGCACCAGCCCGGCCCCGACCAGCGCCGCCGATCCGCCCGACGATCCGCCCGCCAGCCGGTCGGGATCATGCGGGTTGCGGGTGGTGCCGAAATGCGCATTCTCGGTCGAAAAGCCATAGGCGAATTCGTCCATGTTGGTCGTCGCCACCAGCACGGCCCCCGCCGCGCACAGCCGGGCGACGACCGGCGCATCGCGGGTCGCGGCAGGGGCAGTCGCCCGTTGTCGTGCGCCCGCCGTGGTCGGCTCGCCGGCAACGTCGAACAGGTCCTTTACCGCAAAGGGGACGCCGGCCAGCGGTCCCGGATCGCGCCCGGCGGCGACGGCGGCATCGACCCGCGCCGCGTCCGCCAGCGCCCGCTGCCGCAACAGCCGGGTCGCGGCGTTCAGCCGGTCGTGGCGCGCGATGCGGTCGAGCGTTTCGGTCGCGACCGCGTGCGCGGAGCGCCGCCCTGAGCGGACATCGGCGGCGATCGCCGTCGCCGTGCCGGGATCACTCATCGCGCATCCCCGCGCACGGCGGCGTGATGCCGCGCCAGCAACCGCTGGTTGGCGACCACGCCGTCCAGCGCCGACGGGGGGATCGTCAACCCGAGGCGATCGGCCAGCAGCAGGGCAAGTCGCCGTTCGTCGTCGGTTGCCGGGGTCATGCCAGTATCTCCCATCGCGTGCCGCACCGGACCGCAGCGCGCCCCCTTGGTAGCGGTGACGAATCACGTATCGGAAGCACAATATTGCGCTTCGAGTGCGCGCATTTTTCGCGCACCCCATTGGCCGGCGGGATCAGTCGAACCGCTGCCGCTCGAACCGGTCGAAGTCGCGCTCTAACCGCACTTCGAGACGCGCCTTCGCATGGGTGGCGGTAAAAATGCGGCAGGGGTCGGAATCGAGAAGCCGACACGCCGGCACGCGGGAACCGCCCGCCCGATCCTGCCAGAGGCTGTCGCCCGACAGGAACGCATAATGGAGCGAATCGCGGGCAATCTGCTTCAGATCGCGGTAGCGCAGCTTCTGCTCGGTCACCGCGCGCAGATATTCGTTGGTCATGTCGCTGCGCGAAACGCCTTCGTCGTCGGTCGACAGCACGACCGGCACCCCCGCCTGCCGATAGAGTGACAGGGGATGGTCGCGCCCCTTCACCCCCAAAATGACGGCGTTACTGGTCAAATTGATTTCCACCGCCACCCCGTCGCGCGCCATGCGGTCCAGCAGCGCGCGGGCATCGGTTTCGTAGGAAATGTCGATGCCATGGCCGATCCGCCGCGCCCCGGCGACGGCCACCGCATCATGGATATGGAAGGACAGGTCGCGCGGCGGCACCAGCCCCAGCGTCAGTTCACCGGCATGGAGCGACAGCGGCACGACGGGATAGCGTTCCTTCAGGAACCGCAGCATCCGCATGTGCAGCGCATAGTCGCGCAGCGCGACCGGGTCATGTTCGGGCGCGACGATGTTGACCGCGACGAAGCGCGGATCGGCCTGTACCAGCGCGAAGCCCAGCGCCAGTTCGGCAAAGACCTGCGCCGGCGGCCGGGTGCGGATCGCGGCATATTGATAGCGGATTTCGGTCGCACAGGCGGGCTTGGGCACGGGCGTCGCGCAGCCGTCGATTGCCGCCATTTCCGCGTCATAGCCGTCATATTCCTTGCGCGTCGTCCGCACCGCGTCGGGCAATTCGGGCGCGATCCGCGCGTACAGCGCCGCCAGGTTGCGCACGTCGCCGTCGCCGATCTTCGCCAGCAACGGCTGCGTCGCCGCCGAACCGGTGCTCAATTCGGCGTAGGACAGGTTGTCGGCGGCGGCCTGCTGGCGGCTGATCGCCATCACCTTGCCCCCATGACGCGCGGCGATCGGCCAGAACGCGCCGAAGGTGGAGAAGAAGCGATCATAGCCCGACACGCGCGGATCGCCGGTGCCGCCTTCGAAACCACGCGTTGAGAAGGCGTCGACGAAGGCGGCATAGCGCGGATAATCCCGCACCAGATCCGCCGCCGCGACCCGGCCGGGCGCGTCGCACGGCGGCGGCGCCATCCCCGCCGGATCGATCGACAGGCACAGCCCCTCCGCCGCCGCCCAGCCGAGCATGTCCTCGGCGTAGATCGCACCGCCGGCATGATTGTGCAGGTCGCCCCCCTTGGGCATGGTCTGCAGGAACATGCGCAGCCGTGGCGGACTGTCGGCGATCCGGTCGAGATACGCGGCGGTCCTCGCTTCGGGGGTCACCGCGTCGCGCGGCGTGGCGGCACCGCACAGCATCGCCGCCGCCAGCATCCATCCCGCCTGTACCGCGCCGAAGCGCGCGCGGATGCGGCCGTCGTTCCAACGGGCGTTCATCGCCATTCCCCTTTGATGATGCCCGCCGGTCGTGGCGCAGGCACCCTTGCCGCCTGTCTATGGGACGGATCGTGGCGCGCCCATCGCAATATCCGGGACGTCGCGTTGCCGTAAAACGCGCGCCCGGACGAACCCCGCCGAACCGTACGAGCTTGACGGTGCGCTCATTTTTGCAACGCGGAATGCCGATCATTGATGTAGATCGGGCGGCTACCCGCTGGCATGACAGGCGCAGGGCGGGCGGGGAATGATATGACACAGACGGTAGCGACGGAAACACCGGCAGCGACCCTGTTGGAGCGCCGATTCGACCTGACCGGACGCGGCACGTCGGTCCGGACCGAGGTGCTGGCGGGCACCACCACCTTCCTGACCATGGCCTATATCGTGCTGGTCAATCCGGCGATCCTCGGACAGGCCGGGATGCCGGTCGCGGCGGTTGCCGCCGCCACCTGCTTCGCCGCCGCCTTCGCCTCGATCCTGATGGGGACGGTCGCCAATGTGCCGCTGGCCCTCGCGCCGGGGATGGGGCTGAACGCCTATTTCAGCTTCACCGTCGTGCAGCAGATGGGCATTCCTTGGCCGGTCGCGCTCGGCTGCGTGTTCATTTCGGGCTTCTGCTTCCTCATCCTGACGCTGACCGGCGTGCGACAGCTGATCGTCTCGGTCATTCCCCCGCATCTGTTCGCGGCGGTGGCGGGCGGGATCGGCCTGTTCATCGGCTTTATCGGGCTTCGCAATGCCGGCATCGTCGTCGCCAGCCCTGCGACCCTCGTCGCGCTCGGTCCGCTCACCGCGCCCGGCGCGCTGCTCGCGCTGCTCGGCCTGCTGGTGATCGCGGTGCTGAGCATCTGGAACGTGCGCGGCGCGATGTTGATCGGCATCGTCATTACGACCGCCGTCGCGTGGATGGCCGGGCAGGTCACCATGGCGCCCGAACCCTATAGCCTGACCATGTTGACCCAGACCGCGTTTCAGATCGATCTGGCCGGCGTGTTCGGCGCGGGCGGGCGGCACGGGCTCGGCCTGTTCGAAATTCTGTTCGTGTTCCTGTTCGTCGACCTGTTCGACAATATCGGCACGCTGGTCGCGGTGACCAAGCGCGCCGGACTGATCGACACGGCCGGCCGCATTCCCCGGCTGAACCGCATCCTGCTGACCGATGCCGTGGCGACCATGGTCGGCGCGGTGGCGGGCACCAGCACCGTCACCAGCTATGTCGAGAGCGCGGCGGGCGTACAGGCGGGCGGGCGCACCGGCCTGACCGCCGTCGTCACCGGCATCCTGTTTCTGCTGACCATGTTCGTCGCCCCGTATGCGCAGCTGGTGCCGCTGGCCGCGACCGCACCGGCGCTGATCGTCGTCGGCGGGCTGATGCTGCTGCCGCTGGTTGAGGTGCAATGGGACGATCCGCTGGCGGCGATCCCCGCGTTCCTGACCGTGGCGATGATCCCGCTGACCTTCTCGATCGCCAATGGCCTTGCGTTCGGCATCACCGCCCATGCCGTGCTGAAGGCGATGCGCGGACAGGCGACGCGCGCCGACTGGTTCCTGTTCCTGCTCGCCGCGCTCTTCATCGCGCGCTTCGCATGGATGGGGGCGGCGTGAGGTCATGACGGTCCGCTTCCTCCTCGACGACACGATCGTCGAGATCGCCGATGCCGCACCGACCGCGACGCTGCTCGATCACCTGCGCTATCGCCTGCGCCGTACCGGAACGAAGGAAGGTTGTGCCGAGGGCGATTGCGGGGCCTGCACCGTGCTGGTCGGGGAGCCGGTCGATGACGGCGTCGCGTGGCGGGCGGTGAATGCCTGTATCCTGTTCCTGCCGATGATCCACGGCAAGGCGGTGCTGACCGTCGAGAGCCTGTCGCAGGGCGGTGCGCCGACCGCGCTCCAGTCGTGCATGGCACGCAACGGCAGCTCGCAATGCGGCTTCTGCACGCCGGGCTTCGTCATGTCGCTGTATGGTCGCGCGGTCGGGGCGGCGGGGCACGACCTGCCCGTCGCCGATGTGATCGCGGGAAATTTGTGCCGGTGCACTGGTTATGGCCCGATCCTCGACGCCGCACGCGACGTCCCCCGGATCGATCGCGACGACCGGCAACTGGCCGCCGCGCTGCGCGGTCTTGCACCGGAAGCGCAGCCGACATGGTTCGCACCGCGATCGGCCGACGAACTCGCCGCGCTGCTGATTGAACATCCGCATGCCCGGCTGATCGCCGGCGCCACCGACGTCGGCCTGTGGGTGACGAAGGGACTGCGCGACATCGATACGCCGATCTTCATCGGCGACGTGGCCGAATTGCGCACGATCACCGAAGATGTCGCCGGGGTCACGCTGGGCGCGGCGGTCCGCTATGCCGAAGCGCATGATGTGCTCGCCCGGCTGCATCCCGATCTCGGCGAGCTGGTACGGCGGATCGGCGGGTTGCAGGTGCGCAATGCCGGCACAATCGGCGGCAACATCGCCAATGGCTCGCCGATCGGCGACGGTCCGCCCGCGCTGATCGCGCTTGGCGCGACGCTGGTCCTGCGCCGGGGCGATCAGCGACGGACGCTGGCGCTGGAGGATTATTTCCTCGCCTATGGCAAACAGGACCGCGCACCCGGCGAGTTCGTCGAGCGTATCCACATCCCCCGCCCCGCCCCCGACGCGATCGTCCACATCGCCAAGCTGTCGCGCCGGTTCGACAGCGATATTTCGGCGGTGTGCGGCGCGTTCCATCTGACGTTGCGTGATGGGGTCATCGCCGAGGCGCTGGTTGCGTTTGGCGGCATGGCCGCGACCCCGCGTCGCGCCCCGGCGTGCGAGGCGACGTTGACCGGCGCGCCGTTCACCGAAGCCACCATCGCCCGCGCCGTCGCGGCGCTGCGTGAGGATTTCGCGCCGTTGACCGACGTCCGCGGCAGCGCAGCCTATCGACAGGAAGCCGCCGGCAATCTGCTGTGGCGGCTATGGCACCGCGAACAGGGCGAACCGGTTTCGGTCCGGGAAGCACTGTGATGGCCGATCGTGCCGTGCCGCCCCCGGTCCGATCCGACGTAAAGCCGTCGCTGCCGCATGACAGCGCGCTGCTGCACGTCACCGGGGCTGCACGCTATATCGACGACGAACCCGAAGCCGCCGACCTGCTGCACCTTGCCTTCGGCCAGTCGACCGAGACCCATGCCGCGATCGTCGCGGTCGACCTGTCGGCGGTGCGCGCCGCGCCCGGTGTCGTCGCGGTCTTCACCGCAAAGGACATACCGGGCCATAACGACGTCAGCCCGGTCGCGCATGACGACCGGCTGCTCGCCGATGGCGAAGTCCTGTATCGCGGCCAGCCGGTGTTTCTGGTGGCCGCGACCAGCCGGGTTGCGGCGCGGCGGGCGGCGCGGCGCGGCAAGATCGAATACGCCCCCCGCCCCGCGATGCTGACGATCGCCGACGCCCGCACCGCCGCCTCGCTGATCGAACCGACCCAGCGCATGGCACGCGGCGATGCCGCCGCCGCGCTGGAAACCGCACCGCATCGTCGCTCGGGCAGCTTCGCGATGGGCGGACAGGATCATTTCTATCTGGAGGGTCAGGTCGCGCTCGCCCGACCGGGCGAGGACGGACAGGTCCATATCGCCAGCTCGACCCAGCATCCCAGCGAAGTGCAGCATCTGGTCGCCGATCTGCTCGGCGTCACGTCGGCGGATGTGACGGTCGAGGTCCGCCGCATGGGCGGCGCGTTCGGCGGCAAGGAAACGCAGGCCGCGCCCTTCGCCGCCGCCGCCGCGCTGGTCGCGGCCAAAACCGGTCGGCCCGCCAAATTCTGTTGCGACCGCGACGACGACATGGTGCTGACCGGCAAGCGCCACGACTTCACGGTCGATTACGATGTCGGCTTCGACGACGATGGCCATATCCTCGGCCTCAGCCTGCGGCTGGCGTCGCGGTGCGGCGCGACGGTCGACCTGTCGCCGGCGATCAACGATCGCGCCATGTTCCACGCCGACAACAGCTATTGGTTGCCGGCAGTCGAGATCCTGTCGGAACGGCTGAAGACTCACACCGTTTCCGCCACCGCCTTTCGCGGTTTCGGCGGGCCGCAGGGGATGCTGGCGATCGAACGGGTCATCGATGTCGTCGCCGCATCATTGGCGCGCGACCCGCTCGATGTACGCATCGCCAACCTGTACGGGCCGGGGCGCGACGTAACCCCCTATGGCATGACGATCACCGACAATATCGCGCCCGCGCTGATCGCCCGGCTGCGCCGCGACAGCGACTATGACGCCCGCCGCGCCGCCGTTCGCGACTTCAACGCGCGTCATAAGGTGCTGAAGAAGGGGATTGCGCTGGCCCCGGTGAAGTTCGGGATCAGCTTCACGACGACCCATCTCAATCAGGCCGGGGCGCTGGTGCACGTCTATGCCGATGGCAGTATTCAGGTGAACCATGGCGGCACCGAAATGGGGCAGGGCCTGTATATCAAGGTCGCGCAGGTGGTGGCCGACGTGTTCGCCGTGCCGGCAAGCGCCGTCCGCATCACCGCGACGCGCACCGACAAGGTGCCCAACACCTCCGCTACCGCCGCCTCGTCGGGGGCCGACCTGAACGGCATGGCGGCGTTCGAAGCCGCGCGCACGATCCGCGACAGGCTGGCAGGCGTCGCCGCATCGATCGGGGGCTGCGAACCCAACACCGTGCGCTTCACCGCGGCGGGGATCGTCGCGGGGGCCGAGACGATCCCCTTCGCCACCCTGTGTCGCAAGGCGCATCTGGCGCGCGTGTCGCTGTCGTCGACCGGCTTCTACGCGACCCCGCACATCGCCTATGACCGCGCCGCCCATCGTGGCCGCCCCTTTTACTATTTCGCTTATGGCGCGGCCTGTGCCGAAGTGGTGGTGGACACGCTGACCGGCGAACATCGCGTGCTGGCGGTCGACATCCTCCACGACGTCGGCCGGTCGCTGAACCCCGCGATCGATCTGGGGCAGATCGAGGGCGGCTTCGTGCAGGGACAGGGCTGGCTGACGACCGAGGAACTGGTGTTCGCCGACGATGGCCGGTTGCTGACCCATTCGCCCGCGACCTACAAGATCCCGACCGCCGGCGACCGCCCCGACCGCCTGTCGATCGCGCTGTGGGACGGGGAGAATGTCGAACCGACGATCAACCGGTCGAAGGCGGTCGGCGAACCGCCGTTCATGCTGGCCCAGTGCGTCCTGTCGGCACTGGGCGAAGCGGTGGCGGCGACCGTCCCCGATCGACGCGCCTTTCCCCCGCTCGATGCGCCCGCCACGCCGGAGGCGATCCTGCGCGCGATCGCCGCGCATCGCGCATGACCGGCGACTGGATCGCGCGTCTGCGCCGTGCCGCGCCGGAGGAACCGGTCGCGCTGGTCACCGTCCTTGCCACCGAAGGATCGGCCCCGCGCGGCGCAGGCACGCGGATGGCGGTCGACGCAGCGGCGTCGTTCGACACGATCGGCGGCGGCGCGCTGGAGCATCAGGCGATCGAGCAGGCACGTGCGATCCTCGCCTATCCACCCGGTAGCTGGCGGGTGCAGGATTATCCGCTCGGCCCCTTGCTCGGCCAATGTTGCGGCGGGCGGGTGCGCCTGCTGATCGAGCGGGTCGACCCGGCGGCGCTCGAATGGCTGGATGCGGCGGCGGCCGGCACGACGCTGACTACGACGCTGCGCCCCGGAAACATCGCGCACACACCCGATCCGACGGAGGCGATCCTGCCGCTATCGGCCCGTGGCGCGCGCCCCGCAGCGGGAACGACATGGTCCGAACGGCTCGGCGCGTGGCAGCGGCCGCTGTATCTGTTCGGGGCCGGCCATGTCGGGCAGGCGATCGCCCGCCGGACCGCCGGCCTCCCGCTGCGGCTCGCCTGGTTCGACAGCCGTCCCGAACTGGCCGATACACCGGGCGTGACGATCGTCGACGCGGATCGCCTGCCCGCCTGCCTGTCCGATGTGCCCGACGAGGCGGCGGTCGTGATCCTGACGCACGACCACGCGCTCGACTATGCACTGACCAGGGCCGCCCTGACCCGTGCGCCGCTCGCCTATGTCGGACTGATCGGCTCGGCGACCAAGCGCGCCCGGTTCCTTGCCCGGCTGACCCGCGAAGGGATTTCGACCGACGCCCGCGCACGCCTCACCTGTCCGATCGGGCTGGCGACGATCCCCGGCAAGGAACCGGACGTCATCGCCCTGTCGCTCCTCGCCCAGCTTCTCACCCTCGCCAACGCCGACGCGCGCATCACGCCGGAGTATGCATGACCCTCCGCCTCTTCCGCGCCGAACTGCTGTCGGTTTCGGCCGATCACCGTGACGATCCCGGTGCGATCCGGCACGAACCCGATGGGCTGCTGGTGGTCGAGGACGGGCTGGTCGTCGCCCGCGGCGATCATGCAGCACTGGCATCGCGGTTCGACGGCCTGCCGGTCGAACGCCTGCCCGGCATCGTCGTCCCCGGCTTCGTCGACGCGCATGTCCATTATCCGCAGATGGACCGGATCGCATCGCACGGCGAACAGCTGCTCGACTGGCTCGAACGCCATATCTTTCCCGCCGAAATGGCGTTCGCCGATCCGGTGCATGCCGCCACCGTCGCCGACGCGTTTCTGACCGAGCTGCTGCGCAACGGCACCACCAGCGCACTGGTATTCCCGACCGTACATCCTGCATCGGTCGACGCGCTGTTCGACGCGGCGCTCGACCGGCGGATGCGGATCGTCTCGGGGAAAGTGCTGATGGACCTCGGCCCCGACGGCCTGCGCGACACCGCCAAAGCGGGCCGCGCCGACAGCGAGGCGCTGATCCGGCGGTGGCGCGGGCGCGGGCGGCTCGGCTATGCGGTGACGCCGCGCTTCGCGCTGACCTCGTCCGACGAACAGTTGCGACAAGCCGCCGCCGTGCTGGACGCCAACCCGGATGTTCTGCTCCACACGCATCTCGCCGAAAACAGATATGAGTGCGCCGCCGTCGCCGAACGCTTCCCCGCGGCGCACGACTATCTCGACGTCTATGACCGGTTCGGGCTGGTCGGTCCCCGGTCGGTCTTCGCGCACGGCATCCACCTGACCGATCGCAGCTGCGCGCGGATCGCCGAAACCGGCGCGGGGATCGCGGTCTGCCCGACCTCCAATCTCTTCCTCGGTTCGGGCTTCTTCGATTTCGGACAGGCCGATGCGCACGGGATGCGGCTGGGCCTTGGCAGCGATATCGGCGCGGGCACGTCCTTTTCGATGCTGCACACCGCCGGCGTCGCCTATCAGGCCGCGCTCGCCCGCGAGATGCGGCTCGATCCGTTCCGCGCGCTCTATCTGGCGACCGGGGGCAGCGCGGCGCTGCTCGGCATCGCCGACCGGGTCGGTGCGCTGCTGCCGGGACAGGAGGCCGATTTCGTCGTGCTGGACGACGCGGCCACGCCGCTGCTCGCGCGGCGCACCGCCGGGGCCGATCTCGCGGCGCGGCTGTTCGCGATGCAGGTGCTGGGCGACGACCGCACCGTGCGACGAACGTACATCATGGGCGAGTGCGCCTGGGATCGAGGGACGGGTTGATGCGGAAGTTCTTGTTCGGCCTGATGGCCTTGCTGGTGGCGACGATGCCCGCGCAGGCGCAACCGGCACGCCGCCTCGTCATCATCGACGACGAAGGCTTCGGTCTTGCCCATGCGATGCTGCTCGACGCCCCCGATGTCGAGGTGCTCGGCATCACCACCGTGACCGGCAACGTCTGGGCCAATCGCGCGACGGCGATGGCGTTGAAGGGCGTCGAGCGGATGGAGCGGACCGTCCCGGTCATGCAGGGCGCGACCTATCCGCTGGTCAATTCCGAGGTGCTGACGGAGCGTTGGGAAAGCCTGTACGGCAAGCTGACGTGGAAAGGCGCATGGATGCGGCAATGGGTCGAACCGACCCGGCAGAGCACGCCCCCCTATTACCGCGCCGACGATCCGGTCGACCTGCCCGGCGGCAATCCGACCACCCGCCCCTCGCCCGAAATCGCCGCCAATTTCCTGTTGCGGATGGTCCGGGAACATCCGGGTCAGGTGACGATCATCGCGATGGGGCCGCTCACCAACCTCGCGCTGGCCCAGCGGCTCGACCCCGCCTTTGCCGGCCTTGCGAAGGAGCTGGTCTATATGGGCGGCAGCCTGAACCCCCGACAGGTGCGCGACAGCGTTTCGGCGAGCCAGTTCGCTCGCGAATTTCTCCACTCCCCGCGCCGCGAATTCAACGCGCGCTTCGATCCCGAAGCGGCCAGCATCGTCTCGCGCAGCTCGTGGCGGCATATCACGATCATCCCCGCCGATCCGTCGACCGCGACCGAACTGACGCCCGCGCTGATCGCCCGGCTGCGGGGCGAGTCGCCGCCCGCCGTCGCCGCATGGATCGCCGCGCTCGAACCCGGCTTTCCGCTGTGGGACGAGATCGCCGCCGGCGTCTGGCTCGACCCGACCATCGTCACCGCGCGCGACACCGCCTTCGTCGATTACGACACGCAGTTCGGGCCGAATTACGGCGACATGCTGTCGTGGAGCGCCGGCTATCAACCGGGCATCGGCGAACAGCGCGCCGAGGTGATCCGCACGATCGACCCCGCCCGGCTGGAAGCGATGATGCTGCGACTGTTGTCCCGTCCTGCCGTGCGCTAGGACCGATCGACCTTCCGCTGTCAAGGCCAGCGAACTTCTTCCCTCGCTGACAAGGGAGGGAGAAGTCGAAACCTTACCGAACGTCGCTCGACCCTACGCCGGCGGGATATAGGCGAACTGGGTGAACCCCGCCTCGATCTCGCGCAACACCATCGTGGCGGCATAGGACGGGGTACGTGCGGTCGCGGTGCACAGCGCCAGCGTCATCGGGCGCAGCACCTTGTCGACGATGCGGGTGAAAGCTAGCGTGCCGGCACGAACCTCGGTCGACACGTCCAGCGAGGTGAGGATGCCTACGCTTCCCCCCTCCTGAATCAGCGAGGCGATCATCTGGATATTGTCGGACGTCGCCCGGCGGTGGAGCGAGACACCCGACGTCGCCTGCAGTATGTCCACCTGCTGATGCACCGCCAGCGGGGCGGCGGGGAGGATCACGGACTCGCCGTCGCAGTCCGAGAACCGGACGTCCGACCGCTGCGCCAGTGGATGGTCGGGCGGCGAGACGACCCCCAGCACGACATCGACAAAGGCGCGAACCGTCAGCTCGCGATAGGATTGCGGGTCGAACAGGATGCCGAAATCGACGTCGTTGGCGGCGATCGCACGGCGCACCTGCTCGTTGCCCAGCACCTGCACGCCGATGGTGATGCCGGGATGGCTTTGCTGGATCGCATGGATCGCGGCGGGCATATACCCCTTTGCCAGCGCATCGATCACCGCGATGTCGACATGACCGCGCTTCAGCCCGCGTAGATCCTCGATCTGCGACAGCGTGTCGCCCAGCTGCTTTTGCCAGCGTCCGCCCGCCGACATCATGACCTCGCCCGCCGCCGTCAGCCGCAGACCGGTCGGCAGGCGTTCGAACAACTGCACGCCCAGTCGCGCTTCGGCATTCAGGATCTGCCGGTCGATCGCCGACGCCGATACCGACAGTTCATCGGCGGCGCGCCGGATCGACCCGAGCCGCCCCACCGCCATGAAATACCGGATGAACCGCGATAGGGCCGGCATGCACTAATTTTTGCAACGGATCGTCGTCATCATTGCGTTTGAATGCAACGATCGCCCCCCGTACGTCAATTATGAAGTCAGAATTGTGACGCGGTCGCCGTCTGGCTGCCCGTTCGAAACGGGCTTGCGACGACGGCGGACAACGCCGCGCACATGCCGGGAGAGGCGGGGAACAACAGCGACGGACCGATCCGGGGGAACCGATCGGACGTCATAGGGGGGCTGACCATGACCATGCTTGCTCGTTCGGTATCCATCGTCCGCAACGATCCGAAATCGACACGTCGCACCGGCGCCGCGCTGCTCCTGTCGCTGCTGTGCGGGACCGCACTCGCCGCGCCGGCACAGGCCCAGGAAACGGCGGCAACCACAACTTCTGCCGAAACCGAGCCGCAGGACGGCAACGAGATCGTCGTCACCGGCTCGCTGAACGCGCTGCCGGTCAAGGACGTCGGATCGGTCTTCGGGTTCGACAAGACGCTGGTCGAAACGCCGCGCTCCGCCTCGACGATCAGCGACGAACAGATCGAACGCTTCGGCATCACCGACATCTATGATCTGGTCGCGCAGTCGCCCGGCACCTTCACTAACTCCTTCTTCGGGGTCGGCGGCGCGCTCGATATCCGCGGCACGCCGGGCGAAACCTATTTCCGCGGCGTCCGCCGGCTCGACAATGCCGGCAACTATCCGACGCCGATCGCCGCGGCCGACCGGATCGATATCGTCCGCGGCCCGGCCTCGCCCATCTACGGCCCGTCCAAGACCGGCGGTTATCTGAACTTCGTGCCCAAATCGGCGCGGGTCGCGGGCGGCGCGCTGCTCAGTTCGCCCCGGGGCGAAGTCAGCTACACCGGCGGCAGCTGGGACCGCAACAATCTGCGGGCCGAAGTCCGCGGACCGGTGCGTATCCTTGGTACCGATCTCGGCTACAGCCTGTATGCCGAGATCGAGGATTCGGGCAGCTATTACCGCAACATGTCGACCAAACAGACGATTTTGCAGGGCTCGTTCGACCACCAGCTGACCGACCGCATCCGCATCGAATTCGGCGGTCAGTACCAGAATTTCAAAGGGCAGCAAAATGGCGGCTGGAACCGCCTGACCCAGCAGCTGGTCGATGACGGCACCTACATCACCGGCACCGCCAAGCCGCTCGACACCAGCGGCGACGGCCAGATTTCGCAGGGCGAGATCAACGCGTCGATCCCCGGCGGCCTGTCGATCTTCGGCAACTTCACCTGCCCGAACAGCAGTTTCAGCCCGTTCGCCAGCGGCTTTACCGACGCCTGCTTCACCCAGACCTATCCGCAGCTCAACCTCGTCAACACCGGCACGACCAAACTCAGCCGCCGCGACGTGCTGACCGGCGTGAACGACAAACTGACCAACAAGCAGACGACACTCTATTACGACGTCACCTACGATGGTGCCGACAATCTAACGGTCAAGAACCAGCTGTTTTTCGACAATACGCAGAACATCAACAACAATGATTACGGATTTTCCCAGCGGGTGAAATCCTATGTCATCGAAGACAAGATCGTCGTCGCCAAATCGATCGAGACGAGCGTCGGCAAATTCTCGGCACAGGTGTCGCCTTCGATCCGCTACGTCAATTTCGACTATGGCGACGATTTCGACTTCGAATATTTTCACCGTGTCGACCTGATCCAGGGGTACACCCCCGCATCGAACCGGCTGCTCGCGAACGAATGCAATTGCGGCTATACCGACCGGGTCTTCGGCCACACCACCGACTATGGCATCGCCGGGCTGTTCGACCTCGACTTCGCCTTCGGGCTCGATCTGCTGCTGGGCGGGCGGTATGACAAGGTCGACGCATCGTCGCGCTACGACGCATCGGTGATGGACCGGGTGCCGACCCTCAATTCGGCAAAGGGCAGCGACGATGGCTGGTCGTGGACCGCGAGCGCGTCGTACAAGCTGCCGTTCGGCATCATCCCCTATGCGACCGCGTCGCAGCAGTCGACGATCGTCGTCGGTCAGGGTGCCGAAGTCCTTCCCGAAGCCGTGGCATCGGGCTTCATGTCGACCTCGCGCCTGTACGAAGGCGGCGTGAAGGGAAGCTGGCTGAACGACACGCTCTATGCGGCGCTGTCGGTCTACAAGCAGAACCGGACCGATTTCAACATCCAGTCGATCACCGTCAATCAGGCGGTCGAGACGAAAGGCGTGGAAGCGGAAACGCGCTGGGCGGTCGACCGTCATCTCCTCATCACCGCCGCCTATACCCATACCGAAGTGGTCAACCTGACCGGGCTGGAAAACGGATCGCTGTTCAGCTTCTTCGGCATCGACGATCTGGTCAACGTCACCAACCCGACGCTGCATCTGGGCGGGCAACCGATCGGGCTGGTCCCGATCAACAGCCGCAGCGACGCGCGACGCGCCGGCATTCCCGCCAATCTCTATTCGGCGACGGCGACCTATGGCTTCGATAACGGCCTGTCGTTCAGCGGCAGTCTGGTGAAGGTCGATTCGGTGTTTTCAGGTCAGTCGCAGGCGGTACGCCTGCCCGGCTATACGCTGCTCGACCTGTCGAGTTCGTACCAGACCGGCCCGTGGCTGTTCCGCGGGGTCGTCAAGAACGCGACCAATGCCCGCTATTTCCGCGCGAACTTCACCGAATTGTTCGGCAGCACGATCGTCCTGCCCGAGCGTCCGCGCAGCTTCCTCGCGTCCGCCGTCTATAAATTCTGATGGCGTTTCCGGGGAGGTGGCCGAACGCCCCCTCCCCGCCCGCCGGAGTATCGATCATGCATGCTTTCGTCACCGGCCTGTTGCTTGCCGCAGCCGCGCCCGCTCCGTCCGCACAGGCCGCGCCCGCCGCGCCGCCCGCCGTCACCGCGCCGCTGTGCGCCATCGCCGCACCCTGCGCCAGGCCGCTGCCGGTGCGGATGGTCGTCGTGACCATGTTCGAAATCGGCAAGGACGAAGGCGACACCGCCGGCGAGTTCCAGTTGTGGAAGACGCGGCGCAATCTGCACCAGCGCATTCCCTTCCCACACGGCTTTCACGATCTGTATTACAACCCGGACACGCAGATACTGGGCGTCGTCACCGGCGTCGGATCGGTACGGTCGGCGGCGGCGATCACCGCGCTCGGCCTCGACACCCGGCTCGACCTGTCGCGCGCCTATTGGCTGGTCGCGGGCATCGCCGGCATTGATCCGGAAGATGCCTCGATCGGTTCGGCGGCATGGGCACGCTATGTCGTCGACGGTGATCTGGCGCATGAGATCGACGCGCGCGAAATTCCCAAGAACTGGAAAAGCGGCTATTTCCCGCTGGATCGCAAGGGGCCGGACGATCCCGCCCCGCCGCGCACCGATGGCGGTGAGGTTTTCGCGCTCAACCCCGATCTGACCGAGTGGGCCTATCGGCTGACCCGCGACGTGGCGTTGCCCGACGATCCGGGCATCGCCCGCGAACGCGCGCGCTATACCGACCATCCCAATGCGCGAAAGCCGCCCTTCGTGCTGATCGGCGACCAGTTCTCGGCGATGACCTTCTGGCATGGCGCGCTCCTCAATCGCTGGGCCAACGACCACACCCGCTATTTCACGCAGGGCAAGGGGCAGTTCGTGACCAGCGCGATGGAGGAAACCGGGACGCTGCAGGCGATCGAGTACCTGTCGCGGATCGGCCGGGTCGACAAGGATCGCGTCCTCGTCCTGCGCACCGGCAGCAACTATACCCTGCCGCCGCCCGGCGTCACCGCCGCCGACTATCTGCTGCGGGAGAATGAAGGCTATGCCGGTCTGAACGCGTCGGTCGAGAGCCTGTACCGGGTCGGCGACAAGGTGGTGACCGAATTGCTCACCCACTGGGATCGCTACGGCAAGACGCCGCCCAAATGACGCTGTCGAAATGACCCTGACCGTCCTGCATTCGGCCGCCATGCTCGTCACCATGGACGATGACGGGCGCGAGATCGCCGACGGCGCGGTCGCGTGGCAGGACGGGGTCATCACCGCGATCGGCACGACCGCCGATCTGGCACCGCTGCGCCAGCGCGCCGACCGGACGATCGACGCGCGCGACTGCGTCGTCACGCCGGGGCTGGTCAACACGCACCATCACCTGTTCCAGTCGCTGACCCGCGCGGTCCCCGGCGCGACCGATGCCTCGCTGTTCGGCTGGCTGCGACGGCTCTACCCGATCTGGGCGCGCTATCGCCCCGACGACGTCCATGCCGCGACCCGACTGGGCCTCGCCGAACTGGCGCTGTCGGGCTGCACGCTCAGCAGCGACCACCTCTATCTCTTCCCGAACGGCGTCACCCTCGACGACACGATCGCCGCCGCCGCCGATATCGGCCTGCGCTTCCATGCCACCCGCGGCAGCATGAGCGTCGGCGAAAGCGCCGGCGGCCTGCCGCCCGACGCGCTGGTCGAGCGCGAACCCGCGATCCTTGCCGACACCATCCGCGTGATCGACCGGTTCCACGACCCCGCCCCCGGCGCGATGGTCCGCATCGGCGTCGCGCCCTGTTCGCCTTTTTCGGTCAGCGAGGGGCTGATGCGCGACGCGGCACTGCTCGCGCGCGACAAGGGCGTGATGCTACATACCCATCTGGCGGAGGACGACGACGACGTCGCCTTCTCGCTCGAACGGTTCGGCTGCCGGCCGGGCGTCTATGCCGAACGGCTCGGCTGGACCGGGCCGGACGTGTGGATGGCCCATGGCGTCAAGCTCGACGCCGACGAGATCGCGCTGTTCGCCGCGACCGGCACCGGTGTCGCCCACTGCCCCTGCTCGAACTGTCGACTGGGTGCAGGAATCGCGCCCGTACCGCGGATGCTGGCGGCGGGCGTGCCGCTGGGACTGGGCGTCGACGGATCGGCCTCCAACGACAGCGGAAATCTGTTGCAGGAGGCGCGGCAGGCCGTGCTGCTCCAACGCGTGGTCGGTGGTGCCGAAGCGGTATGCCCGCGTGCCGCGCTACGGCTCGCGACACGCGGCGGCGCGGAGATGCTGGGACGCGACGACTGCGGCGCGCTGACCGTCGGCCGCCGCGCCGATCTGGCGGTATGGGACGTGGCGACCGCGTCGAATACCGGCGCGTGGGACGTGGTGGCCGGGCTGGTGCTCTGCCCGCCCGCCGGCGTCCGCGACCTGTTCGTCGAGGGGCGGACCATCGTCGCCGGCGGCGCGTTGCGCAGCGCGCCGCTGCCCGCGATCCTTGCCGACGCCCGCCGGTCGATCGCGCGGCTCCAAGCGCCCTGATCCTTACGCCATTGGGTCGTCGCTACTCGACCGCCCGCTGAAAAAGGCATTGAGTCCGACCGCGCTGATCGACGCCAGCACGATGCCCGAATGAAGCAACGGCGCGAGCGCGCTCGGCATCGCCTGAAAGAACCGGTCGGACAGGACCGGGATTAGCCCGACGGCGATCGATACCGCGACGGTCACCAGCCGTTCGAAGGTCAGGTCGACCGACCCCAGGATGCGAATGCCGGTCGCCGCGATCATCCCGAACATGACCAATGCCGCGCCGCCCAGCACCGGCAACGGCACCGCCGCGACCAGCGCCGCCAGCTTCGGACAGAGACCGAGCGCAAGCAGGATGCCCCCCGCCCCTGCACAGACGAAGCGCGACCGCACGCCGGTGATGCTCAACAACCCGATATTCTGCGCGAACGAGGTGTAGGGGAAGGTATTGAACACCCCGCCCAGCAGCGTGCCCGCCGCGTCGCCGCGCAGCCCGCGCACCATCTGCCCGCGATCGACCGGCCGGCCGACCATCTGCCCCGCCGCCATGAACATGCCGAAGGATTCAATCATCACCGTCATCATGACGAGACACATTGCGATCGACGCCGGCACTTCGAACGTCGGCCATCCGAACTGGAACGGACGCACCAGCGCGAACCACGGCGCATCGCGGACCGGCGTCAGATCGACATGCCCCATCGCCCCGGCGACGACCGTCCCTGCGACCGTGCCGACGAGCACCGCACCGCTGCGCAACAGGCCATGCCCGAACCGCATCAGGCACAGCACGACGCCGAGCGTCAGCAGCGCGAGCAGCAGATGGGCGGGTGCGCCATATCCGGGATCGGTCGGCTGTCCACCCGCCGTCCAGTTGATGCCGACCCGCATCAAGCTCAATCCGATCGACAGGATCACCGTTCCGGTCACCGCCGGCGGAAACAGGCGCGACACCCGGCCGACGAACGGCGCGATCAGGAACCCGAACAGCCCGGCGATGATGACCGCCCCGTAAATGCCGCGCAGCACCGTCTCAGGCGGCGATCCTTCGGCATGGCCGGTGGCGATCATCGCCAGCATCGGGCTGATCGACGCGAAGGTCACGCCCATCACGATCGGCAGGCGGATGCCGACCTTGGGCAGGCCCAGCGTCTGGATCAACGTGGCAAAGCCGCAGGCGACCAGATCGGCGCTGATCAGCAGCCCCAATTGCGCGGGCCGCAGGTCGAGCGCACGGCCGACCACCAGCGGCACGGCGACCGCCCCGGCATACATGACCAGCACATGCTGGAGCGCCAGCGGTACCAGTCGCCGGGCGGGCAACACCGCATCGACGCCGTCCGCCTTCCGGTCGTCCGCCGGTGCGAACGCAGCATCGGCCAGCCCCCGCCCCGCGAGGGGCAACTCCGTCGTCGCCGATTGCATGGGGTGGGTCTCCGTCCACTGATCGATGACGGTCATGGTATCGGCATCGAACCGCCTGCCACCAGCGCCGTTTCTGGCACGAAGCGATCGAGAAAAGGCATCGCTCGCCGCCGGGATGCCGCATCCGGCCGATCACCGGCAAAATCTCGGGTCGGGAGGCTATCGCCGGCGGCGGCGATTGCGCATGGTGGGCATGCATCGCGCCACGATGCGCAATCGATGGAGCCTGCCAGCATGACCGATGACGATTTCATCACCGCCCTGCCCAAGGCCGAACTGCATCTGCATATCGAGGGCAGTCTCGAACCGGAACTGATGTTCGACCTTGCCCGGCGGAACCGCGTCGACATCCCGTTCCGTTCGGTGGACGAAGTCCGCGCCGCCTATGCCTTCTCCAACCTGCAGGACTTTCTCGACATCTATTATGCCGGTGCCGACGTGTTGCGCACCGCCGAGGATTTCCACGACCTTGCGGTGGCCTATTTCGACCGGGCGGCGGCCGATGGCGTGGTGCATTCCGAAATCTTCTTCGATCCGCAAACCCATACCGATCGCGGTATCCCGTTCGACGTGGTGATGGAGGGACTGCTCGCCGGCATGACCCACGCGCAGCAACGCCATGGCCTGACGTCGAGGCTGATCCTGTGCTTCCTGCGTCACCTCGACGAGGACGCCGCCTTCGCCACGTTCGCGCAGGCGGAGAAGTGGCTCGACCGCATCGATGGCGTCGGGCTCGATTCCTCGGAAGTCGGCCACCCGCCGTCGAAATTCGCGCGGGTGTTCGCCGCCGCCGGCGATGCCGGTCTCAAACGCGTGGCCCATGCCGGCGAGGAAGGGCCGCCCGCCTATGTCCATGAAGCGCTCGACCTGTTGCGGATCGACCGTCTCGACCATGGCAACCGCGCGCTCGAAGACCCGTTGCTGACCGCCCGCCTCGCCCGCGAAGCGATGACGCTGACCGTCTGTCCGCTATCCAACCACAAATTGTGCGTTGTGCAGGACATGGCGGATCATCCGATCGACCGGATGCTCGCCCTCGGGCTGCGCGCAACGATCAATTCGGATGATCCGGCCTATTTCGGCGGCTATGTCGCGGCGAACTACCGTGCCGTCGCCCGGTCCCGCCAACTCTCCCGTGCGGACCTCGTGACGCTGGCGCGCAACAGCTTTCTCGGGTCGTTCATGGACGATGCCGCGATCGCCGGCCACCTCGCCAGCCTTAATGCCTTTGCCCGGACCGCCGACTAGGCAGGTTCCGTCCTTCGTCTCGGCAGGGGTCGGGCTGCTTGCGCTTTCGGCGGACGGCCGACAATATGATCGCGGCGTTTCGGACGGATTTTTCGCGCGCGCCAACCGTGCAACGATACTGGAAGTCTTGTGGTCACCAAAGTCTATCTGTCCGCCGATCGCCTGCTCGAGGATTCCTTTCGCCTCGCCAATCTCGTCTTCGATTCGGGGTTCCGGCCGACCCATATCGTCGGCATCTGGCGCGGGGGCGCGCCGGTGGGCATCGCGGTGCAGGAACTACTGGAATATCGCGGTATCCAGAGCGATCACATCGCGATCCGCACCACCTCCTACACCGGCATCGACCGGCAGGACCCGCAAGTCCGCATCTACGGCCTCGGCTATCTGATCGACGTCCTCAACCCCGAGGATCGCCTGCTGCTGATCGATGACGTCTTCGATTCCGGCCGCTCGATCCGTGCGGTGCTGAAGGAGCTGAAAGAACGCTGCCGCAACAACATCCCGGACGAAGTGAAGGTCGCGACCGTGTATTTCAAACCATCGCGCAACGTGACCGACCTGAAGCCCGACTACTACGTCCACGAGACCAACGACTGGCTGATCTTCCCGCACGAGATCAACGGTCTGAGCGAAGCGGAAATTCGCGCGCACAAACACGGCGCCGACGTCATCCTGCGCTGAACGTCATCCTGTCCACCCGGCAGGAAAGGGCAATGGAAGGCAGGACGCCCCGCGACGCCCGCCATCCCGTCGAAGCGCGTTACGATCTGGTCAGTTCGATCATCACGACGTCGTGGTCGTGCATCGGTAGATCGACGCGTGCGATGCCGTCGCGGCCGACGGCGATGCTACGGACGACGGCGGCATCCTTCGTCAGCGATTGCAGCGATCCGAGTTGCGCCGACGTCAACGTCGCCGGGCTGCCCATCCGAAGGTAGCGGGTATAGGCGTCGTTGCGTTCATATCCGGTTCGCCGGACCGACAGGCGATAGGCCCCCGGCTTCAACCCGCGCGCCTGAATCCTCAGGTCCGGTGCCGCGGCAGGCGGGCGGATCCTGGTGAAGAACGGCCGGTTGCTGACGTTTTGGTCGGGCAGCACGTCGCGCCATGCCAGCACCTGCAACGCATTGCCTCGCAAGGTCGCGATGCTCGCATCGTCGCCGGTCGGGAGTTCCCGGTCGCCCAGTTCCGCCAGATATTTGTACGCGAACCACGACGCCTTGCGAATGCCCTGCGGATTCATCAGCCCGAAGCCGCCCTCGAACGGCTTGCGCTGCGGCCCGGGCTCCTCGAACAGATCGCTGTAGGTCCAGTAGCTCATGCCCTGCGCCAGCCCCTCGGTCCGGCGCAGCTTGGACAGGATATAGGCGGCACCCAGATAATCGTCGTGGATCGGATCGCGTGGATTGTAGCTGGTGCTCCATTCGGTGAAGAACAGCGGCAGGCCGGCATAGCGCGTCGCGTCGATCTCCCCGCGCACCTTGCGGACGTCGTTGACGATCGCGTCGGGATTGCGCGACAGCTTGTTGTCGCCTTCGCCCTTTTCATCGAGGAAGCCGCCTTCGACGCCATAGGTATGCGTCGTGACGAAATCGATCGGGAGCTTCTCGCGCTCCACATAGCGCAGGAATTCGGGCACCCACGCGGCACCCGCGGTCGACGGTCCGCCGACGCGCAGCGCGGGGTCGATCGCCTTGATCGTCCGCGCGGTGCGGCCATAATAGTCGAAATAGGCCTGCTGATCGCCCTTTTCCCAGAAACCGGCCAGATTGGGCTCGTTCCAGAATTCGAAATACCAGCTGCGGACTTCCTGTTGGCCGTAGCGCGCGATCATATGCCGCACGAACGCATCGACCAGCGCCGTCCACTTTTCGGGCTGCGGATGCGAGGTGTTGCCCTTCCAGTAGAAGATGGTCTGATCCGACTGTTTCATGGCATCGGGCGTGAAGCCCAGTTCGACGAACGGTTTCAGCCCCATGCCGAGCAGCCGGTCGTAGAGATGGTCCAGCCGGGTCCAGTCATAGACCGGCCTGCCATTCTGCTCGCGATAGGTACCCAGTTCGTCGGCGAAGACGTGATGGAAGCGGATGTAGCGGAACCGCAGTTCCTTCTGCACCGTCGCCAGCTGCGCCAGACTGTCCTCGCGGGTCAGCGTGCCGGGGAAGTCGGACCCTATCGACATCTGCGCCATGCGATCGCGCGGTCTGGTTTCGCCGCGCACGTCGATGACGATCTCGCGCGCCGCCGCACGTTGCGCCATCGCCGGAACGATGCTCGCCGGCGTCAGGACCATGCCCAACACCATCGCCGGGGCGAGCATCGCGCGCCGCACGCAACCGCATATCGGAAGGTTCATCACTTCGCTGCGTCTACGATCGCCTTGACGATATCCGCATGGACCACGCGTGCGGTAGCGCGATCGAACAGGCCGAGGGTGTGATTGCCGGTCGGACCATTGTCCCAATAGATCGGGACCATGCCGTGCTGCACCGCCGACCGGGTGACATAGCGGTCCCATGCGGTCCGGTACTTGCCGGCCGGATCATACTCCGTCTTGGCGATCGCGCCATATTCCCCCAGAATGACGGGGATGCCCCGGTCGGAGAACGTCACCTTCACCTTCCGGAACGCCGCATCGACCCCCTCTTCGTTCCCCCATGCCTGCACCGCCTTCGGGTCGGTCGCGCCCGCGCCCCATTGCCAGATCGCGCTCTTCTCGTTCAGCGCGAAATCATAGGGGTCGTAATAATGCACCTCCATCATCATCCGTCCGACAACGCTGTCGGTCGGGAGCGTGGCGTTGCACGCGATGGTGTGATCGATGTTGGTGTTATAGCCCTGCACGATCAGATAGCGGCTCGCGTTACCGCCGCCGGTCGCGCGCACCGCGTCGACGAATACCTTGTTGAAACCGTTCTGCACGGCGCAATGCTCGGCGGTTGGCGCGTTGTAATTGTCCTTGACCATGACTTCGTTGGTGCCGGCGAACAACAGACGGTCGTCCTGGTCGCGAAACCGGGTCGCGATCTGCGTCCAGAAGGTCTTGAGCCGCGCGTTCGCTGCCGCCTGATCGGCATAGGTCGGCTGCAGCCAGCCCCCGTCCCAATGGACGTTGATGATGACGATCAGTCCGGCCTGTCGCGCCTGATCGACCACCTGCGCGACGCGGTCGAACCATGCCGACCCGATCCGGTCGTTGGCGTCGGCATATTGCTTCCACGAAACGGGCACGCGGATGCTCTTGAAACCCGCCGCCGCGACCGCGTTCAACAGCGCCTGCGACACGACCGGATTACCCCATGCCGTCTCTTGCGAAACGGTGGTCGGAGCGGGCGCGTTGCCGATCGCCTCCAGCGAATTCCCGAGGTTCCAGCCGGGCACCATCTGCGCAGCGAACTGCGTCGCGGTCATCGTGGGTGACGGCGTCGTGGCCGGTGTCTGTATCGGTGCCGGCGTGACCGTCGCGGTTGGCGTGGCCGACACGCTTCCCGACGCGTTGCCGGCACCGGAACAGCCGGTGATGATCCCCATCGCGAACACGGCCAGGCCAGCGTTCCAACTTGTACGCATAGAAACCCACGAATGCTGCACGATATCGGTCATCCTCTTCCTGACAATGCTTGTTCTATACGGCGGGAGCCGGATTGTTAGCCCTGAACCGACCGACCGGCAGCACGACACCGGCGGATGGCGGCGGCAGCGATAGTGTCGTCGATCCTTCGGCGGTTCGCTGTATCGCACAGCATGATCGCCCCGCGACCTGATGACGATCGGTGAACGGGGCCATGCGGGCAAGATCGCGTTCGGCGCGCCTCGCTTCGCGGCGACGACCATCCCGCAAAACCCCCGACAGAACATCCGTCCCGCCTTCCGCTGTCCGACTGGCCGACACCATTGTGGTCGAAGGGAAGCATTGTTGGTCGCCGATGACCGACGCAACGCCGATCGCGGTTAATGTCGGCGCGATCCGGCCAGAAAAATATCACGCCAGATATTCGCCGAAACGGCCTGCATCAGTATGAAGTGTCAATCAATCGGCCGTACTCCCGACTAACGATCGCGTTGTCCGCTGCGGATCAAGATCGGCAGCGGTAACGAGATCGACGGAGTTCGTATTGCACTGGACGATATGCCAAAACGGCCGCATAGGATTGCAATATGCTGAGAACCAGAATGAAGCGGCTCGCTGAAAAAAGCGAACGGACCGAGCAGCGTGTCGTCGCCATGGAAGCTGCGATCGTGGCGCTCGACAATGACGACCTTCTCGACCTTGCCGATATCTTCGATGCAAAGGCGGACAATCCGATCAAGGAGATCGCCAAGTTCGAGATGATCAGACGAGGGATCAGTCTTTAATCTATCCTGTTGACGGCTGAAGACATTGAATCGTTATCATCTCTGGCCTAGCTAGAAGATACCAATAGTACCGGATGTAAGCGAATGACTGAAATAACGAACACAATTGAACTTGCGACCGAATTGACGGTAGCGTGGCTCGGCAATTCCAACACGCGCGCGACGACGGCCGACGTACCGGCTTTCCTCCAGGCAATGCATGAAACGTTGACGAAGCTCGACGCGCCGGAGACCGCGGTCGTGGAAACTGGGGGCGAGAACGAAGAATACACGCCGGCGGTATCGGTGCGCAAATCGCTTGCATCGCCGGACCACATCCTGTCGATGATCGACGGAAAGCCCTATCGTACGCTGCGCCGCCACCTCTCCAGCAACGGTCTGACCGCGGACGAATACCGCAAGCGCTACAATCTGAAGGCTGACTATCCGATGGTCGCGCCGACCTACAGCGAAAGCCGTCGGGCAATGGCCAAGACGATCGGTCTCGGTCGCAAGCCACGCGGCGCGGCAGCGAGCGAAGCATAACGAATGGCGATATCTGCAACGGCGAAGGTGCGCCGCTGCAGATACGAGGCTTATCCGCTCCGTCGTGGTGGCTTCGTGATCCGTCCGCCGATGACGGCAAGCGGACGCTGACGCTCCGCCGTCGGCAACCCGACCGGGATCGCAGGCAGCACGCATCGGATCGTCGTTGTGGACGATCCTTTTCCGCTACCCCTGCGCGCCGAGCAGGGTGCCAGCACGACGCCGAACGGCGAACCGCTGGAGGGATGCATCCCACATCACAGGCGCAGCCCGAACCGCGGGGCCAGCACGGTCATCGCCGAGTAGAGCATGATCGTCAGGATGCACCCGAGCGTCAGCGCCAGCCAGAACGACAACCCGGCCCGCAACAGCACGGGAATGAGCAGGAACATCGGCAGCGACGGAATGACGTACCAGAAGGTTGCGCCAGCGTGCGCGGCCATGTTCTCGGCGTCGGGCTTGTCGCGCCACAACCATATCATGCCGAGCACGGAGACAAGCGGTAGCGAGGCGATCAACGCGCCGAAGCCCGGAAACCGCTTCGCCACTTCGGATGCGACCGCGATCAGGATACCGGAGACCAGCGCCTTGAGGGCAAGGTAGAACATCTGCGTACACTCTCCTCGGCATTTCGCCACCCCGACCGACACCGGGAAATATCCGCGGCGGCAGACGGCCCGTACCTGCATCGCCGCGCGGTCACCATCCGCCGAACTCATCGCCGACAAGGGCCGTGACAGCAAGGCGTTGTGCGAATGGCAAGCGGGTTGGCAGGACCGCAGCGCAGGCACCGGGATCAGACGCCTGCAGGTACCTCCGCAGACACGCGGCCGGACTGCGCTTCGCGAAGACCTGCTGCCAGTTCGTCCTTGCGGAACGGCTTGCTCAACCGCGGCAAGGCCGGGTCCAGTCCCTCGATATCGGCATAGCCTGACACCAGAAGCGTCGGCGTGCCCGGTCGCATCGTCCGGATATGCCGGATAAGGTCGGTCCCGCTGATGCCTGGCATCAAATGGTCGGTGACAACCAGGTCGAAGTGCCGGCCGTCCTCGATAAACCGCATGGCCGCTTCACCGGAATCGGCTTCGACGACGGCATAGCCGAAGTCGGCCAGCATGGCGGCGGTGCTCATCCGCACCAGTATTTCATCGTCGACCAGCAACGCCACACCCGATGCCGTCGTCGACGCGACGACGTCCGGCACCCGACCGGCTTCGGCCGCCGTTGCGCTCTGCGGCAGCCAGAGCTCGACGTTGGTGCCCAGACCCGGGCTGCTCTGGATGGTGAGCGCCCCGCCCAGCTGGGATGCGAGTCCATGGACCATGGACAGGCCAAGCCCGGTCCCCTTCCCCACCCCCTTCGTCGAGAAGAACGGTTCGATCGCCCTTGCCTGCGTTTCGCTGTCCATCCCCTGCCCCGTGTCGGCGACCGACAGGCGCAGATAATGTCCGGTCCGCAGGTTGGAACGATGCGCCGTACGGATCGACTCGCGGCTTGCCGAAATCCGCAGCGTGCCGCCGTCCGGCATGGCGTCGCGCGCATTCACCGCAAGGTTGAGGATCGCCATTTCGAGCTGGTTCGGGTCCGCCTTGGCCGGCGGCAGATCGGCCGGAGCATCGACGATCACCCGTATCTGCGGCCCGCTCGTGCTCGACACGAGGTCGCCCATGCCCTCGATCAGCGCCGCGACATCGACCGGTACGGGTTGCAGCGGTTGCCGCCGCGCGAACGCCAGCAGCCGTTGCACCAGCGTCCGCGCACGCTCCGCCGATTGCACCGCGCCGTCGATCAGTCGCCGCTCCCGTTCGTTCCCCAGGCCCTTGCGTTGCAGCATGTCGAGGCTGCCGAGGATCGGCGTGAGCAGGTTATTGAAGTCGTGCGCGACACCGCCGGTCAACTGGCCCATCGCCTCCATCTTCTGGCTTTGACGCAGTGCCGCCTGTGCCTCTTCCCGCGCGCGGATCGCCGCGTCGACCCGCACCTCCAGCGTCGCATTCAGCTCACGCAGCGCGTCCTGCGCCTCCCTGCGCGTCGTGATCTCCAGCGCGGTGCCGGCCACCCGGATGCAGTTGCCCCGATCGTCGAAGATACCGCGCCCCTTGGCGGCCACCCACCGGACGACACCGTCGTCCCGGCCGATGCTCCGATACTCCACGTCGTAGAATGCCCGTCGCGCGGGATCGATGGCGGCGGCGAACGCCCGCGACGTGGCGTCGCGGTCGTCGGGGTGCAGGCCGTCGTAAAAGTCCTTGAGGGTCACCGGCGTTTCGGGCGCGATGCCGAACATCGCTTTCGTGCGCGGTGGCCAGATCAGCTCGTCCGCGACCAGATCGACGTCCCAGAAGCCGATATCGGCGTTATCGACGGCGAGCCGAAGCCGCTCCTCGCTCGTCCGGAGTCTTGCCTCCGCGCCGATCCGCTCGACATGCGCCCAGCAGCGATCGGCCACCTCCTTGACAAGGTCGATCTCCTCGACCGTCCACCGCCGCGCCCGATCCTGATGGATCGCCATCATCGCGGCGAGGCGGCCGTCCTTGATGAGCGGGCAGCAGATGATCGCGTTGATGCCGATCGCGTGAAACATTTCGCTCCCTTCGCCGGGACCGATGTCAGCGGCGATGTCGCGCAGGACGATGGGCGATCCAGACCGCAACGCCGCCGCCGCACCCGGCCCGAAGCGATCGAGGCTATACTCGCCAGCCGAACTGTCGTGCCCGGGGGCCGTATAATCGCTTCGGATCCAGAAGCGGTCGCCATCGGCATACACATCGGCATAGGCGCAACGCGAAGCACCAAGCCGGGTCCCGAGCGCGGTCGTGGCAATGGTCATCGCTTCCATGGCGCCGCTGGCGACGAACAGCCGGTCGTTGAGATCGCTGAAAAAGCGAACGCGCGTTTCCCGGCGCGCAATGCCCTGCAGCACGCGCTCCAGTTGCACCGCCGCCAGCGCCAGCAAGAGCACGATCAGCGTGACCAGGCTGATCGCCGTAGCCAGAAACGCTTGGTCGAAACTTGCCACGCCGCCAACCGCGACACCGGGCACGGACGCCTGGGTAAACGTCGCGGCATACATGCCCGAATAGTGCATGCCGGCGATCGCCGTGCCCATCACCACGGCGGCGATGGCGCGGGGACCGACCTGCTGGTCCTGCGTCGCCAGCCAAACCGCACCGGTGGCGGCACCGATCGCAACGATGACGGAGATCGCGACCCACAGCGGATCGTAGCGGACGATGGCCGGCATCCGCATCGCAGCCATCCCGACATAATGCATCGTCGCGACACCCGCACCGATAAGGAGGCCCGCGACAAGGGTCCGGCGCATCGTCGGTGCCGACCAGTCGATCAGCGCAAGGCCGCCGCCCGTAAATCCGATCGCAAGCGCCAGCGAGAAGAGGGTCGGTACGAGGTCGTAGCGCACAGCCACGCCCGGCATGCTGCACGCCAGCATCGCGACGAAGTGCATCGACCAGATACCGCCGCCAAGCGCCGTCGCGGCGGCAACCAGCCATATGCGCCGGGCACTTCGGCGTGACTCGCGAATTCGCCCGGCAAGGCTGAGCGCCGTGAAAGCCGCGGTGATCGCGACGATCGTCGAGAGCATAACGAGGTATGAGTCGTGAACGCCGTGTAGAACCATGGCGATGACGATTTCACACGTCCCGGCGCTTCGCAACCTCGACGACCCTCTGCCAGTTCGTACCCGTTTTCCTGCGGTCGACAGCTGGCGTGCCCGGAAACGACATCGTCAGTGGAAACTCCAATGGTCTACAGCGGTTGAGCCGTCATGACCCTGTCCACCGTTCCCTACGCCATCGTCGTCGAAGACGATCCCATCATTATGATGGAGACGACGTATATTCTCGAGGATGCCGGCTTCCGGGTCCGGGAGAGCTTCGACGGCGATGAAGCAGTCGTCCTGCTCGACGAACACTGGGAAAGCACCGTACTCCTGTTCTCCGACGTCGACATGCCGGGGTCGATCAACGGCTTCGCGCTTGCGCGGCACGTGGCGGCACGGTGGCCGCAGATCGAGATCGTCATCGCGTCCGGTCACGTCTCCCCGGCGGATGGCGACATGCCGGAACGGGCGACCTTCATCACCAAGCCCTTCAACCAGCGGATGGTGCACGAACATCTCAGCAAGATCCTGCCCGACGAGAAGAAGCCCGAGCCACTGAAGAAGGCGGTGTAGCGGGGTTGGAGCAGCACGTGATCCGGCGTCGGGCATGGGATGCCGCGCGATCGTCCGCATGGCGCTTCCCGACAGATCAGCCATGGGCAGGATACACCCTCCGATGGTCCGGGATGCCTCGACCCTCCTGTGGCTATCGAACCACGTAGCATTGCCTCTTGCCTTCCCGTCCGCCTCCAGGACGAAAAGCAATTTTGGGGATGATGTGCCGGGCATCGTGACAGCCGGGAAGGTCGCCCCGAACACCGGACGCCATCATGTGTTTGGCTAAGCGGCCACTTTCGCAGAACCGTATGCGGTGCCGGCAACGGTCATGCCCGCTTGTCGTCGAGATCGCCGCCAACGAAGATCGTACCCTTCCGGGTCAGGGATTGAATCGCGACCCAGGTCGTCGACGCGGCTGAAGATAGCGGCCAGTCGGGCAAACCGGGCTACACGACGTTGAACGCATCGTCCTCGGCAATGGCAGCACCCACATTCGTCGCGTGGCGACATTCCAGTCCGCACCGACCCACTGGTCGAACAGTCCCGGATCGATCAACCCGGCCCTTCGCGGCGGGGCCTAGTCGCGTCGGGCGCAGGATCGGCATCGCCAATCTCAAACACCGGTCGTTGTCGCCCGTCGTCGCCGCATTCCTCGAATACTGCCTGTCGCGGCGCCGCGCCCGCGATCTGGTGGCGGCAGGGTCCGGTTGAACATGCGCCATCTGCGCCGTTCGAACCGACCGCTACTACATTTTCCGATCCGTGCTCCGGTCCCGGCTGACGACAGGACCGGGACCGTTCCGACAATCGTCAGTACAACCGCCTATGCATCGGTGCCGCTGGCAACATCCACTTCATACGCATCGCCGATGACGACCCCGACCCGCTGGTGCAGGCCTTCCGGCGCGATATCGAGGATCGATCGATAGCCATCGGTCGCCTTGCCGCCGGCCTGCTCGATAAGCATCGCCATCGGATTCGCCTCGTACAGCAACCGCAGCCGTGCCTTGCCGGGGTTGCGATGATCCGAAGGGTAGAGGAACACGCCGCCACGCTTCAGGATGCGGTGGATGTCCGCGACCATCGATGCGGTCCAGCGCATGTTGTAATCGACGCCGCCCGGCCCTTCCGACCCTTGAATGCGATCCTCGATATAGCGGGCGATGTCGGGCGACCATTGGCGGCGACGCGCCATGTTGACCGCAAATTCGCGGGTCCCGGCCGGAATACGCATCCGCCCGTCGGTCAGCCGCCACGAACCGACCTCGCGGTCCAGCGTGAATTCGAAGACGCCGTCGCCGACGGTCAGCACCAGCAGCGTCTGCGGCCCGTAGATCGCATAGCCCGCCGCCACCTGCTCGCGCCCGGCCTGCAGGAAATCGGCCTCGGTCACGTCGCGTCCGGCGCAATCCTCGGGCGCGCGCAGGACCGAAAAGATCGTGCCGACCGACAGGTCGACATCGACGTTGCTCGACCCGTCGATCGGATCGAACAGCAGCAGATATTCGCCCTTGGGATAGCGATTGGGAATGCGATGGATCGTCTCCATCTCTTCGGACGCCATGCCCGCCAGATGGCCGCCCCATTCATTGGCGTCGAGCAGCAGTTCGTTGGCGATCACGTCCAGCTTCTTCTGGACCTCGCCCTGCACATTCTCGCTGCCCAGCGCGCCGAGCACATCGCCCAGGGCACCCTTCGAAATCGCATGGCCGATCGTCTTGCACGCGCGCGCGACCGTTTCGATCAACAGGCGCAACTCGGCCGGACAGCTTTCCGCGTTGCGGCGTTGCTGCTCGATCAGGAACCGTGACAAGGTGATGGCCGGCTGCATCGCCGGCAGTTCGGGGTTCGTCATTCAGCTTCCTTTCGTCGTGCCTGTCACATTCCAACCATGGCAGGCATCCGTTGCGCAAGCGCGACAGGTCGGGAAGATGCGTCGCAACCCGTCTTTCCCGGGACAATCGCCCAATCCGGCGTCGGAACCACCGGCACGCGGTATGGCGTTCGGCTACCGGACCAACCGTTCAGCCCTGATCGACCAGATCGAACCACGCGGTGGCACGGGTCCGGCCGTTGACGAGCAACTCGACCACATGCCGTCCCGCATGATGCCGCCGGGTGCTGAAATCACGGATCATCTGCCGCGTCGTCAGCGTCGCCACTGCCTTCGCCGACAGATCGAACGTCTTCAGCTTGAAGACCTTGCTCGCGACCTTGCCGCCTGGCCGAGCATACTGGACCCGGTAGTCGACCACCACGCGCTGATCGATCGACGCGGTCGATTGCAGCCGGACATCGATGGTGATCGGTTCGCCGAGGCGGATGATCGCCGGTTCGATCGCGAACCGATCGACGGCGACCTCGACGGCGTGGCTGGCCCCGATCAATTCCAGTGCAGCCGGATCGCCCTGTTTCACCAGCGTGCGCAGCGCATGGCGGATGATCCACGCCGACTGCGGATCGTCGCCCGGCCAGCGCGACAGATGCGCGACCAGCCAGTCCGGCCGATCCTTGCCGATGTCGTTCAGGTGGTTCGCGACCGATTTGCGGACATAGGCGCTGGGATCGGCACGCAACGCGTCGAGGATCGGCGCGGCCAGCGTCGGGTCCTGCCGGAACGCAGCGATGCGCGTACCCCATGGCAGGCGCGGCCGGCTCCCCTCGCTGGCCAGACGCCGGACATGCGGGTCGTCGTGCACCGTCCAGCGACGCATCGTGCGCAGCGTGCCGTCGACATCCTGCGCAAGGAACGGCCGGATCGCGAATTCGGCGCTGCCGTACCGGGTCAGGTCAGCCAGCGCCGCCAGCGACCGGTCAACATCGGCCAGACCATATCGCGGCACATATTCGGTGATCGCCATCGCCTGAAACGCATGGGTCAGCCGCGGCGCCATGGCACGCAACAGGTCGAGTGCCGCCGCATACTCTGCCGGCAGGGCGGGATGCAGCGCATCGGCGATATGGCGCACCCGTTCCATGACCGACAGCGCGTCGAACCCGGCCGAAGCAGCGGCGACGAACGCCCCCCGATCGAAGCGGGGTGAGGCCGCGACGCCGGCATCGGCGATCGTCGCGATCGCGCCGGGGCCAAGCAGGTCCTTGAGCAAAGGGGACGTCGTCCGGGACATGGCGGCTCCACCAGCGGTATCCGCCGTGCCGTACCCGTGTCCCTGTGGGCACCGCAAGGGTCAGGGCGTCAGGCGGAAATAATAGCTGTAGGTTCGCGGCGTACCCGCCACCACGACATTGCTGATCGTCACGTCATAGGTCGTGTTCGCCGCCAGACCCGCCACGCTCCATTGCAGATTGTTCGACAGCCCGTATCCGTCATTGTCATAGGCGATATTGCCCACGGTCAGCGCCGCCCCGTCGCGCGCCCGGACCGCGATCGCCGCGTTGGCGAAGCGGACCTGCGCGTTCGCGCCGAAATTGCGCGTCTTGTCGGCGATGACGCTGAACGACAACAGCGCGCCGTTGGCGAAATAGCGGGTGGGGTAGTCCTGATACGGATAGGCCACGAAATCGGGCAAGGGACCGGCGGTGTTCTGGGTCGTGTTGATGACCTTGATCGATGCCCCGTCGGAGCGCCCGCGAATGGCTTCGGCCCCGGCGACGCGGCCATAGGCGATGCTCGACAGGAACGGATACAGCAGCCAGCGGCGATGCCCGATATTGTTCGCGATCAGGTTGTCGACGTCGGTCAGGAACCCGATCATGATGTCGGCATCCTGCGAATAGCGCAGGCCGGAACCATAGCCGAGATAGATGTTGCTCTGTCCCGCGGCGGTCGCACCCGCGCCGGTATAGCATTTCCAGTCGACCGGCGGCGTATGGCTGAGCTGGCCATTGGCGGCCATCATCAGCGCCGACTGCATCGACGCCGCTTCCTCGGCAGTGGAATAGGTGACGGAGGGCAGGCCGTGACGGGCACGGATATCATTCACCACCGCCAGTACCCGCGCCCCGACCGCCGGTTTCAACTGCCCCGTCTGACAGGCGGGAATGTTGGGAGCGGCGGCATAGAGTTGTTCGACCGAGGTCGCGAAATCCGCGCCGGTGGCCGGTTCGCGCACCGTTGCGACGGGGGATGGCGTCGGGGTCGGCGTGGGCGTCGGAGCGGGGGTGACCGCGGGCGCGACGATCGTTCCACTGCCGGACGTGCTACCCCCGCCACAGCCCGGAACGAGCGCCAGCAGGAGCAACGGCGCGACCCGGCGAAGGATACGCCGGCGACGGGAAGTAGAGCCGGCAGGAGATAAAGAACGCATCATACGAAGTCCTGCAACGGCAATAACGGCACGATTTCCGTATGCTTACGCCGGACCGGGTTGCACTTCGGTAAACGCTCCGTGCACCGGCATCGCGTCCGCGGCAGGTGCAGCAGTCAGGCCCGGGTACAGGCGAGCACCACCCAGCGGCGGTTGCGGTGCACCGGGCGTACCCGCCAGTCGCAACCGGTCGCGTGCAGGAACTGCCGGTGTAGCGGGGCGGCATGTTGCGCGAAGTCGTGAAAGTCGATCCGGTGATGCGCCAGGACCAGCGTCCCGCCCGGTCGCAGCGCGCGGGCGACGTCGCGCGCGGTACGCCGCATCGCGTGGGGGTCGAGATAGTAGAGCAGCTCAGCGACGACCACGCCGTCATAGGTCGATCGCGGCAGTCGCGCTGGCACCGCCAGACGGATCGCGCGGGCGCGCCCTGTCCCGGCCAGCGCCCTCGCCACCAGCTTCGTCCCCGCTGCCGTCGCCTCGGTCGCATCGAGGCGGAGCGCACGCGGCGCGATGGCGACGCTGTTCGACCCGTTGCCCGCCGCCAGTTCGAGGACGCGGCCCCATGGCCCCGGCCCGATCGCGTGCAGGATCGCCTGCCGTTTCACCGCCTCGTCGCGGTTGCGAAAGGTCTGCCACGGATCGGGATCGATGGTGAAGGTCCGTTCGAACCCGTCGAGGCTGATCGCCCTCATCGCCACATCGCCGCGAAGACTTCGCTCGGACGGCTGAACGCGGCGATCTGTGCGGCGGTAAGGGCGAAGCCGGCCGGATCGTCGGTGATATGCCCCGTCTGGGTGCGATAGCGGCGGATGGCGTGCCGCTTGGCAAGGCGTTCCTGTGCGGTCAGCGGCATCGGGCGGGCGGCGGGCAGGCGCTGTCCGGTCGGCCACACCGGATAGGCCAGCCAGCGTACGCCGTGCGCCGGGCGGGCGGCGGCGGCGACGGCGCGGTGGTCGGGATGGTCGTCGCGCGGCGACGGGGCCAGCGCCAGCACCAGTCCCGGCAGGGTGGCAAGGGCGCGCGCGATGGCCCGGCAAATCGCGCCACCATGCGCGGCGACATCGCCATCGGGCAGGTCGAGAAAGCCGATGGCACGGGCGGTCACACCGATGCGGTGCAGGGCCATCCGCGTCTCGCGCCGCCGTTCGCGCACCAGTCGCTGGCGCGGCCATGTCGTGCTGCCGCGATGCGATCCGGCGCCGTCGCTGACGATCAGGACGCGGACCGGCACGCCGCGCCGGCGCATCCGCGCCATCAGGGCATGGCCGCCGATCGTCTCGTCATCGGGATGCGGCGCGACCATCAGCAGCCCGCCCGGCCGGATCACAGCACCACCGTCAGCGTGCCGGCGGCAACCGCCGCACCGACCAGCATCCGCTGCGCATCGGGGCCGGGCTGCCGCAGATACATGGCAAGGTCGGTGATCCGCGCGGAAAGCGGATGGTCGTGGAACAGCGCGGCGACGCCGACCGCCTCCTGCGCGACCGCGATCGCTTCTCCCCCGGCCGCATAGACGGCGGCGCGCGCGGCGGACACGGCGGGCAGGCGCGCGGCGTCGTCGGCGAACCATGCCGTCGCCGCCGTTCGCACCGCCCCGGCCGCCGCCTCACCCAGCGCGTACAGCCGGGCGAGCCGGCCCGCCTGATGCGGATCGGCGGCGCGACCGGTCGTCACCAGATGATCGCGGACGCCATCGACGATGCCGGCGACACCGCCCGCCTGCACTGCCGCAAAGCGCAGCGCACCGCCGCTGAACCATGGTTCGCGGACATAGTCGCCGGGCGCGCCGATGCGGTCGTCGGGCGCGATCGGCGATCCGGCCCAGCGCACGATATGCGTCTCCGAACGCTGCATCCCGACCACGCGCCAAAAGCTGCGGTCGATGGCGGGCGGAACGCGGGCGAGGTCGAGGAGCAGCAATTGCCGCCCGCCCGGCGCATCGACGCTGACCAGCGCATGGCTGAGAACCCCCGCCCCCGACGCGAAACTTTTGCCGCCATCGAGCCGGTCGCCGTCGAGCCGCAGCCCGTCGCCCGGCAGGTCGGCATTCCAGACTCCCAGCGCCCCGCCGTCGCGCAGGATCGCGGTCAGTCGGGTGCGTTGCGCCGCACTGCCATAGCGCGACACGATCTGCGCGGCATCGAGATGCCCCTCGAACAACCGCCCGAGCGGCAGGTCCGCGCGCCCGACGCGGTAGAGCCGCCGCAACAGGGTAAGCAGCGCCGGCGCATCAACGGGATCGGCCGGGTCGCCCAGTTCGGTGGTCAGTCCGGCGATCCGGTCGCGCAGGTCGCTCATGCCGCTGCCGCCGGCGTGGCGGTCAGCGCCGCCAGCGCGGCTTCGGCGGCGACGAACGGAATGTGGCGCATGCCGCCCGGCGGCACCGGCACGACGCGCATCGCGAACGCCTCCGCATTCGGGCAGTCGCGGGCGACGCCGAGCAGATGGTCGTGATCGAGACCGACCTGCGCGCTCAACGCGACGAAATCGCTCCCGGCAAAGGCCCGGCGGGCGGCGGCGTGCAGGCGATATTGCCATAGCTGGTCGGCGGGATGCGCGACGCTGACCGACCCCAGACCATCGCGATCCAGATCGCACAGCGTCGTCGCCAGTCCGCCGCGCACCCGTCCGACCCGCCGGTCGGATGTATGGACGATACTCGCCGCGTCGCGCCGCACGCGCAGCCCGGCGCGCGCCGCGTCGTCGACCAGTCGCGCATCTTCTCCCCGCATCACGGGCAGGAACCCACCAAGCGTGGCATAGGTCGTGGCGCGCAGGCCCATATTGGCACCGCTGGCATGATGATGGACGGCCGGCGCCTCCCACGCGACCGGATCGATCCGGCGGCGCAGCGCGTAGAGGCTGGCATAATGGCGTTCGATCCGGTCCTGATCCGGATTGCCGCCCCGGCCGCTGCGGACCACATCGCCGACGACGAGGTCCGCATGGTCCAGCGCCGCCGTCATGACCGTCACCCAGTCGGGGGCGGGCAGGCTGTCGGCATCGGTGGTCAGCAGGATCGCACCCCCCCGCCCCAGGCTCGCCAGCCCCAATCGCATCGCCCGGTCGCGCGCGCGGCCGGCATTGGCGGCGGCGCGATCGACCCTGTCGACGATCAGCGGATGGCGACCGGTCGCGCGATAGGCGGCGATCGGTTCCATGCTGGCGTCGGTGCAGCCGTCGAGCAGCAGGCAAAGCGTCAACGCCGTCTCCGGCGGTACGATCAGCCGGTCGAGCGCGGCGAACAGGCGCGGCAGCCGTTCCGCCTCGTCGCGCGCCGGAATACAGATCGCGACCGGCGCGGCGGTCACCGACGGTGTCCGCCGCGCCGTACCAACCGTCCCGCCACGTCATCTGCTGTCATGTCGCTGTCCCCGCCGGTGATCCGATGCGATGGAGGAGTATCCTCCAGACGATTGATATCGCTTGGGTAACGAACGGCGCGCGGTCGGTTCGGTTCCGGTACGGCCCCATTGGCGACGGGTGGCCCCGCCGCCATCCGGTTCAGCCAAACAGCGCA
>NZ_LMLN01000023.1:131455-131531 GCF_001421915.1 Sphingomonas sp. Leaf62 | reverse complement strand
GACGATGACGGCAAGGCCGATATAGGCGACCCAGCGATAGCGTTCGATCACCCGCGCCAGCCCATTGGCGGCGAGG
>NZ_LMLN01000023.1:131205-131299 GCF_001421915.1 Sphingomonas sp. Leaf62 | reverse complement strand
CGCACCGGCCACCGCCAGCACATTGTCGAGGCTCATGCTGACATCGGCGACCGCGACGGCCCATGCGGCACTGGCGAAGCTGCGCGGCGCGGCG
>NZ_LMLN01000023.1:130948-131114 GCF_001421915.1 Sphingomonas sp. Leaf62 | reverse complement strand
TTCGCGCCACATCTTCCACGCCACCCACACCAGCAGCAGCCCGCCGGCAAAGACGAGGCCGGTGAGCTGCAACAACTGCGTCACGACCAGTGCGAAGGCGACACGCAGGACCAGCGCCGCACCGACGCCGATCAGGATCACCTTGCGCCGCATCTCCGCGGGCAAT
>NZ_LMLN01000023.1:0-130934 GCF_001421915.1 Sphingomonas sp. Leaf62 | reverse complement strand
CATCACGTCGATCAGCACGACCTGCGTAAAGGCGGCGAGCGCGGACGGACTGCCGATATTGGCAAAGTCCGCGACGATATGGTTCCAAAGTTCGGTCATCGGTTCAACTCATGCAGGAAAGGCGAGCAGGATCATACCGGCAAACGGCAGGACCATACAGACGCCGTAAAGGGATCGGCGCGCACCGCTGATGGTCAACCCGACCGATCACCGCAAGACCGGATATGCACCCGGCATGATGTGCGAAGGGGAAAGCGTGAAGCGATGCCGGAGGAACGGCGAGGCGCGCCCCCTCCGGGCTGGCCGTACCCCGGCAAAGGCCGGGGACAGTTGGGGACGTCGGCAACCTGACGTGAAGCCTTCCCAACCAAACCCCCGCCTACGCCGGGATAACGGCGCGATCTGGTTCCGTTCGGCGTTTTCACCGCGGTCCGCAAAAGCGGGAATTGCAATCGCGGTCGAGGGTCGTACCCTGCCACAGCCAGATCATCCGTTCGTGCGAGGCCAGGCGTTGGTCCACCGGCTGTCCGGCGCGAACATTCCATGGCTTTCGAGGATTTGCCGATGTCCGATCCGTCCACGCCATGGCCCGCAACTAGCCAGCCGTCGGGCACCGAGCGCCTGATCCTGAATGCCGAACGCGGCGACGCCGACGATCCCGCGCTCGACCTGTCGGCAGCGGCGCGGCAGGGCCGGACGATGTTCCTCGGCAGCGACGAGGGCGTCCGGCTCGAACGGCTGATCGGCGATGGCGAGGCTGGCTGGGGACAGCATCGCCGCTTCCCGCTCGACGCGATCCTCGACCTCGACTCGTCGGGCGAAGCCGATATCGAGGGGCTGGCCGAGGAGCATGGCTGGCTATGGGTGCTCGGATCGCACGCCCGGACCCGGCCGAAGATCGGTAAGCAGGGCGACGACCGGATCGACCTGACCCAGTTCGCCACGCTGAAGAATACGCGGCCGCGCTGCCTGCTGGCGCGCCTGCCGCTGGCCGCCGACCCCGAACTGGACGGCGCGGTGCTGCCGGTGCGGCGCGACGGCGATCGCCGGGCGGGGATGCTGCGCCAGACCAAATATGGCAACCGCCTGTCGCGGCTGATGCAGGAAAGCCCGCTGCTGCGCCCCTTCACCCGCATCGCCGCCAAGGAGGGCGGCGTCGATCTGGAGGGGATCGCGGTCGCCGGCAACCGGATCGCGATCGGGATGCGCGGCCCGGTGATCCAGACCTATGCCGTGCTGCTGGAAGTCGAAGTGGTGCCCACCCGGACCGGTCGCCTCAAGATCCTCGGCCCGATGCACATCCGTGTACTGGAACTGGACGGCCTCGGCATTCGCGACCTGAAGCGCGACGGGGCCGACCTGCTGATCCTCGCCGGCCCGACCACCGGGCTGGACGGGCCGTGCGCGGTGTATCGGTGGGCGGACTGGCTGGGCGATCCACCCCAACATGACCAGATCGTGCGGCGGCACCGGCCCGAGCGGATCATCGACCTGCCGTTCGGGCGCGGTGACGATCACCCGGAAGGGCTGGTGCTCATCGACCTGCCGGAGGGTCGACGCGACCTGCTGGTCATCTGCGACAGCCCCGCCGCCGCGCGGATCGACCGGACGACGCACAGTGTCCGCTGCGACCGCTTTCGCCTGCCCGACCGGGATGGGTGACCCGATTACCCACCCACCACGATGCGTGGCAGCGTCCGGATCGGCTCGACGGTGATCTCGCGGAACCATGTCTCCGCCCCCTCCGACTGGAGCTGGATGCGGCCATGGGTCAGCGGTTGGCGGCGGCCATCGGCGGCAATGGTGGCGAGGTCGCGAACTTCGGCGACGGGCACGCCGTTGACGACATGCACCGCCCGGTCACCGACGACATAGAGATCGATCGTGTTCCATTCGCCGACCGGCCGTTCGGCGTCGCTCGCCGCCTCGACATTCCATGTGGGCGTGCCGTTGACGATATCGATCGTGCGCCCGCCCGCGCGATAGCGAAGATGCGGCGCGATCAGTGACGGGTCGAAGCTGACATCGGTATGCCCGCGCAGCTTCGGACCGACCGCGACGATCATGCCGGTCGACCCGGTCATGATCTCGAACTCCGCCGATGGCCGCCACGTCCCGAACACTTCGCCGGGCGTGCCGTGCGTGTGATAGAGCAGGCCGTTGTTGCGCGGCTGCGTCTCGCGCGGGGCATAGGTCTTCGCGCCCCATTTGAAGCGCAGGCGCAGGTGATAATCGCGCAGGTCGGCCCGGTGGACCAGACTGCCCCACGTCTCGCCCTTAACCCAGATCGCCGGGGCACCGTCGACCATCCGCACCGCGAAATCGCCGCGCGTATCGCGGCTCGTGCCGACCGGCTTGTCGGGCGGGTTGCGATAGGTGAGTGCCGGATCGGCATAGCCGAGCCACGGTTCCCAGTCCTTCAGGGTCCGCCCGTCGAACAGCGCGATCTTCCTGCCCGCCGGCTTCGGCAGGTCAACCAGCGTCAGCCGCTGCGGCGTCGTCGCGGGTTCGCCGGCGATGACGCGCGCCGCTTCCTTGCTGTCCTGCGCCACCGCCGGACCGGCCAGCGACAACGCCGCGGCAAGGGCGATCGGTCCCGCGCGCACCTGCCACCCTGCCGGCACGCCCGATACCCGTATTCCAGCGACCAGCCCTGCCATGCGACGCACCATCATCCCCCCACCCACATCGTTTCGTTACCGCTACCATAGGCGGCGGGCGATACTTGGCAAGGGCATGAAATCGTTCGCTATCTCTGGCGTACGGCCTATTTCAGCGCCTGGTAGATCAGCGCGCGCAGCTTGCCATGGTCGTCGATGCTCCCGGCGGGCAGCAACTGCGTCATATAGACGACGGTCAGCCGCTCGGCCGGATCGACCCAATAGCTGCTGTGATAGGCACCGCCCCAGCCAAACTCGCCGACCGATCCCAGCTCCCCCGCCTTGCCCAGATCGGTGCGCAGGCTGAACCCCAGGCCGAACCCCTTGCCGGGTTCATAGGGAATGTCGACCAGCTGGTTGCTGACCATCAGCTCGACCGTCTTGCGCCCGAGATAGCGCCGACCATCCAGTTCCCCGCCACGCCGCAGCATTTCGAGGAAGCGGCTGTAATCCGCCGCGGTCGACAACAGTCCCGCCCCGCCCGACAACGCGACACGCGGGCCGCGCAGATAATGGCCCTGCCCGACATGGCCGCCGCCGTTCCACACCCCCGGATCGGGGTTGCGCCGGACGCCGGCCGGATCGGCAGCATAGACGGCGGCGAGCCGCCCCGCCTTGGCCGGCGGCAGGTAGAACGACGTATCGCGCATCCCCAGCGGTCCGATGATCCGCGCATTCATGAACGTATCGAGCGTCTGCCCACTGATCTTCTCGATCAGCACGCCCAATATGTCGGTGCTGTAGCCATAGACGAATTTGGTGCCCGGCTGCTCGGCCATCGGCAGCGCCGCCATGCGCGCCACGACGTCCGCGACCGGTTCGTTGCGATCGGCGAAATACCATCCGTAGATGCCCGCGTCGCGCCACGCCTTTTCGCCCGCTCCCCCGCCATAGGAGATACCGGCGGTGTGGGTCAGCAGATCGCGGATGGTGATCGCGCGCTTCGCCGGCACGACGTCATAACCGCCCTTGTCGTTGGCCACCGCGACGGTCGTCTTGCCCCATGCGGGCAGGTATTTGCCGACCGGATCGGACAGTAACAGCTTGCCGTCCTCCATCAGCATCAGGATGGCGACGCTGGTCAGCGCCTTGGTCTGCGACGCGATGCGGAAGATCGCGTCCTGCCGCATCGGATCGCGCGCTTCCTTGTCCCGCCAGCCCACCGCATCGGCATAGACCGTGCGGCCATCCTGCTGAATCTGCACGACCGCGCCGGCGATGCGCCCCTGATCGACATAGGCCTTCAGCAGCGTCGACAGTCGCGCGAGCCGTTCGGCGGATAGGCCGGGTGCCGGCCGGGCGTGGGCAATGTGCCGCGGCTTCGCCTGGGCATGGGCGGAGGGAACCGTCGGCAGCGCGGCAAGCAGCGTGGCGGACGCGAGCAACCCGCTCCAGAATTTCATCGACATATCCCTCCCGGCCATTTCCGACACGCATAGCGGAACGGATGCGACACGGGCCAGCGCGTTTCCGTCGCCGGTCAGACGAAAACGGACGCCGACCCGCTGTCCCCAGCGCATCGACGTCCGTTTCGGCAGCAGGGCTGCGGTTTAGATCAGCGTAAGGCCGCCGATGCCGGCGCTCGATCCGACGAGCGAGTAGACATAGTAGGTCACGCCGTCATCGGTGACCGATCCGTCGAACTCGACGGTAGTCAGCGCATTGCCGTCGATGTCGGTCAGCGTGAGCGTTCCGGTACCGTCGGGCAGCGAGATATTGCCCTTGCTGCCCTTGATGATGCCGTCGTTGTTGCCGTCGAACAGCTTGGTCGTGGTGACGATCATGTCATCCTTGCCGAAGCGGTTGATCGTGTCGTCGCCAAGGTCGACGCCAAGGCGGGTGTCGAAGAAGAAAACGTTCTTCGCAGTGTCATTGGCGTCGCCCGAGAAGACGTTGTCGCCGAACGTGCCTTCCCTCGCACCGCGCGGACGGATGCTGTCGTCGCGGTAGATGAAGTTGCCTTCGCCATCGCTGCCCAGCAGACGGAGCGCCGATACGCCCGCGATCTGCACCGAGTCTCCGCTGGCGTCGAGGGTGACGCGATTGTTGGTCAGGCCGATATAATTGTCGTTGTTGTAATCATACAGTTTCTTGTCGGTCACCAGCAGATCGTCCGAACCGAAATTGACGATGCGGTCGTTGCCCGACGATGCGGCCGTTCCGAAGTAGAAGGCGTCCGAACCGGCCGTACCGCTCAGTACTTCGTTCGCGGTACCGCTGCCGTTGATGATGTTGTAGTTCTGCAGCAGGTCGAGCACCGGGTCGACGACCGGATCGATGATGACCGGTGCCGCGTCGACGGTCAGCTTGACCACCGCGTTCGTCTTGTTGACGCCGTCCGACGCCGCATAGACGAAGCTGTCGCTGCCGCTCCACCCGGCCTTCGGGACATAGATGAAGCTCCCATCGGCCGAAAACTGGATGGTGCCGTTATTGGGACCGTCGACCAGGCTCGCGCTCAGCGACTTGCCCTCCGGATCGCGGTCGTTCGACAGGACATTGCCCGACAGGCGACCGTCTTCCTTGCCCGAAAAGGCGTCGGCGACCGCGATCGGGGCAAGATTTTCTGCCGGCGGCGGGGGCGGCGGCGGCGGGGTGACGACCGTACCGGAATTGATTTCCGAGATCGTCGCCGACAGATTGTCGGTGACGCCCATATACATGGTGATCTTGGTCGACTGGCCCGCCCGCAGCGTGCCGAGGCTGAAGGTCAGGTTCAGCGTCTGATCGACGGTCCTGGTATACCCTTGCTCCTGGGACGTCGCGGTCGAGGCATAGGGATCGAGATTGACGAAGCCGTAGAACGACGCATCGGCGCGCGAGTCCTGCGAATACAGGAAGAACGGCGTGTCCTTCTGCAGCAGCGCCGTCACCAGCGCGCCCTTGCTGTCCTGCTGTTCGATCTTGTTGGTCGTGGCATACTTGCCCGACTGATCGGGATCGGCGGTCCGCATGTACCGGACGTCGCTCATCGTCGCCGACGAATTGTTGGTCAGGATCACGTCGATACGAATATACTTCGCATCGTCGGCCAGGGTGATCGTCTGCGCGACGCCCAGATTGTCCTTGGTCTCACCGGCCCAGTTCGCGACGCCGTTGCCCTTGGCCGACGCCTCGCTGAGCGAACCCTTGATCTGGTAATAGCCGGTCAGCAGCTGGTTGCTTTGCACGACCTTGGTCGAACCCAGGTTGTAGCCGATGTTGAACCCCTCGATCGAGCGACCCTGCAGCAGCGCGTCGTCGAGGGTCGTTTCCTTGCCCTTGCCGAACCCGTCGAGGTCGGCGAACAGGCCGCTCCGCAGAAAACCGCTATCGGAATCCGTGGCAAACCCCTTTGGAGCATTCTTGGTCGTGCCAAGGCCGCCCCATTGATTGATCCCTATCCCCAGATAGGTCCCCTGCAAGAACACTTCACCATTAGAAACCGCGCTAGAAATAGTCATCAATATCCCCGCTCGAGATGCTCGATCCAGATTGTTGCCAAACACGCGGCCGCACATTGCCCGAAGACAACCCGGCCGCTTTCCGCCGATCCATAATCCGACTTTTGGAAATACTTGTTACAACGATACACGTTCGCACCGCCGGCCCCGTTATTCGTCACGAGATCGGCACGACCCCGTTGCCCGTTGCCGTTATTCTGGCGGCTAAGCGATGCTCCCTTCACCGTCGACAGTCTGGCGATGAGACGTTCAAGAATCGCGCCAAATTGGAACAGTTGTCGGAACCAAAATCGAGCGATGTTATTCATCGACGGATTCCACCGTTTCGTCGTACGTCGAAACGTGCGACCGGCAGCGTCTTGCCGGTTTGCCGGCAAGCATTGTCGGACATAACGACCGCGCGTTTACCATGATTCGCAACACGTTATATTATCTCAATAGATCGGATAGTTACGACGATCTCCGCTGCGGCGCACCAGGACCGCTCGGGGGGCACCGGCGCTGCCGGAACGGTGAACGGGACAAGGCGCAAAGCCGTATCGTCGCCCTGACCGGGTGCCTCCGACGCAAGGATTGTCCTTTGGTGCGTCTCAAGTAACGGACACGCCCGTTACTATGCTTTATTTGGAGGTCGTCGGCCGACCTGCCCCGCGTGACACCTTTGCCACTATCCGGCCTGCGCTTCGCGGGCGCAACACGCCCGTTTCGATCCGTGTCAGCCGATCTCGATCAGCCGCGCCTCGGCCAATACGCGGTTGCCACCCTGCTTGCGGGCCTTACGCGACAGGCGGACCGCCGCCTTGGTCAGGTCGCGCGACAACCGCCCGCGACTGGTCGCGACGCCGGCCGACAGCGTGACCTGCCCCAAAGGCTCGTCGGTTTCGCGTACCCGCAGGTGGCGCGACGCCATTTCGGCGCAGGCGCTCTCCAGCCGGGCGATCCCGGTCGCCAGATCGGGTTCGTCGATGACGGTCAGGAACGACGTGTCGCCCCACCGCCCGACCTGGTACGGCGCGCACGCGTCCTTCAGCGTCATCGCCGCCGCCTTCAGCACCCTGTCGCCCATCGCCGGTCCATGCGTCGCGACGAATTCGTCCAGCTGGTCGATATCGACCACCGCCACCGAACAATGACCGATCGTGTTGAGACACGCGTCGAGCCGTTCCACCATCGCTTCCCAGCCCGGCAACCCGGTCAGCGGATCGCGTCCCATCCCCTCTCGCACGCCGTTCAGCGTGTCGCGCAGCACCTGCGCCTGTTGCAGTGCCGCCGACAGCGAGCTTTCCGCCTCGGCGGTGCGGTCGATCATGAACACGACCAGCCGGTGGATCTGTTGCGGTTCGGCCGACACCAGTTCGGCAGCGGTACGGGTCAGGTCCTGGTTCAGCCCGCCGGTCGCGGCCGACACCTTGGTCAGCAATTCGAGCAGCTGGATCGTCAGCCGGTCGAACGTACCGTCGCTGAACGGCGACGCGATTTCGGGCATCAGCGAACGGACCGCCTCCTCGCGCAGCCGCACCCCGCCCTCGATCTCGCGATCGACCGCATCCGAAAATTCCCGATCGACGCCCGTCAGATATCGATAGGCGAACGCATAATGTTCCGGACTATGATCCAGCCTTTGCGCATCAAGAAACCGCAGCGCCCGTGCGCCGATACTGTCTGCCATGCCCATTCGCCACTCTGATCCGGTTCAGATGAACCATATCGCAGTGGCGTTAACGGCGGGCTACCATGGTGCACCGCCTGCGGATCACCGGCTCCATTTCGGATCAATATCCGACGCGGTCGCCGGCGACAAACTGCGACAGTTTCGTGCTGGACGACCGCTTCATTTCCACATATCGTTTATCGATGTTGCGCCGCACCGCCCTGCCTGGCCTCGCGTTACTGGCGAGTGCCTGTACCACCGGCCCCGTGTACCGCGCGCCGGTTGACGCCGCACTGGGCGTACCGCCCGCCTTTTCGGTGGCAGCGACGCCGGCGCCGCGCGAGGACCTGACCCGCTGGTGGGCACGGTTCGGCGATCCGTTGCTGGTTCAACTGGTCGACCGCGCCGCCGCCGACAATCTCGACGTGGCACAGGCGGTCGCTCGATTGCGACAGGCGCGCGAGCAACTGGTGCAGAGCCGCGCGTCGCTGTTCCCACAACTGTCCGCCTCGGGCAGCTATTCGCGACTCGAAGTGCTGCGCGGCGGCGGCGGCACCACCACCCTGCCCGACGGCACCATCGTCCAGCGCAATATCGGCGCGTCGGACAGTTTCTCGGTCGGAGCCGACGCCCGCTATACCGCCGACATCTTCGGCGGCGTCCGCAGCGGCATCGCGTCGAGCCGCGCGCAGCTCGACGCGACCCGCTACGACTATGCGACGGTACTGCTGTCGGTCCAGTCGGAGATTGCGCGCAACTATCTGACCGCGCGACTCGCGCAGGCGCAACTGGCCAATGCCCGCGCATCGATCGCGCTGCAGGACGACAATCTGGAGATCGCCGGCTTCCGGGTGCAGGCCGGCCTCGTCTCCTCGCTCGACGTCGAACAGGCGCGCACCGCCCGTGCCCAGACCGCCGCGCAATTGCCGCAGATTGAGGCGAGCTATGCCGCCGCCGTCGCGCGCCTCGGCGTGCTGACCGGCCAGGCCCCCGGCGCGCTCAGGGCCGAGATGGCGCAGACCGCCGCGATCCCCAGCGCCGACCCGCGGATCGGTACCGGCATCCCCGCCGACACGCTGCGGCTGCGCCCCGACGTGCTGGCCGCCGAGCGCAATCTGGCCGCCGCCGTCGCGCAGATCGGGGTCGCGACCGCGCAACTCTATCCGGCGCTCAGCCTCGGCGGCACGGTCGATACCAACGCGACCTCGTTCACCGCGCTGACCGATATCATCAACGGCCGGCTGTTCGCCTCGATCGCGCAGACCATCTTCGACGGCGGGCGATTGCGCGCGCAGGTGCGCGGCCAGCGCGCCGCCGCCGACGCCGCCTTCGCCGCGTATAAACAGACGGTGCTGACCGCGCTGGAAGATGTCGAGAACGCCATCGTCTCGGTCGACAGCGCAACCGCGCGCGAGCGCGAGTTCACGGTCGCCGCCGATGCCGCGCGCAACTTCGCGCTGCTGTCCCGGCTGCAATATCGCTCGGGGCTCACCGATTTCACCACACTCAACCAGGCGGAATCGTCGTTGCTGTCGGCACAGAACGGGCTGGTGCAGGCGCGCGCCGACCGCACGACCGCCCTGGTGCAATTGATGACCGCGATGGGCGGCGGATGGAGCGACGCCGCCATCCCCGATCCCGTCACCGCCCCCGTCCCTGACCGCGCCACCTACACTAAGGACCGCTGATGGCCGATCCGACCGACCCCGATCTCGATCAGTTCCTGCGCGTGAAGGCGCAACCGCGCTGGCGCAAATGGCTGAAATGGGTATTGATCGCGCTGGGCGTGGTCCTGCTCGGCCTTGCCGTGCGCAGCTGCGTCAAGGGCGACGACGCGCCGAAATATGCGACGACGGCGATCGAACAGGCGCCGTTGACCGTCACCGTATCCGCCACCGGCAAGCTCGCCCCGACCAATCAGGTCGAGGTCGGATCGCAGTTGTCGGGCCTCGTCACGCAGGTCGTCGCCGACGTCAACGACCGGGTCCGCGCCGGGCAGCCGCTGGCGCTGATCGACCCCGAACAGCTCGACGATGCGATCCGGCAGGGGCAGGCACAGGTCAACGCCAATCAGGCACAGGTCGCCACCGCGCAGGCAACGCTGTCCGAAGCCCGCGCCCAGTTGCAGCGGCTCGAAGAAGTCCGCCGCCTGTCGGGCGGGCGCGTGCCGTCGGCCACCGAACTCCAGACGCAGCAGGCGGCGGTACAGCGCGCCGAGGCCGGCGTACGACAGGCGCAGGCGAACGTCGTCGCTTCGCGCGCACAGCTCAATTCCAGCCAGACCCAGCGCTACCGCGCGATCATCCGCTCGCCGGTCAACGGCGTGGTGCTGGCGCGACAGGTCGAACCCGGCCAGACCGTCGCCGCCTCGTTCAACACCCCGACCCTGTTCGTCATCGCCGAGGATCTGAGCCGGATGAAGCTGGAGGTCGCGATCGACGAGGCGGATGTGGGGCAGGTCAAGGATGGCCAGCGCGCCGATTTCACCGTCGATGCTTTCCCCGGGGAAACTTTCCCGGCCAAAATCACCCGCGTCGATCTCGGCTCCAACCTGTCGTCGCAGTCGTCGAGCAGCACCACGACCAGCACCGCGAGCACCACCGGACAGGTCGTGTCCTATGCCGCGACGCTGTCGGTCGCCAATCCCGACCTGAAACTGCGCCCCGGCATGACCGCGACGGCCGAGATCGTGACGCTGGAGCGGCCGCGCGCGCTGCTGATCCCCGATGCGGCGCTGCGCTTCCGTCCGCAGGACGGCGATGCCTCGGCGGGCGGCGGCGGTCTCGCCAGCGCATTCGGCCCGCCCCGGCGGCGACGTGACGGCGGTGCCGGCAAGGCGGCGACGATCGGGCGCGGTTCGCAACAGACCGTCTATATCCTCGGCGACGACGGCAAGCCGCAGCCGGTGCAGATCACCACGGGCAACAGCAACGGCGCGATGACCGAAGTCACCGGCGGGGGCCTGCGCGCCGGCATGAAGATCATCACTGCGCAACTGGCCGACCCTAGCGGCAAGAGCAGCAGCAAGGGCGGCGCGTCGAAGGGCGGCGGGGGTCCGCGTGGCAGCTGACGCCCCCCTCATCGCCTTGCGCGGCGTCACCAAAAGCTATGGCACGGGCGCGACGCAGTTTCAGGCGCTGAAAGGGGTCGACCTCGACATCACCGCCGGCGATTTCGTCGCGGTGATGGGGCCATCGGGGTCGGGCAAGTCGACGACGATGAACATTCTCGGCTGTCTCGACGTGCCGACCGACGGCACCTTCCTGTTCCGTGGCCATCACGTCGAACGGTTGAACCGCGACCAGCGCGCCCTGCTGCGACGCAACTATCTCGGTTTCGTGTTTCAGGGGTTCAATCTGCTGAGCCGCACCACCGCGCTCGAAAATGTCGAGCTGCCGCTGCTCTATCGCGGCGATGCCAAGGCTGAGCGACGGCGGGCCTCGATGGCGGCGCTCGAAAAGGTCGGGCTCGACCGGTGGTGGGACCACACCCCCGCCGAATTGTCGGGCGGGCAGCAGCAACGCGTCGCGATCGCCCGCGCCATCGTCACCAATCCCGACGTGCTGCTGGCCGACGAACCGACCGGCAATCTCGATTCCGAACGATCGGTCGAGATCATGCACCTGCTGACCGACCTCAACCGCACTAGCGGGATCACCGTGCTGATGGTGACCCACGAACCCGACATGGCCGCGTTCGCGCGGACGGTGGTACATTTCAAGGACGGGCTGGTCGAGCGGATCGAGGCGCACCATGCGCAGGGGGAGGAGGTGAATTCATGACCGTCGCTGCCCCCACCCCCCTACCCATTTTTCCAATCCGTTCGGTTCGAGTAGCGATCGAGCTTGTCGAGAGCGCGTATCGAGAACGGGGTTCCGCTGGAGTGACCTTTGTAGGTTTCGTTTGGTGCAAGACGTTCTCGACGAACGCTTCTCGACTACGCTCGAAGCGGCTCGAACCAAACGGTAGTTTACCGGGGCGGGAGATGCGCACATGCTAGGCACCACCTTCCTCCTCGCGATCCGCTCGATCCTGCGCCACAAGCTGCGCTCGTTCCTGACGACGCTCGGCATCATCATCGGCGTGGCGGCGGTCGTCACTATCTCGACGCTGGGACAGGCGACGACCAGCGCGGTGCAGTCGAACATCGCCAGCCTCGGCAGCAACATCCTGCAGGTCCGCCCGGGGCAGGGCTTCGGGCGTGGCGGTGGCGGTCCGCGTCCGCCCGATTTCGACGAAGCCGATGTCGAGGCGATCCGCGACCAGATCGCCGGCGTCACCGCCGTCGCCCCGCAGGCGCAATCGGCCGCCACCGCCATCTATAACGGTGCCAACTGGTCGACGACGATCAACGGCACCACCAACGCCTATTTCACCGTTCAGCCATGGCCGCTGGTGTCGGGCCGCATCTTCACCCCGGCCGAGGAAGCGGCGGGCAAGGCGGTGTGCATCATCGGCAATACCGTGCGCACCAATTTGTTCGGCGGCGGCGAGGCGGTCGGATCGCGCTTCCGCATCGGCAACGTCAGTTGCGACGTGATCGGCACGCTCAGCACGCGCGGACAGGCCGGGTTCGGCGGCGATCAGGACGATGTCGTCATCATGCCGATCAAGACGGTGCAGCGCCGCTTCACCGGCACGCGCGACATCCGCCTGATGCTGGTCGGGGTAAATCCGGCCTATGACGGCGGACAGGTCCAGCAATCGCTGACCCAGCTATTGCGCGAACGCCGCAACATTTCAGGCGGGAAAGAGGATGATTTCAACATCTTCGACACCGCGCAAATCTCCGCCACCATCACCAGCACCACGACGCTGCTGACGACGATCGTGTCGGCGGTGGCGGCGATCAGCCTGCTGGTCGGCGGGATCGGGATCATGAACATCATGCTGGTGTCGGTCACCGAACGCACGCGCGAGATCGGCATCCGCCTCGCGATCGGCGCGGTCGCGTCCGAAGTGCTGCTGCAATTTCTGGTCGAGGCGGTGGCGCTGTCCTGTCTCGGCGGGCTGATCGGCCTGCTGATCGCGCAGGCCGCCGTCGCCGGCCTGTCGCTCGCCAGCGACCTGCCCTTCCTGTTCGTGCCGCGGGTCAATGCGCTGGCGTTCGGCGTTTCGGCGCTGATCGGGGTCGTGTTCGGCTATTTCCCGGCGCGGCGTGCCGCCTCGCTCAACCCGATCGACGCGCTCCGCCACGAATGATGCGGATCGGCCTCGGCGGTGGCTGCCACTGGTGTACCGAAGGCGTCGTGCAGGCGTTGCGCGGCGTCACGCAGGTCGATCAGGGGTTCCTGCGATCCGATCCGCCGTCTGACGCGTGGTCGGAGGGCGTGATCGCGACCTTCGATCCCGCCGTCCTGCCGCTCGACACGCTGATCGAGGTGCATCTGCGCACCCATTCGGGCGGCGGCACCTATTCGCCGAACGGACGCTATCGCAGCGCAGTATATGTTGGCGAACCCGGTCAGCGCGACATCGCGACGGCGGTCATCGCCCGTGTCGCGGCCGAACGGGGTGGGGCGGGGCGGACGCTGATCCTGCCGTTTCGCGACTTCACGCCATCGGAGGAACGGCATCGGAATTATTACCGGACCGACCCGAACCGGCCGTTCTGCCGACGCTATATCGACCCGAAACTCGATTTCTTGCGCGCGCAATTCGCCGAGATCGTTCGGCCCCGATAGGCTTTCCCAAAGCATGGCGGATTACACCGCTCTTTGGTAGCAAATCACACGAACAGCATGTCGCCCGTCGGCAAAAACCGCGTATTTCCGCCATTCTTTAGAACTGGCACGGTCGCTGCAAAGTAGCTGGCAACACCGGAACACACCGGATTGCACAGGGAGACTACACTATGACCGCCATTCGCTTCGCCGCTTCGATCGTCCTCGGCCTGGTTGCCACCACCTCGGCCTTTGCCGCCGAACCCAATGCCGCACCGGCACCCGCCGCCGCTGTGACCGTCGCCAGCACCAGCGTCGCCACTTCGCGCCTGCCGGTCACCGTCACCGTTGCCGCCGGCCCTGCGGCCCTCGCCTACCGCTCCGCGCCGAACGCACGCTATTGTTTCCGCACCACCTACACCGGCTCGCATATCGCCCCGCGCTTCTGCAAGACTCGCGCAGAATGGCAGACTGCCGGCATCGACCTCGACGCTGCGCTCGCCGGCAACTGATCGGTACCCGCTACGCCCCAAACGGCGGTCCCTCGACAGGGGGGCCGCCGTTTCTGCGTCGTAACATAAAATACAAATGACATGCTGCGTATTGATCCATACTATGTGATCCACCGTATCATAATATGGGATGCTCACATAGAGGAGCAGCCGGGGAGAGGGACACATGGCCGTATTTCGCGCAGCTTCGTACCGTGGCGTATCGTTCGCCGCATTGGCATTCGCCCTGGGCCTCACCGCCCCCGCCTTCGCGCAGGACGTCCCCGCCGACACCGGCGGCGACACCGCCACCCCGCAACAAGTTGACGAAGGCGAGATCATCGTCACCGGCTTCCGCGCCTCGCTCAACAGCGCACTGGGACAGAAGCGGCGCGAGACCGCCGCGGTCGACAGCATCGTCGCCGAGGATATCGGCAAATTCCCCGACGCGAACCTCGCCGAATCGATGCAGCGCGTGCCCGGCGTGGCGCTGGCCCGCGGGGACGGCGGCGAAGGGCGCAACATCTCGGTCCGTGGTCTCGGTGCCGGATTCACCCGCGTCCGCATCAACGGCATGGAAGGCACGGCCCAGACCGGCTCGTCCGACATCTATGGTGCGGGCAACAACGGCCGCAGCTTCGACTTCAACGTCTTCCCGACCGAGATCTTTTCGGCCCTGTCGGTACGCAAGACGCCGTCGGCCGATGTCGAGGAAGGGTCGCTGGGCGCGACCGTCGACCTGTCCGCACCAAAGCCGCTCGATTCGCGTGAGGATTTCGTCCTGACCGCAACCGCGCGCGGCATCTGGAACGAATTGTCGAAGCAGGTCGACCCGCGCGCATCGATGCTGGTGTCGAAGAAGTTCGCCGACGGCACGTTCGGCGTGCTCGCCTCGGTCGCCTATCAAAAGCGGCATCTGCGCGAGGTCGGCTATTCGGCGGTCGATATCCTGTCGGCCAATACCAACGGCCTGTTCTGCTCGCCGCTCGGCGTCAATCCGCTCTACCCGGCCTTCGGTACCAAGGGCTCGACGATCGGCGACTGTTCGACCGGCAACCCGCGCACCGGATCGGTCGCGGCCTACAACACTATTCTCGGCCTGCGCCGTGCCGACCTGCCCAACACGCCGGGCAGCGGCGCGTTCTTCCCGCGCCTGCCACGCTATCTCAATTCCGAACAGGATCAGGAACGGATCGGCGGTACCTTCACGGTCCAGTTCAAGCCCGACGAGAATACCGACATCTCGGTCGATCTGCTCTATTCGCGCTTCGACGTCACCCGTCGCGACAATTACATCGCCGGCATCTCGTTCGGCCGCGCGATCGGCAATAACGGGCAACCGATGGTGTCGGTGCGCGACGCGCAATTCAGCGACAAGGGATCGCTGCTCTACGGCCTGTTCGACGGTGTCGACGTCCGTTCCGAAGGGCTGGTCGACCACTTCGTCTCGACCTTCAAACAGGCCAATTTCAACCTCAAGCACCGTTTCAACGACGCGCTGGAACTGACCATGCTGGTCGGGCGCAACCAGTCGGTCTGGGACGGGCGCAAGCGGTTGCAGACGTTCATGGACGTCATCGACAGCGACAATTTCTCGATCGATTTCCGGGGCAAGGGCAGCACGCCGACGATCGGCTTCGGCTTCGACGTCGCCGACCCCGCGAACTTCAACTACGCCCCCGGCCTGTCCGACGGCACTGTCCTTGGCGGCTTCAGTTTTCAGGGCAAGCCGTCCAAGAACACCACCGATAACATGACCGGCGAGGTCAATCTGGGCTGGACCGTGGCGGAGGGCTTCACGGTCAAGGCCGGCGGCCAGTATCGCGAAAGCGATTTCGTATCGTCCTTCCTGCGCCCCTATAACGCCGACACCGTCGTCCGGGCGCTCCCCGCCGGCACCTCGCTCGCCAGCATCACCCGCCGGATCGAGGGTGTGGGCGACCTGTTCGGATCGGGCGCGCCCAATGCATGGGCGGCGATCGATCCGGACAAATGGGCATCGACCTTCGGCTACGACCAGGTCCGCTATTGCGGCGTCGAATGCGGGGCGGGACGCAGCCGGGTGAAGGAAGAGGTCAAGGGCGCCTATCTGATGGGCAATTTCGACCTGACCGACATGGTCGGGCTGGGGCTGCGCGGCGATGTCGGCGTGCGCTATGTCAAGACCGACCTGTCCACCTCGGGCTATATCGCCGTCGCACCGCCCGCCGGACAGACGTCACCCACCAACCTGATCGGCCAGTATGCGCAGGCGCGGCGCGGCTATGACGACTGGCTGCCATCGGCCAACATCGTCGTCGAACCGGTGCGCGACCTGCTGATCCGCATATCGGGGGCGAAGGTGATGACCCGACCCGAGCTCGGCATCCTGACGCCGACCAGCGGGGTGAACCCGGTGACGCGGGTCGGCAACGTCAACAACCCGTTCCTCGAACCGATCCGCGCCAACACCTTCGACGCCGCGGTCGAATGGTATTTCAAGCCCGGCTCGCTGTTGTCGGTCGCCTATTTCTACAAGGATATCAAAAGCTACATCCAGAATGTGAACAGCCAGATCCCGTTCAACCAGCTGGGTCTGCCCAATGCGCTGCTCGAAAACAGCCAGACGTCGCCCGACGAACTGTTCACCGTGTCGCAGCCGTTCAACACGCCGGGCGGTCCGCTCAAGGGCTTCGAGGTCAACGCGCAATTCCGCCTCGACTTCCTGCCTGGCTTCCTCGGCAATTTCGGCGTGCTCGGCAACTATACGCGGGTGACGTCGGAGATCGAATATGTCCTCGCCAGCGTCGGCGGGGTGCCGACCGTCACCACCACCAACGATCTGGTCGGCCTGTCGAAGAACACCGCGTCGGGCACGCTTTATTACGAGGACGACAAGTTCAGCATCCGTTCGACGGCGAATTACCGCGACCGCTTCATTCGCGGCATTCCAGCCTCGCCCGGCAGCGATCTTCAGGGCAACAAGCCGACCCTCTATGTCGATGCGTCGGCGTCCTATGGCATCACCGACCAGATCAAGCTGATCGTCGAAGCGACCAACCTGACCGACGAACGCAACGTCCTCTACACCGACAGCGTCCGGCAGGACACGCTGTTCGAGACCCGCATCGGGCGGACGGTGACCGCGGGCGTCAACGTTCGGTTCTGAGCCGCTCCCCTCCCTTGTCAGGGAGGGGAGAAATTCAAAGTTCCCCCCCTGCCCCCGCCCATCCCCGGCGGGGGCATTTTTCTGCGTCCGCCCCTTACCGGATCGCCACGACCTCGACCTTCAGCGGTTCGGCGAGCGACAGCCACGCCCGATCCCCGGTCAGCGCGACCGCCTTGCGATCGATCGCCAGCGCCAGACAGCTGCGATCGCCGAGCGACAGGCCCGACGACCGCGTTTCCCGGCGCAGCAGCCCCGCGGCCATCGCCTGCGATCGGTCCTGTGGAACGATGTCGATATCCAGTTGCGCCATGATCTCCGCGATCTGATCGGGCGACGCGCCCCGGTCGATCAGCTTGGCGACGACTTCGGACAGGTTCACCGCACTCATCAGCGCACCGCTCATATGGTCGGCGACGACGTCGGCACCGGGTTCGTCGAAGAACGCCGCCAGCACCGCCGATGCGTCGAGGACATAGACCGTGTCAGCCACGCTCGGCTTCGGCGCGCCGGTCGGCGATCAGTTCGTCGACGACCGATCCGTTCGGCGTGACATAGGGCTGCAGGATCGCCTGAATCCGTTTGAGCACGTCACGGCGCGGCCGGATATGCAGTTCGCCGTCGACCACCCGCATCACGACCTGATCGCCATCGGCCAGTCCCAGCTCACGACGAACGTCGGACGGCAGCTGCAACCGCCCCCCGCTCACCAACCGACCGTTATGCGCATTCATCGACTTGCCGCCTTGCGATGCTACAGACCGACCAGCAATATACAGATGCGCAGGGTCCGCTACAACCGGCGGGTGGATCGTCAGGGCAGCGGTGTCCCCATCCCTGCCTGCAACACCGCATACCATTCAGCCGGGGTCCACTCGACCGTCAGCGCCCCCGCCGCCGCGCGGATGCGATCGGGGTTTTGCGATCCGATGATCGGGATGATCCGCGCCGGATGGACCATCGCCCACGACAGCGCGGCCGTCGCGGCATCGACCCCGAAGCGCGCGCCCTGTTCGGTGAGCAGCGCGCCCGCCGGATGCGCGCCGTCGCTCAACCGTCCGCCGCCGAGCGGCGACCAGGCGAGGACCGCCATGTCCTTCGCCATCGCCTGATCGAGCGTCCCGTCGAACAGCGGCGCGCTGTGCAGCGGGGAGAATTCGGGCTGGGTCGACAGAATCGGCAGGTCGAGAAACGCCTGCAACGCATCGACCTCGGCCGGGCTATGGTTCGACACGCCGATCCCGCGCACCTTGCCGGCATCGACCATCGCGGTCAGGCTCTTCGCCACCTCCTGCGGATGGGTCAGGAAATCGCGGCGATGGATCTGGTACAGGTCGATCCGGTCGATCCCCATGCGTGACAGCGATGCGTCGACGGATTCCGTCAGATAGGCGCGGTCGGAACGATAGGGAATGCCGGGGCGGATGCCACCCTTGGTCGCGATCACCATCCGCTCACGCAGATAGGGCGCCTCGGCCAGCACCTGCCCGAACAGCGCCTCAGCCGACCCGAAGCCCGCCGGGGTGTCGGTGCCATAGATATCGGCGGTATCGAACAGGGTGATGCCCGTCTCCAGCGCCGCCTCGACCAGCGCGCGGGCCGGTCCGACCGCGCCGGTGAAGCGCCACATGCCCCAAGCCATTGGAGAAACGACGATATCGCTCTTGCCGAGCGGGCGGGGACCAGGATCGATGTTGAACATCGTCATGCCTGTAACCGCTGCGGCGCGACGATCAACTGCGGCGCGTCGGTGGTCGTTGCCTCGCCGGCGAGCGGCACGTCGAACGGATAAACGATCTCGACCCAATGCGCCTCGGCATCCGACGTGCCGGCATAGAGTCGCGTCACCGCGCCGATGCGTTCGATGCCCGACGAAAACACGACATCGACCAGATCGGGCCGCTTCGCCGCGCCCGGCCCGAACTGATCGCGCCCGGCGAGGATGCGCAGGTCGCGCCACTGGCGGCTCGCCGGATCGAACACGAACGACACCGCATAATAATGCCGCGCGCTATAGATCGTATCGTCCTCGAAATAGGCGATATGCGCGACCAGCCCGATCTCGCCATTGGCCAGCAGATGCGCTTCGTTGACCCCGCCCCAGTCGAGCGGGTGGAACATACCCTCCAGCATCGGCGCGGCGTCGATCGCGTCGACGGTCAGCGCGTCGAGCGAGGCGACCTCGGTATAGCCGATCGTACCGCGCCCGCCCTTGGCCCCGCGCGGCCGAGTGAACACCGCGACCCGGCCATCGGCCAGTTCGCACAGGCGAATATCCTTCATCCCCAGCGGCCCGGCAAAGAACGGTTTCAGGTCGAACAGGTCGCTGCCGCGATAGAAGACCGTCCACCATTCGGGCTCGCCCACGCCGAAGCGGACCTCGACCCCGCCGAACACCAGTTCACCGCCGACGAAGGTCACGAACGGGTCCTGCAACGCAAGGCGCGGCGCGCCGTCGATCGGGTGCCAGACGCCGTCCGCTTCCTCGAAAAAGATCGCGGTCGAATGTTCGCTGTCGCGCGCCTCGACCCGCCCGGCGATGACGGTGCGCTCGCCGACGCGGAACGGCGCGGAGATGTTGTAGACGTCGAGCCCGTCGACCCCGGCAAAGGTCAGCTTGCCCGTCCGCCCCTGTGGCGGCTCGGCGGCGAAGGCGGCATGGCGGGTCTTGACGCGCGGAATGCTGTCATGGTGCATGGATGTTGTCCTGTCTCTCATCCGTACCCTCGCGCAGGCGGGGGTCCAAGGGCTCCGAACGGGGCGCTACATTGTTTGGCCCTGGACTCCCGCCTGCGCGGGCGTACGGTCGGGCGTGTCCTCAAACCCCCATCGCCTGCCACAATTCGGCAAGCGACACCGTGCCCACCGCCATCACCCGGTCGGCCGCGCCATAATAGACGTGCAGCGTATCGCCCTCGACCAACGCGCCGCAGCTGAACAGCACATTGTCGAAAAAGCCGCTGCGCTCATAGGCTTCGTCCGGCACCGCCAGTGCATGGGACAGCCGCGCGCGCACGATCCGTGGGTCGTCGAGGTCGAGCAGCAGCGCGCCGAGGCTGTAGCGCTGATCGGCATCGACCCCGTGATAGATTTGCAGCCACCCGCGATCGGTCTCGATCATCTGCGCGCCGCCGCCGATCTTCATCGCCTCCCATGCCGCTGACGTGCGCCCGGCCAGATGGTGGTGATCGCCCCAATGCAGCAGGTCGGGCGACTTGGCGATCCAGATTTCGGGCGTGCCGAGGTGCAGCGGCGCCGGGCGATGCAGGCACCAATAATGGCCGCCGACCTTGCGCGGGAACAGGCACACGTCGCGATTGTCGGGCGCGTGGATAATGCCGATGCGCTCGACCGAGACGAAGTCGTCGGTCACCGCCAGCGCGGTGGCGATGCCGAGGTCGCTGACGGCGGTGTAGTTGATGTACCAGCGCCCCTCGATCGCCGTGATCCGCGCATCCTCGCACCCGAAGCGTTCGCTGCGGTCGGCGGGAAACAGGAACGGCGCGTCGTCGACCGCAAACGCCACCCCGTCGCGGCTGCGTGCCAAGCGGAGGTGCGACAGCGAGGTCAGGAACACGTCGCGCGGATCGGCGCGCGAGCGCACCATGCGCGGGTCGGCAAAGTCATAGGCCGGATCGTCGCGACGGAAACTGCGGGTGGTGCAGGTCCATGCGCCGTCCACCTCCTCCAGCAGCGGCACGGTCACCGTGTCGGGATCGTCGGCGATTACGCTCTCGGCGACGCGGACCAGCAGGATCGTCTCCTCGCCGAAGCGGGTCACGCCGGCATTGAAACTGCCGTCCACCCGCCATTCGGGGCGGCTCGGCCGGATCATTTCGGGCGTGACGACGGGATTGCGCGGATCACGCTGCAACATGCGAAAACCTTCTCATTTGAGCGACAGCGACATGCCTTGGAGGAAATGCCGCCGGAACAGGAGGAACAGCAGCACCAGTGGCAGCGTCTGCAACACCGCACCCGCCATCACCGGTCCGGCATAGCCGCCATATTGCTTGCTGAACGTCGCCAGCAGTACCGATAACGGCATCTTGTCGGTGTCGGAGATCGCGATCAGCGGCCACAGGAAATTGTCCCAGGTGCCGGTGAAGGTGAACAGCGCGACGATGGCGATGATCGATTTGTTGAGCGGCACGACGATCTTCGTCACCGTCTGCCACAGGCTGGCGCGATCGAGCCGGGCCGCATCGAAATATTCCTCGGGCATCGTCCGGAACGACTGCGACATCATGTAGATGCCCCAGCCCGACATCATCGACGGCAGGATGAGCGCGGCGAGCGAATTGAGCAGCCCCATTTCCTTCACCAGCACGAACAGCGGCAGGATGAACATGCTGGTCGGAATGACCATTTGCAGCAGCAGGAAATCGCCGAACAGTTTGCGCCCCGGGAACCGCATCCGCGCCAATCCGAAGGCGATGAAGGCGGAGGTCAGCAGCACCGATGCCGTCACGGTCAGCGTCACCACCGCCGACACGCCCAGCGCGCCGAGGAACGGCCGGTCGAGCTTGTCGGCGGTCGCGAACAGGAAGGCGAAATTGTCGAGCGTGAAGTCGCCCTCGAATAACCCGGTATTGTAGATCTGCGCGGCGGGTTTCAGCGACGCGGCGACCATCCATGCGAACGGGTACAGCCATGTCAGCGCGAGGGCATAGATGGCGATCGTCGCCGCCCATCCGCCGATGCTGCGTTTGGCAAGCAACGTCTTCATGCCAGCACGACCTTTCGTTCGAACAGCCGCCGGGCGAGCTGCACCAGCGCATAGGTGACCAGCGCGACGAGGATGCTCATCATCGCCGCATGGCTGGGTTGCAGGCGGCGGAACGCGGTTTCGTAGATCATCATCTGCGGCGTCGCCGTGCTGTCGCTCGGGCCCCCTCCGGTGATGATGAACGGTTCGGTGAACAGCCCGAACGATACGAGGATCGCGAAGGTCAGCACCATCATCAATTGCGGGTTCATCATCGGCAGCGTGATCCGCGTCAGCCGCGTCCACGGCCCGGCATGGTCGAGCCGCGCCGCGTCATAGATTTCCTTCGGGATCGCCAGCAGCCCCGAATAGAGGATCAGCCCGTAATAGCCGACGAACTTCCACGACACGACCAGCGCGATCGCCAGCATCGCCAGCGTCGGATCGTTGGTCCACGGCACCCGCACCCCTGCCACATCGAACAGCATCGTGTTGAGCGGCCCGGTCGAGCTGAACACCTTCGCGAACACCAGCGACAGCGCGACCCCCGACGACACGTTCGACAGCAGGAAACACAGCGCCACGAACGCCTTGCCCCGCCCGACATGCTGCAACCCGAACGCGACGATCAACGCCCCGCCGAACGCGATCGGCAGATACATGCCCAAGAACCGCACGACATTCCACAACGCCTGCAGGAACTGCGGGTCCTGCACCGTCAGCCACAGGTTGCGCGCGCCGGTGAACACAGGTTCGTCGAAGAACCGCCACTGCGTCACCGACAGCCTGGCCAGCCAGAAAAAGGGATAGGCCCAGAACACGGCGGTGAAGGCCAGATAGGCACCGGCCAGCGACAGCCCGATCACCGCTTCGCGCGACAAGGCGGTTCGTTGCTTCATCCCTGCACCTCCAGCATCCGGTTCGTCCGCGCGACCGCATCGGCGAGTGCGGCGGCGGGGCTGGTCGCGCCCAGCATCAGCGGCTCGACCAGCCTTGCGCTCATGATCTTCTGGATATCGATGGTATGTTCGGACAGCGCGGGCGGCCGGGCGGTGGCGACATGGTTCGCATAGGCGCGGGCGATGGCGTTGCCGCGATAATAATCGGCGAAGGCGGGATTGGTCAGCAGGTCGTCGCGCGCGGGCGACAGGCCGGTGCGCTGGAGCCAGAGCAGGTTGAGCGCCTCGTCGCCCAGCGCCCAGCTCAGGAACGCGAACGCCTCGCGCTGCACGCGGCTGTTGCGGAAGATGACGACGCCCTTGCTGTCGGAAAAGGTCGAGCGCGTGCCCGTCGACGGGCCTTCCGCGATCATCGGCCCGACCGCGATCCGCGCCAGCGTCTCGGGATAGATGTTCGCGAACCGCTCGACATCCCACGGCCCGCGCACCGCACCGGCGGCAAGGCCCGACATCAGCGGCTCCTCGGCATCGAAGTCGAGCGCGGTCCAGCCCTGTCGATACATGCGGTCGACGAACCCCGCCGCCTGCAACCCCGCCGGATTGTCGTACAGCGCCTTGTTACCCGCGAGATACGGCTGCCCGCCAGATGCGGCATAGTAATAGGAGATATAGTCGAACCAGCGGTCCTGCCACGCGCGCCCGGCGACGACCTGCATCCCGTAGCGCGTGCCGCGCACGGCATAGCGTTCGCAGAAGCGATAGACATCGGCATAGGTGGTCGGTGGCGCGGACAGGCCGTTTGCTTCGAGCAGATCGGCCCGCCACCAGATCAGCGTCGGGCTGGAATAGATCGGCAGCGCCACGACCTGCCCGCCCTGTTCCCATCCCGCCATGATCGATCGCATGTGTCGCCGGTCGAGCAACGCATCATAGCCCGGCATCACCGCGAGATTGGCGACCTGTCCCAGCGCGGCCAGCTGCACCGCGAAACCCGAAAAGACGTTGGTGCATAGATCGGGTTCGGTGCCGGCGACCAGCGCCGACAACACCGTATCCTCCGAATTGCCGGCGGTCGGGATGGTCGTGAACTCGACCGGCAGGCCGATCCGCGCGGCGTTCCATTTCGCCACGGCGATCTTCCAGAACCCCTCCTCCGCCGCATTGGGCGCGACCCAGAGCCGGATGCGGTCGGTGCGCCGTTCGCTGCGCGGTTGCCCGCACCCGGCCAGCAGCGCCGCACCGCCCAGCGCCAGCAGCAGGGCGTCGCGCCTGCTGGTCATGGCAGCGGCGTTCCGGCGAGCGCGGTGGCGGCGAACAGCCCCTCGATGGTCGACTCCGCACCGGCGTTCGGATTTATTCTGTCCGGGGCGATGATGCCGTCATAGCCGCGGCCGGTGGCGGGATCGAGCATCACCTGGCGGGCGTCGTTGCGCCCGGCGAACCACATCCCCAGACGCTGCGCCAGCAATTGATAGCGCCCTTCCCCGGTCTGGCGATGCGCCTCGGTCGCGGCGAGGATCATCGGGGTGATGCCGTAGGCGATTTGCGGAAAGCGTTCGGCCTCGACCGCTTTGAACCCCTGCCCGTCCTTTTGCAGCGCGAAGGCGGAGCGCATGCCCGTCTTGAGCAGCCAGGGATAGAAATGATCGACCTCGCGCAAGGCGCTGGCCGTGAAGTCGGCGCGTCCCAGTAGCTTGCCGGCGCGCAGCAGCGCATAGGCCTGCGCATTGCCCCACGCGTGCCAGCGATTCTGCCAGCTGAGGAACGCGCCGTGGGGGAAGCGCCTGGCATCGCCCGCCTGCATCGCGACCAGCCCGTCGCCGATCCGTCCGATCAGGGCGCGGGTCGCGGGGTCGCGTGTGCGTTGCCAGTGCGGCAGCAGGCCGAGCAGCGCGACCGATCCGGCATCGGCACCCGATTCGAGCGGCAACCATGTCGGGACGGTCAGGCCCGCCACCGTCGTCGTGCCGCTGGCGCTGACGGGCAGGTCGCGCTGCAGGTTCGCGACGAGGCGGTCGGCGGCAGTGCGGGCGCGCGCGGCAGTGTCGGGGGCAAGGTGCGGCAGCGCCGCCTCCAGCCCCCACAGCGCGCGGAGCGACCACCAGTTCAGCTCGGCGAGCGAGGTGCGATAGTCGCGATTGATGCGACCATCGCCCCACAGGAAATTGTGGAAATAACCGTTCTCCGCCTGCATTCGCAGGACGAAGCGGGTCAGCATCTCGATCCGGTGCCGCCGCTTCGCATCCGGGTTGGTGGCGGCGAGCAGGACGATGCCCCGCGCCACATCATCGACGCAGGTATAGCCTTCGCGCGGTTCGATGGCGAAGCGATAGTCAGGGGCTTCGCTATAGATATGCAGGATGCCGACGCGTTCGCCGTTGAGGTCGCGTTCGGCATAGAGGTGGTCGAAGTGGACGAAGTTGCCACGTATCGCTGGTCGCGTCGGCGCTGCAATCGATTGCGCGACCGCCCCGCCCGGCAAGGGGATGGCAAGGGCTAGCAGCGCGGCCGCGCCGATGCGCAGGGTCGTCTTCACAAGCGGCCGTTCCTCTCCACCGCCCCCGTTTCGGGGTGCGGGTTTATCGTTAAACATTGGCAGTTGCGGCTGTCAAGGCGGCGCGGTAGGCAGGGGCCAACCGGCGGAACGGCCGAATGGAGAGGATGCCATGCCGCGCCCCAAACGCGCCACGCTGAAATCGATCGCCGCCGATCTGGGCATCACCCATACGTCGGTGTCGAATGCGTATAACAACCCGGCAAAGGTGTCGAAGGACCTGCGCGACCGCATCTTCGCCCATGCCCGCCATGTCCACTACGAAGGGCCGAACCCCGCCGCACGGTCGCTACGCACCGGACAATGCGGCGCGATCGGCGTGCTGTTCAACGACCAGCTGAGCTATGCCTTCACCGATCCGCACGACATCGCGTTCCTGCGCGGCATCTCTTCGGTGTGCGAGGAGGAAGGCGCCAACATCGTCCTGATCCCGCTGAAGGACAGGCATCCCGAACGGCGCGACACGCTGACCGCGATCGTCGACGGCTATATCCTGAACGCGCCGTACAAGAGCAATCCGACGATCCAGAAGGCGCTGGCACGCGGTTTGCCGACCGTCGTGGTCGATTTCGATGCGCCGGGGCTGCCGAGCGTGCTGACCAATGATCGGGCGATGATGCGGCAGGTGGTGTCGCACCTGATCGACCACGGCCATCGCCGGATCGCGATCGTCACCTTTCCATGGACTGAGGATCATGGCGAGATCTACGCGCTCGACCGCGATTTCTCGGACGAAAATTACGTCGTCCACGAACGCATCCTCGGCTGTCGCGACGCCTTCGACGATGCCGGCATCGCCCGGCACGGCATCCTCGTGTGCGAGACGCGCAATTCGGAGGAAGGCGGCGCGGACGCGGTCGACCGGTTGTTACAGCGTCAACGCGACCTGACCGCGATCGTCTGTTTCTCCGACCGGTTGGCGCATGGCGTGATGACGGCGTGCGAAGCGCTGGGGCGGCCGGTGCCGGGGCGGATGTCGGTGACCGGCTATGACGGGATCGACCCGCCGGGGCGCGTTGCCGATGGGCCGCGCCTGACGACGGTACGGCAGAATGCCTTCGAAAAAGGCCGCAAGGCCGCCGAACGGCTGCTCTGCGACACCGACGGCGGGGCCGCCCCGATCGGCATCGAGGCCGAATTCGTGATCGGCGACAGCAGCGCCGCCGCCTGGGAAGGGACCTGCGCATGACCGCACTGGTGCTCGAAGGGCTCGGCAAGTCCTATGACGGGGTCGAGACGATCCGCGGCATCGACCTGCAGGTGCGGTCGGGCGAGTTCGTCGTGCTGGTCGGGTCGTCGGGCTGCGGCAAGTCGACGGTGCTGCGGATGATCGCCGGCCTCGAAAGCGTCAGCCACGGCACGATCCGCATCGGCGACCGCGACGTGACCCATGCCCCCGCCGCCGATCGCGGCGTGGCGATGGTGTTCCAGTCCTACGCGCTGTACCCGCACATGACCGTGCGCGAGAATCTGGCGTTCGGGCTGAAGAACATCCGCACGCCCAAGGCGACGATCGCGCAGGCCGTCGACCATGCCGCGACGGTCCTCGAACTGGATGCGCTGCTCGACCGGATGCCGCACCAGCTGTCGGGCGGGCAGCGGCAGCGGGTGGCGATCGGCCGGGCGATCGTGCGCGATCCGGCGATCTTCCTGTTCGACGAACCGCTGTCGAACCTCGACGCCGATCTGCGGGTGCGGATGCGGCACGAACTGGCGGCGCTGCACCGGCGATTGGGCAGTACGATGATCTATGTGACGCACGATCAGGTCGAGGCGATGACGCTGGCCGACCGGCTCGTGATCCTCGACAAGGGGCGGATCGCGCAGGTCGGCACCCCGCTGGAGATTTACGACCGTCCCGCCAACATCTTTACGGCGGGGTTCATCGGTTCGCCGCGGATCAACCTGCTGCCGGCGACGGTCGTGGCGCGCGATGGCACGGCGGCGGTCTTCGAACTGGCCGGGGGCGTGCGCATCGCCGGGACGGCCGGCGCGCTGGCGGAGGGGGAGCGGGTGACGCTGGGGCTGCGGCCCGAGCATCTGCGGTTGCAGCCGGGGGCGGACGGCGTCGCGCTGCCGATGATGGTCGAGGCGGTCGAGGCGCTGGGGCATTCGACCTATCTCTACGGACAGCTGGCGGCGGGGGGCGAATTTCGCGCGAAACTGGACGGGCATCATGCGGTGACGGGCGCGGTGACGCTGTACGCCGATCCGGCGCGGGTGCTGGTGTTCGATCGCGCTGGGGTGGCGGCGGATGGCGGGGCTTCGTCGTAACCTGATACTGATGTCGCACCGCATAACGGTCAGCTCAGGGGACAAGGGTCTTTGCCACACTAAAAACCAACACGACGAAACGCCTCAATCGGGCGATCGGTTCCGGGTTAACCATTTGCTAGTCCGATCGCGCTATGATTTAGGACAGGCAGCGGAGAGCCGGGGGGCATCCCGCACTGGCAAAGGATAGCGCGAGCGATGGTCGAGACGGCAGTGTTCACCTATGGGTTGTTGGCGAGTTTCGTGCTGTCGGGCGCGGCGCGCAACAAGCGGATGGAGCGGCCCAATCCGGCGATGCTGACCTATATGGGCTATCTGCTGGTCGGCATGTCGGGATCGGCATCGGCGCTGCTGAGCGGCTATGCGGTGTGGCAGTCGATCTGACGACCGGGCGTCGCTGATCAATCCAGCCAGTTTTCGATCGGCAGGCCGCCCACGCGTGCGAATTCGCCGACATTGGCGGTGACCAGCGTCGCACCGGTGGCTTGCGCATGGGCCGCGATCAACAGGTCATTGGGTCCGATCGGCATGCCTGCCGCCTCCAATTCGGTGCGAACGGCACCGTATCGCAGATCGGCGGGAACGTCGAACGGCAGGATGTCGATGCTTGCGAGGATCGCCTCGACCTGCGCCGTCAAGCGCGGCGACGCCTTTTTCGCGCAGCCATAGCGTAGTTCGGCAGCGGTAAGGATACTGATGCAGACCGCGTCGCTGTCGAGCGTGGCGATGCGATCGAACACCCGCCCCTGCGGATGGCGGACCAGATCGGACACGATATTGGTGTCGAGCATATAGCGCGGCTTGCTCAAAGATCGATGTCCTTGAGCGGCAGCAACCCGGCGTCGAGATCGTCGGGCAACGCATCGGCCGCATCGAGGTCGCGGAGCGATCGCAGCGTTTCGAGCAGGCCGAGGCGCGGATGCGGTTCGATGACGAGGCGGTTGCCTTCCTTGTGGATCAGGACCCGGCTGCCGGAAAATTCAAACTCCGCCGGGATGCGGACTGCCTGGCTGCGGTTGTTACGGAACAGCCTGGCCTCGCGGATGTCGCGGTTCGGGGCGGGTTCGACCATCATGGACACTCCGTTGGATATGCCATGTATATACCACGCGGACCGGCGCGTTAAAACACCGGTATCCATGCATCCGCAAAAACGGTCCCGCCTGACTCGCCCGCGATCTCAACACGCTACCGCACATGCCCGCTTGCCGCGTGGCAGGTTGATCGTTAAACCTGTCGCTGCTTCCGACCGATGACCGCACGAACGGCATGGTGACAAGGGAAGCGATAGGGAGAGGATTCGGCATGAAATCCGATACGCGGTTCCGCTTGCTCACGATGGCCGGGATGGCCACGGTGCTGACCATTGCCCCCGCCACGGCGCAGACGCAGGGGGCCGACAATCCGGCCCCGCCCGCCGGCACGGTGCAGGATGCGGCGTCCTCCGTCGATGACGGCGAGATCATCGTCACCGGCTTGCGCGAAAGTCTGCGCCGCGCGACCGATATCAAACGCAATGCCGACAATATCGTCGATTCGATCGTCGCCGACGATATCGGCAAGCTGCCCGACCAGAATATCGCCGAAGCGATCCAGCGCATTCCCGGCATCACCATCTCGCGCGACAATGGCGAGGGGCAGTTCATCACCGTCCGCGGGCTGGGCCCGGCGTTCAGCAGCGCGCTGTACAATGGCCGCATCCTCGCGACCGAGAATCAGGGGCGCGAGTTCAGCTTCGACATCCTGCCCGCCGAGCTCATCAACCGGGTCGACGTATCGAAGACGCCGACCGCCGCACAGATCGAGGGCGGCATCGCCGCGACGGTCGACATGTACACCGCGCGGCCATTCGATTTCAGCGGCACGAAAGTCTCGCTGTCGGGACAGGCCAATTACGACAAGCTGCGCGGGCAATTCTCGCCACAGGCGTCGGGGCTGTTCAGCACGACGTTCGGCGGCGGCGATTTCGGCATTCTCGGCGCGTTTTCCTATATCGACCGCAAGATCGAGGGGAAGCGCATCTTCACCGACGGGTGGGAAGCGAACCAGTCGCTCGACCTGAACAGGGACGGGACGCCTGAGTTCACCGGCGTGTCGCTGCCGACCTATGTCGAATGGGGCACCAACCGCACCAGTCGCAAGCGGCTGTCGGGCCTGCTGACCGCGCAGTGGCGGGCGAGCGACACGTTGCTGTTCACGCTCGACGGCCTGTATTCGAAACTGGACGTCAACGACGATAACAAGGTGTTCTTCGTCTATGGCGGCCCCGGCGACATCACCGCCGCGACGGTCGATTCGAACAACACCATCACCAGCTATACCGGCATCGCATCGGGTCCGAACATCACCAACCAGGTCCGTCCGCGACTTGCCACCACCTATCAGGCGGGCGGCAATCTCGCGTGGACCCCGTCGGACCGGCTGAGCGGCTCGGTCGATTTTTCGTGGTCGAAGGCGACCGACGATACCGGCGGGAATCAGGCGTGGTTCGAAAGCAATCTGGCGACGCCCAGCTATTCGCCGACCGGCGTGCGCTTTGCGATCGGGCCGACCGGATTGCCGGTCTATACGGGCCTCGGCAACCTGCTCGACACGTCGAACGCGAAGGCCGGGTTCCTGACCTATGAGGGAGTCAGCGTCGAGGACCAGATCTATCAGGGCAATGCGAACCTGAAATGGGATGCCGATATGGGCATTCTGACGAAGATTTCGGGCGGGTATAATTTCTCGGATCGCAAGAAATCGCGGTTCTCGTTCAAAACGCCCGATGCGCTGCAATGCCTGTATTGCGGGGCAGGTGTCGGCGTGCCGCAGACCGTGTTCGGGCGACCGGCGGAGGCGACGAACTTCCTCGGCAGCGGAATGTTCGACAGCGCCTATCCGACCTATTCGGCGGCGGATCTCGCCAGCTATCTGCTCAGCGATGCCGCGATCAACCAGCTCGCCAATCCGGCGGCGGCGCGCGCGGCGTTGGCGGCCAATGGCGGTGGCTTCGGCGTCATTCCGGTGCCCGGCAACAGCGGATCGGCGCAGGAACGGACGATCGGCGGCTATGTGCAGGCGACGTTCGGCGGCGATTTCGGGTCGCGGCCGTGGTCGGGCAATATCGGGCTGCGCTATACCCGCACCGACGTGACCTCGCGCGGGTTCGGGCAGGAGATTTTGAGCATCACCCCCGCCCCGCCCGGCGGCGATCCGATCGTCAACCTGTCGGCGGCGCAACCGATCCGTCAGACCGGATCCTATGCGCAGTGGCTGCCGAGCGCCAATTTCAAGGTAGACGTGTTCGAAGATGTCGTGTTGCAGGCGGCGGTCGCCAAGACGCTGACCCGCGCGACGCTGTCCGACCTGCTGCTCATCCGCAACATCAACCCACGCCCGCGCGAACGGGCGATCACCGACGGCAATCCCGGTCTGGAGCCGATGATCGGATGGAATTACGATGCGGCGCTGACCTGGTATCTCGACCGGTCGAGCTTCGTCAGCGTCGCGCTGTTCGCCAAGGATCTGGACAATATCTCGGAAACGGTCACGTCGACGATCCAGCTGCTCGGCCTCGATTTCCGGCGGACGCGGCCGGAGAATATCGGCAGCCGCAGCTATCGCGGCATCGAATTTTCGGGGCAATATACCTTTACCGGCCTGCCCGCGCCGCTCGACGGGCTGGGCGTGCAGGCGAACCTGAGCCTCGTCGATCCCGATGCGACGACGTACAATGCCGTGGCCTTTTACGAAAAAGGGCCGTTGCAGGCGCGGATCGCCTATAATTACCGCAACGCCTATGAACAGACGCAGCAGGGCAATCGCGGACAGCCGGTCAACGTCGACGCCTATGGCATCTGGGACGCGAGCATCAACTATGCGCTGAACGATCGGTTGACGTTGTTCGCGCAGGGGCTGAACCTGTTCAACGAAAAGACCTTTTCCTATTCGGTCTATAAGGAACGGGTGATCGCGTTCGAAACCTATGGCCCGCGCTATGCCGTCGGTGCGCGGCTGAACTTCTGATCGGGACGGTGATGGCACCGGTTCGCGGGTCGTGCGTTACGACCCGCGACCTTTACCGATCAGGAGTAGATTCATGGCCGACACGCTCATCACCAATCGCGACATCCCCGTTTCGAACGGCAAGACCAAGCTGACCGACGCGTTCAAGAAGCATTTCGGCGGCGACGCCCCGATCACCGACAAGGCGCGCGGCTTTGCCAAGGAACGTCCGTGGACCAGCGCGGCGCTGGCCGGCGTGGCGGCGATCGCGGTGCTGAACACGCTGCGAGGCAAGAAGCTGTCGTAAGGCAAACCGCCCTTCCCTCCCCCCCGTTCGCTTCGAGCGCAGGTTCGAGCCTGTCGAGAACCGAAGTCGAGAAGGCAGCGCCCCAGGCGGGCCGTTCTCGACCGACGCTTCTCGACTTCGCTCGCAGCGGATCGAACCGAACGGGTTTGGGTGGAGAGGCGCCAACCTCTACCGCCCGATCAAGTCCCCATAGAGCGCACGATAGGACCCGATGATCGTCGGGTGATCGTAATCGCGCAGCACCCGGCGGCGCATCGCCTCTCCCATTTCCCAGCGTACCGCCGGTTCGCCGGCGATGGCGCAGATGCCCGCCGCGGTCGCCTGCGGATTGACCAGCGGCGTGACGATGCCGCCATGGCCGGGATCGTGGGCCCCACGCCCCTCGATCATCTCGCGGCAACTGCCGACATCGGGGGCGACGACCGGGATGCCGCACGCCCCCCCTTCCAATATCACCAGCGGTTGCGCTTCGGACAGGCTGGTCAGCACCAGCAGATCGATGCGGTTCATCCAATCCTCGATCCGCACCCGCCCGGCGAAATGCAGGACATCGTTCAGCCCGAGATCGGCGACCAGCTGGTTGCATTCGGCGGCATATTCGCGGTCTTCGTCCTCCGGCCCCAGCACGACGAAGCGCAGATGCGGTTTCTGCACATGGGCGATGGCGCAGGCGCGGACGAAGGTCTTGATGTCCTTGATCGGCACCACCCGCCCGAGCAGCGCCACCAGCGGATGGTCGGGATCGCGGGCATCGGCGAGGTGCGAGAAACGCCGTGCGTCGATGCCGTTGGGGATCACCCGCACCCGGTCGGTCGCCGCGCCCAGTCGCCGCTGCACCGCATTGTTGTCGCCGTACAGCGCGACGATCGGATCGCAGGCATCGTAACAGGCACTGGCATAGCTGGTGAAGGCGCGCACCCACAGGTCGCGCAGATCGTTGACGGTGCGGTCCATGGCGAGCCCGGTATCGACCTGATCGCCGATCCATTCGGCCATCATCACCTCGATCTGTCGTTCGAGCAGATAGATGCCATGTTCGGTGATGAAGCCGGGCCGGCCGCTGACCTGTGCCGCTCGCGCCGCCAGCAGGCCGGCGAACCCGGTCGAAATGGTGTGATAGGCGCGCGCGTGGGGCAGCGGCGCGGTCAGCACCGCGAGCAGCCCGCCGAGCAGGACGCGCATCGCCCAGAAATAATGGTGGAACGACGCCTTGGGCAACAGCGCCTGATAATGGCGGCGCAACCGTGCGAAGGTCGCGGGATGGGCGAGGATGTCGCCCGGCGTCAGCGGGCGTCCGACACCGTCGATCAGCGCGATCAGCGTGCCGAGCGTCCCCGCCCCGCCCCCGTCGACGAAATCGATCAGCGCGTCGGCGATCGCCACCGCCTGCGCCGCCGGATAGCCGCGCGGCATCGTCGCTTCGGGGGCCAGCGCGATCTCGACCAGTTCGACGACATTGTCGGGCGGGGTCAGCTGCATCGCGAGCGGTGCCGACGATGGCTTGATCGCGACGATGGCGAAGCGGATTTCGGGCAGGTGGGTGATCAGGTCCTGCAACCATCCCGATACGCCGCCGACGACGTACGGATACGCCCCTTCGACGATCAGGCAGATATCGGCGGGCGGGCCGGGGTTGATCCGCGCGTTCACGGATGCTGCCCGATCGTCTGCTCGCGCCACCATCCGGTCGCACGGGCGACGCGATCATGCGCGCTGGCATCGACCGGCACCTGTTCGACGATCGCGTCGATCGCGGCATAGTCGCCCGCCGCCCACAGCGCCTCGATCCGGGTCGGGTCGAGCGGGTCGTCGCCGATCAGGCCGAGCGCGTCGGCGCGCAGATGCGCGCGCTGCGTATCGGACAACAGCACGTTGCCGCGCGCATGATCGGCGAGCATCGCCGCCAGCGCCGCATCGCGTTCCGGCCCGCTCGCCGATTCGAGCGCGGCGCGGCCGGTCGCCAGATTCTGCACGATGCGCGCCGATGCGGCGGCGGCGAGCGCGCGGATCGTCTGATCGCCATCGGTCAGCGCCAGCGCGATCAGTGGCGAGAGCGACGGCTGAAACGAGCGCACCACCGTTTCCAGCGCGCGCCGCCGTTCGGCGACCTGTCCGTGGCGCATGATCGTGACCAGCGAGTGCAACGCGTCGGGGTCGGCATGGAGCACGCGGCCGTCGAGCATTCGCGCGACGGTTAGCTTGGCCCCGCGTTGCGCCTTGCCCGACCGGACGACCGGTTCGGGCAGCGGGGCCGGCGGACGATCGTCGTCGGGCAGCGTGCGGCTCGCCCATTCGCCCGCCAGCAACGCCGCCGGAGCGATCATGCCGAAGACGATCGCGCTGAACCGCAATGCGCAACCGTCGCGCAGCCGCAGCACGATCGCCGCGATCGAACAGCCGATATGGCCGATCAGCAACACGGGGCCGGGCCAGACCGGCGCCGAAGCCAGCATCGCCACGTCGGCCACCGCCAGCGCGACGATCGCGCGCATCATGCGACCTTTCCGGGCGATCGGACCGCCAGCATCGCGGGGCGACGCGGTTCGTCGATCAGCAGCGGCACCAGCCAGCGACAGATTTCGGTCAGTTCGGCCAGCAGATGCGCGCCCAGCGCCTCGAACGGCAGGTCGTGCAGCACCAGCATGCCGACCACGCGGTCGCCATCGCCGTCGATCAGCGGCAGGGCGGCGACGCCGACCCCGACCAGCGCGGCACGATCCGATGCGCGGCCGACATGGATCGCATCGCCGCGCCGCGCCATCAGCAGGAGCGGCGGCGGCAGCGTGTCGGCGCGCGCCTGTGCCGCGTCGCCGCGCAACCATGCCCGCGCCTCGCCGCCGACCACCCGGTAACAGGTGAAGTCGCGGGTGTGCGCGGCGAGCGCGATCAGCGCCACCATGGCGGCGCGGCGTTCGGCCGGGTCGACATCGCCCAGACGCGCGGCGGTGGCGATGACATGGCCGATGCTGCGGTCGTCGGTCGCGACCTGCACCTGCAACGCGCGGTTGGTATGGACCAGACGGTGGAACGCTTCGGTCAGCCGGACGACGTTGCGCCGCGCGGTATTCTTGGTCCGTTCGAGCCGGACGAGCCGCTGGGCGCGCACCATCGTCACCTCGCCGATCGCCACCGCCGCCATGAACCACAGCAGCGGCGGCAGCGACAGGTGCAGCAGGTGATCGAGATAATCGCGCTCGACGCCCGGTTCGTGTCCGATCGCCAGCCACAGCCCGCTGGCGATGCCCGCCGCCGCCAGCGCGGGAAAGGTGCCATAGGCCAGCGCCATGACCACCACCGGCAGCCACAGCGGATTGGGATCGACGCCGGTAAAGGCCGTGCCGCCCAGCAGCAGCCGGTCGAGCGCGATCAGCACCCCGAAGCCCGCCGCCAGTTCCATGGCAATCCGCAGCGACCGGTGACGTCCTGCACTCATCGCCCGTTCCCCAGGCCGCGCGTCACGCCCGCGCGCGCGAACATCTGTTGCCCCGCAAAGCCCGGCCGCGTGACCGAGCTGATCCCGCCGCTCCCCTCGACCCGCCAGGCGGTGCCGATCGGCAGCGCCAGCCCGAGGCTGGCATTGGGACCGTCGCCGCCGAAGCGGTCGACCGTCCATCCGGCGAGGCCGGTCAGCTGCGCTTCGCCGATCGCGCCGCTCACCAGCCCCTGCACCGTGTGGTTTTCGCGCGTCGCGAAATCGATTTGCCCACGCAGGCGCTGCACATATTCGGCCTCCAACCGATAGGTCAGGCCGAAGGCGAAGCCGCCGCGCCGCCGGATATAGTCGAGCCCGCCGGCCAGGGTGATCGTGTCGACCGCCCCACCCTCGCCCGCAATGCCATAGCGATTGCCACCGACATCGACCTGCCCCACCAGCCCCGGCGCGATGCGATAGGTGGCTCCTGCGGAAACGCGCGACAGCCAGCCATCGTCGATCGCCTGTTCGCGGGTCGAATAATCGGGCTGATGCAGCGTCAGCCCGGCGCGCCACTGTCCCTCCGCCGAACCGGCGGCATAGCGCACCCCGCCACCGGTGACGCCGCTGTCGAGGGCACCGGCCAGCACCGCCTGCATCCGGGCTTCGTCGCCAACGCGGACGGTGGCACCGGCTTCGGCGACGGTCGATCCGCGATGGTCGTCGCCGATGGTGCTGGCGATATGGCGCACGCCACCGCCGACCGTCGTGCGATCGGTCAGCGCGACATCGACGCGCGCGGCGCTCTCGATCTGCGACAGGTCGCTGCCGTCGCGCAGCGTCACGCTGGCCGATGCCGCGCCGGGGGCGAAGGCGGCGGCGCGCCGTGCGGTGCGGTCGGTCGCGCCGAGGCGGCGATAGAGCCGGGTCGCACCGGCGGCGTCGCCATCGGCGCTGCGGGCGTCGGCGAGGATGCGGATCACGCGCCGGTCGGCCGGATGCTGTGTCGCCAGCGTCTCCGCACGACGGCGGCCCTCGCCCGGATAGCCAGCGGCGACATCGGCCTCGATCGTCAGCAGTTGCGGGTCGAGGTCGGTGGCGTCCTGCGCCACCGCCGCGACCGGCGCGTCGTCGCCCGGCGTGAAGCCGATCGTCATGCGATTATCGCTATGCCGCCAGCGCAGGGTGCGTCCGGCGGCGGGGCGCAGCACAAGGCTGTCATCGTTCCAGCGCAGATCGCCGATCGCGTCGCCGGCGGCATCGCGAAACCGGTTGATCGCTCGGTCGTCGATCGGACGGTCGGCGCGAACGACGATCTCGCCGCCATCGCCCTCGACGCTTAGCGTCGTGCCGACGGGCCACACCAGCTGTGGATCGCCGCCCGCGACCTCGCCATCGGCAAGGATCGCCGGCGGCACGCGCAGCACCGGGCCGGCAATGCCCGCGATCAGGACCAGCGCGGCGATCATTGTTGCGATAACACCATGCGGGCGCGCCCGGGCTGGCCATCGGCGATCAGCAGCCGGGCGTGGAGCGCGACCAGTTGCCGGTCGTTCGGTGTCGCCTGTCGCAGGCGTTCGACCAGCGCCACCGCTTCGCGCCGACGGCCGAGCCGGTCGAGCAATTCGGCGGCGGCGCGGCTGTCGCCGGGCGTTTTGGCCAGCGCCTTTTCGAGCCATGGCCGCGCCGCGCGGTCGCCGCCGATCCGGGCCTGCGCATCGGCCATCAGCCGCAGCGCGGGCAGATCGTCGCCCTGCGTCGCCAGATAGTCGCGCAGGATCTGCACCGTGCGCGGCGCATCGCCGGCATTCCACGCGCTCCACGCCAGATCCATCCGGTCGCGCGGCGCAGCGATGCCGGTGGCGACGCGGGCACGGAGCAGCGCGGCGAGCTGGGCCGGGTCGGGCCTGCGCGGCATCGCGTCGCCCGCCGCGCGCACCGCATCGGCGGACAGCGCGCGTCCGTCGAACAGCCGGGCCAGCACCGTGCGCCCGGCGGAATCGTCCCCCGTCGCCTGCGCGAGCCGCAACCGTTCGAGCAGCACCGGCGTGCGATCGGCCAGCGGATGGCGCGCGAGGAACGCGGCCGCATCGCCCGGCCGGTCGCGATCGGCATAGGCGGCGATCCAGTCGAGCTGCTGCGCCGGCGCGCCGCTCAGGGTGCGCTGCCGCAACCATGCGACGTCGCTCTGGTGGGGGCGCGGACCGAGCAGATAGAGCAGCCGCCGCGCCGCCGGGCCGTCGGGGCCACCCTGCCCGACCGCCGCCGCCAGCACGCCGACCGCATCGTCGCGTGCCCCCGCCGCCAGCAATTGCTCGGCGATCGGCAGCGGATCGGTACCCGGCACCTGCGCACGGGCAAGCAGCATCTGCCGCAGCCCCGCCCGGTCGCCGGCACGGGTCAGGATCGCTTCGCGCGCGGCATCGCGCTGATCGCCGGGCAGCAGCCCCGCCGCCGCCAGCGCCGCGCGCTGGTCGCCTGCCGCCTGCGCGACGCGGATCGCCAGCCACGGATCACCGGCGCGCCAGTCGCTGCCGACCCGGGCGAGCCGCGCGATCCACGCCCCCTGCCCCGCCCGTTCCAACCGGCGGGCAAGGTCGAGCGACAACGCGGCATCGGGACGCGGGATCGCGCCGCGTTCGGCGGCGGCGACCAGCAGGTCGGGCCGTTCGAGCGTATAGGCGGCGGCGACGATCGCCGGCCCCGGCACGCCCCTCGCCGCTTCGAACAGCTTCGCCGCGGCATCGCGCTGCCCCGCCTCCGCCAGCAGGTCGATGCGCAGCGGCCACGTCCCGGCGACCGTGCCGTCGGGCCGTGCCGCCAGATAGGCGAGCGCGACCGTGCCGCGACCGGCGGCCTTCAGGTCATAGGCGACCTGCAGCGTCGTGACCTTCTGCCCCGCCGCCTGCAATTGCGCGGTCAGCGTGGCGAGCTCGGCGGCATCGGCGCGCTTGATCGTATCGGCCAGCGCCGGCAGCTGCGGTCCCGCCGACGGCGCGGGCGACGGCATCGGCGGCGGCAGCGCGATCGACACCGTCACCGGATGGGCGCGGCGCTCGACATGCAGGATTTCGGTCCGGCCGGGCAACAGCAGGATCGCGGCGGCCAGCGCCGCCCCGCCCGCGGCCATCGGCACGCCTATCGCCAGCCAGCGCTGGTCGCCGGCCCTCATCCGGTCGGCTCCGGCCACAACCGGTCGAGCGCCAGCGTCGAGACATAGGGCGCAAACCCCGCCGCGCGTTCGCGGGCATAGAGTTTGGCCACCGGCCCGCGATCGGCCATGTCCCAGTAGTCGAGCGTGGTCACGACCAGCGCCGGGTTGATCGCTTTGGCCGCGCGCAGCCGGTCGGCCTGCCACTGCCAGTCGCTGTCGGACAGCATGTCGTAGCGCTTGGTCGCGAAGTTCCAGCGCGACGCCATCGATTCGCCCAGCACATAATCGATCGACGGCGCGACCCGGTCGAGCAGGGCGTAGCCGCGGTTGAGCATGATCCGGATTCCGGGAAAACGTTCCCGGATCGCGACGATCAGGCGCGCGCCCGCCGCCACCATATCCTTTGCACCGAGGGGGTCCTGCCGTTCCATCGCCTCGGCATTATCCATGGTATCGATGAAGATTCCGTCATAGCCAAGTTTCAGTATTTGCGGGACGATCTGGTCCAGCACCGTCGCGGTCCATGCCGGATGGCGCAGATCGGCACGGCGCGCATCGGGCCAGTCGGGATTGGCGATGCCGAGCGCCCCGGCCCGGTCGAGCGCCGCGAAATAGGGCCGCCGCTTCTCGACCTCGCCCAGACTGACATAGCCGAGCAGCACCGCTCCCTCGCCGCGCAACGGCGCGATGGGGCGCGGATGATGCGGTTCGAGGACCAGCAGCTGATAGCGTCTGGCGAGGACCGGATCGGTCGCGGGGCCATAATCAACCGCCCAGCGCAGCGCCGCATCGCCATCGCCCGCGCTGCGCACCTGTCCCGACGTCGCGCCGCGCAACCCGAGCGTCAGCCCCACCGCGCCCGCGCCCATCGCCATCGCCTGCCTGCGGCCGATCATAGCCAGCGACCACCATGGCCGACCACCGCCGGATTGTTTCCGACGAACAACAGATAGGTCATATTCGTGCTTGCCTCCGCGACCAGCGCGAGGCCGACGAACGCCCCCACCACTGCCCCGGCCATATAGCCCCAGCCAAAGGCCGCGAAACCGGCATCGAACTGGACGAGCGTAGCAAGCGCGCTGGCGAGGGCGAAGCTGGCCCAGGTGACCAGAATGCGTCCGAACAGGTCGTAATAGGCCAGCACCACCGTCGTCGCGATCACCACGAGGTGGAACACCGCCCCCGCCGACGTCTGACGAAAGGCGAAGATCGCGCGGACATCGGCACCGATCGCATCGAACAACGGCACCGCCAGTACCCACGCGAAGGCGGCGATCAGCATCTGCGCCAGCACCAGCAGGCGCAGGCTGTCCCCCATCACCCGGACGACCTCGCCGCGCGCCTCCTCGATCCGCTCCAGCGTCGAGGTGCCGGTGCAGCGCGCCAACATGCTGCCGAACGCGCGGTCGAACCGGGTTTCGGTGACGATCAGCAACAGCGTCAGCCCCGGTACGATCGTCAGCAGGCCGAGGAAACTGCCTCCGTCGTTGATCGGGTTGAGCCGCAGCGCGCCGATCGCGACCCGGCTCGCCGGGCCGAACCACAAGATCCATTTGTCGATCCAGATCGCGGCGACCCCGGCAATGCCGGCCAGCGCGATGATGAGCGCAAGGCGCGGGTGCATCGCATCGCGTGTCGGCAACACCACGTCGCCCGCGAAATGGCGGCGCAGCACCAGCAGGATCGCCGCCAGCGTGAGGCCGATGCCGCCGGTCACGACCAGCAACACCCCGACCAGCTCGCGCTGCGGCCAGAGCCACAGCGTGCCCGCCGCGACGCCGGTCCCGATGAGATAGGCGACCGGCACCGCGCGATAGCGGTCGAGCGCGGTCAGCATCGGTCCCGCGATCCAAATCTGCGCCAGCCACGCGAGCGCCACGCTCGCGGCCAGTGCCTGCGCGAACGGCAATCGTCCCAGCACGCCGAACAGCAATGCCCCCGCCGCCAGCCCGATCACGCCGCCCGCCGCCAGTGCCAGCAGGACGATCCCCGGTATCCCGGCCGCGTCGCGCGCGAAAATGCGATCGGCGACCAGTCGCGTCGCGACGATACCGATCGGTGCCGCGGCCAGCGCCGACAGGCTGAAGGCATAGATCAGCACCGTTTGCAGGATCATGCCGTTGGCCGACGTCAGATGCACCGCCGCCCAGCGTTCGAGCAGCCCCATCGCGACCGCGGTCATCAACCACGGCCCCGCGCTGATGACGGCACCATGCGCAGCGGCGCCGACGATACCGCCGACGCCGCCTTCGCGCGCAACCTGTGCCAGTTTGAATCCGATTCCCGCCATTTGCGCCCCCGACGACGCTTCCTAGCCCGGCAATCCCTTACAGAAAGAAATCACCCGACGTCAGAACGTGATGCCCGAACAACGCGATCGAGAAATCGGCCGACTTGCCGAAGGTCGTGCCCTCGACGACGGTGTATTCGTTGCCGCCCGACATTTCGTAGCGATAGCGAAGCTGTCCTCCGCCCGAGAAACGGCCATTTTCGCCGATGAAGGCAAATGCCTGATCGCCCCGGGCGAATATCGAGATGTTGGCGTCGATCGCCGACAGGTCGATCTTGTCCTCGCCGGCGCGGAAATCGGTGATGACGTCGCGCAGGCCGGACGAGGTGAGGGTATCGCCCTCCCGTTCGAAACGGAACACATCGCGCCCTGCCCCGCCGGTCATCACATCGCGATCGTCGCCGCCGATCAGCAGGTCGTTGCCATTGCCGCCGTCGAGAATGTCCTTGCCATCATTGCCGATCAGCGTGTCGTTGCCGTCGCCGCCGTTCAACATGTCGTTGCCATAGCCGCCGGTCAGCTGGTCGTTCCCGCCGAAACCGTTCAGGACGTCATGCCCCCAGCTGCCGTCGAGCGTATCGCCCTCGCCGGTGCCGTTCATCGCGTCGTCGCGCAGCGTGCCGATCTGGTTCAGTCCGGCGACGTCCTTCACCGTCACCGACAGCATCTGCCGGTCGGTCACGCCATTGGCGTCGGTGGCGACGACGGTGACGTCGTAGATATTGTCGCGGTTGGCATCCTGCGCGTTTTCGTAATCGGGCGCGGTGTTGAACTTCAGGACACCGGTCGTCGCGTCAATGCTGAACAACGCCCCCTCGCCACCCGGCGCGATCGAATAGCGGACGACATCGCCGTCGCGGACGTCGGGATCGGTTGCGGTGACCGTGCCGACGGTCGCGCCGTTTTCGAGGACCGTGATCGAACCGCGATCGCCGCCGCCCGCCGACGTGATGGTCGGACCGCCGGTCTGCTCCTTCACATTGTTCACATAGACCCACAGCAACTGCCGCGACGTCGCGCCGAACGAGTCGGTGGCGACGACGTTGACGTCGTAGATGTTGTCGCGGTTCGAATCGCGGGCGGTTTCGAAATCGGGTGCCGCCGCGAACTTCAGCACGCCGGTATCGGCGTCGATCGTGAACAGCGATCCCTCGCCACCCGGCGCGATCGAATAGCGAATGACATCGCCGTCGCGCAGGTCGGGATCGGTCGCGGTGACCGTGCCGACCAGCGTCATATTCTCGTTCAGCGCCATGCTGCCCCAGCTGCCGCCGCCGGACGAGGTGATGACGGGACCGCCGGTCTGTTCGGTCACGTTCTTGACCGTGACATAGACCATCTGCTTGTCGACCATGCCGCGCGCGTCGGTGGCGACCACGTTCACGTCATAGATGTTGTTGCGATCCGAATCCTGCGGGTTTTCGAAATCGGGAGCCTTGATGAAGCTGAGCACGCCGGTCGTCGCGTCGATCGTGAACAGCGCCCCTTCGCGACCCGCTTCGATCGAATAGCGGACTCGGTCGCCTTGCGCGACATTGGCGTCGGTGGCGGTGATCGTGGCGACCGCCATGCTGTTTTCGGCCAATGCCGGCAGCCACACCGCATCGCCGCCGCCGAACGAGGTGATCGTCGGACCGACATTGACGACCTGCGTCACCTTGACGGCGTGGGTGCCGATCGTACCGATGTCGATCGTCGCGATCTCACCCACCAGCGAGTCCAGCGTGCCGCCCTCGACGGTGATCCAGTTGGTGCCCGGCGCCTTCAGGTCGATCACGACCTTGCCCTCGCCCGCCACGGTGAACGACAGGTCGCTGCCGTCGCCCGACAGCGTTTCGAGCGATGCGCGCATCGGCAGCTGGGTGATGTGGGTGACGTCGTCGGCCTTCGCGCCCATGGTGATGTCGAAGCTGCCGCCCTTGGCCGGCAGGAATAGCTTGTCGTCGTTATAGGCGTACCAGCCCTTGACGCTCTGGATCACCTGCCCCGCCTTTTGCCCGTCGACATCGAGCGCGAACAGGCCGCTGCCCATCGACGACGAGACCGACGCGGTGATGGTGTTGCCGACGACGCTGCTGACGACCTGCGCCTTGTCGAACGCGTTCACGCGGTTGGCGAGATCGGCCAGCGTCACGAACTCGACGCCCTTGGCCGCTGCCGCCGCGACGAAATTGTCGAACATCGACCGGACATAGGGGCTGCCGGCGTTGGTGGGGTTGCCGTCGTTGTCGATCGCCCAGGTGGTGGGACCGTAATCATGCCACGGCCACACGATGATCGGCGCATCGGCATTGCCGGTCAGATTGGCCAGTTCCTTGGCCCACACCGCTTCGGCTTCGGCGACGGTCTTCTTCTGGAATTCCATCAGCGAGAAATCGAACGAGGTGTTCGGCGCGATATAGACCTGGTTCGATGCGGCATTGGCCGGGTTCATATAGCCGATGGCGTTGGGATAGCCGGCACCGACGCCCGAATAGCCGCCCGACAGATATTGCACGTACTTCAGGATTTCCTGCGACGTCGCGATCTGTTCGGGCGCGCCCGGAACCGCTGCGCCGCCGACCGACACGGTCCGGCCGAGATAGTCGCTCAGCTTGGCTTCCAGCTCTGCACGGCTCTGGCCGAATTCGAACCTGATCTGTTCGTCGGTCAGCAGGTTGGTGTCGTGCGGATGGGTATAGCTGTGGGTGCCGATCTCGTTCCCCATGTCGATCAGCTGCTTGTAATAGGGCAGCGACACTGCCCAGTCGGTCGCCTGGCCATTGGCCGGATCGTTGCCGATATTGACGTAATAGCTGCCGACGAAATTATACTTCGCCTTCCACTCGGCAAGGATCGGGATCATCTTGTCATAGATGCCCGGCGCGCCCTCTTCGGGCTTCACTTCGTCGCGTTCCTGGCTCTGGTCCATGTCGACGCGCGACGCGAACAGGCCGGTGTTGCGGGTCATCTGCAACCCGACCGACAGCCCGCCGCCATGCACCGAATAATCGATCGCCTTTTGCAGCAGGTTTTCGTCGGCCATGACCGCTTCGGACGAAAAGATCACGTTGCGACCGCCGGTCTGGGTCGCGATCGCCGCCGAATAGGTCTCGCCGTTCACGGTCGCGGTCGCGATCGTCTGCCCGGTGCCGCTCTCGCTCTTGAACGCGTTCCAGCCAACCTGCTTGTAATCATGAACGACTTGCCCGTCGGTATAGCCGTCGAGCACGAGGCCGCTCGCGTCGGTCGCCTTGATCGTCACGTCGGCGGGGAAACCGCCGGTCACGCGCGTCGCGTCGAACAACAGCTTCATGCGCGCATAGCTGTCGCCGGCCAGCGCATTGCCCGCCGCGTCGTTGGTCATGAACTCGCCCGCCGCGATCAGGCCGATGCCGTATTGCTTGGTCGCCTGTTCCAGCGTCTGCGCGATGGCGTCGACCTTGGTCGCGTCGACGTTGCGGAACGAAGGGAAGATGATCGAGTCATATTTGGCGACGGTCGCGAGGCTGGTCAGATCGTCTTCGGTCAGGATGTCGAACGGAACGCCCGCCTGCATCGCCTGCGCCTGCACCGACATGAACAACTGCGAATAGGCGGTCTTGCTGAAATAGGCGTTGGCGGTGCTTTCCGACCATACGATCGCGACGCGCTGCGCCGGGTCGACGGCGAAGCCCGCATCGTTGAAGACCGTGAACGGCGGCGCGGAATAGCTGCCGGGCAGGAACACCGAATCATTGACGTCGTAGAGCGTATCGATCGCCTGCGGGTTGCCGATCGCGGCCTTGTCGACGCGGAATTCGACGGTCGAGCGATCGTCCGACCACACCGCCTGCAGGTTGGCGATCGCGGCGGCGGCACCCGGTGCGCCCTTGTACAGCGCGACCGATCCGTCGGCATCGAAATTGACGCTATATTCGGCCCCGCCGGCAAAGCCGAAAATCTGGTAGCCGGTCTGCGCGTTGCGATCGGTATTCAGCCAGACCGTCGTGTTGATCCCGACGGTGCCCGGCACCTTCAGCGCGAAGGCGAACGCGTCGCCATCGCTCCTAGCATAGATGGCATAGCCGTCCTCGAGCCCGCGATCGATACGGTCCTGTGCGCTCCAGTCGCCCAGATTGCCGTCCAACATGATCGGGTTCGCGCTTGCCATCTTGTCCATCCCTGTGTCGTCACCGATCCCTCGCCATGGTCCCCCGGCGGTTCGGTTGGCCGCGCTTCGCATCTGGTCGCGATCGTCGCAAGTACTTCCTGAAGGGGAGGGCACTTCATCGTTCAGTCATTCGTATCAGGTCGATACGGATTGTCCGGAACCGGGACAGGATCGGATAATTTACCAACAATCCTGTGGTATTAACTATGTCAATACTCAATCAGGTTGAGTTCGCCACGGACTAAATCGTACGAAATCGACCATATGTACGCTGATACTGGCCTTGATTGACGAACCGGCCGCAGCACTGGATGTCGGTCGAGGATATGCTTGCCGCAAAAGGTTAATGCCCGAACGCATGGACCCGGACGGATCGGTCGCTACTATACTGACCATGCACGATAATCTCACCGCCGATCGCCCGACCTTCGTCACCCATCTCGAATGCTCGATGACCGGGGAGCGGTATGACGCCGACACGCTCCAAAATCTGTCGCGGGTCGGAAAGCCGTTACTGGTCCGTTACGATCTTGCGGCGGTCGGAGCGGCGCTGTCGCGCGATACGCTGGCGGCGCGCGATACCGATCTGTGGCGATGGCGCGAGTTGCTGCCGGTCCGCCATGCCGCGAACATCGTCAGCCTGGGCGAGATCGAGACGCCGCTGATCCCCATCCCCCGCGCCGGGGGCGCGCGGGTGTTGGTCAAGGACGAGGGCCGCCTGCCGACCGGCAGTTTCAAGGCGCGCGGGCTGGTGATGGCGGTGGCGATGGCCAAAGAGCTGGGCGTACGCCGCATCGCCATGCCGACCAACGGCAATGCCGGCGCGGCGCTGGCCGCCTATGCCGCGCGCTGCGGGATCGAGACGATCATCTTCTGCCCCGAAGATACGCCCGAAGTGAACGTCCGTGAGATCGCGGCGCAGGGCAGCCGGGTCTGGCGGGTCAACGGCCTGATCGACGATTGCGGGGCGATCGTCGCGAAGGGCGCTGCCGAGGGCCGCTGGTTCGACTTTTCGACGCTGAAGGAACCGTACCGGATCGAGGGCAAGAAGACGATGGGCCTCGAACTCGCCGCGCAGCTTGGCTGGCGGTTGCCCGATGCGATCTTCTACCCGACCGGCGGCGGTACCGGCCTGATCGGTATGTGGAAAGCCTTTGACGAGCTGGAGGCGCTGGGCTGGATCGGGTCGGAGCGGCCGCGCATGTATGCGGTGCAGGCCGCTGGCTGCGCACCGATCGTCCGTGCGTTCGAGGCGGGACAGGACCATGCCGATCGCTGGGAAGACGCACACACCGTCGCCGCCGGCATCCGCGTTCCGCGCGCGGTCGGCGACTTTTTGATCCTGCGCGCGGTGCGAGAGTCGGGGGGCAAGGCGCTGGCGGTGGGGGACCCGGCGATCCTGAAGGCCGTGGACGATTGTGCACGGCGCGATGGCCTGCTGCTGTGTCCCGAGGGCGGCGCGACGCTGGCGGCGTATCGGCAGGCGCTGCGCGATGGCGAGGTCGATGCCGAAGAGGACGTCGTGCTGTTCAACTGCGCGACCGGGCTGAAATACCCCCTGCCCCCCGCCGACGCGACGCTCGACCGGCATGGGGAGATCGATTTCGACCGGTTATGAGGTAATGCAACGCCGGCTATCCAGACTGGCGACCGCCGCGCGGCGGTTCGTCGAGCCGGTATGGCCGGCATGGCATGTGGACTGGGTGGTCCGTTGCCATCGCCGCCGTCACGCTACACCCGTGTCCGTAGCAGCCTGTTAGTTGTCCGCCTGCTCGCCGAACAGGGCATCGTCGGCGTCCTGCGGTCGGGCATCCCGCCTGCCGACGAACGGAAACCCGCGTCCGCGTCGTTCGGATTTCGTGCAGTCGGTGGATGGGAAAGCCATGCCTGGGTCGAGGCGTGCGGCTTTATCGTCGAGATCATCGCGGACCAGTTCGGCGATGCGCCGGTGATCGTCGTCCCGGCGCACGACCGGCGCTATGCGGCGGGTGAAGGCCCCACTGCCCTGCCCGCGCCGGGGCCAAAGCCTGTCGAGGCTGTCGATATCGTCTGGCAGGCCCGGGCGTGCGGGACAGGACGGGAACATTTCGCTTCCCTTTCGCGGGCGACCGACTCATAGAATCGACATGCCGATCCGTGCCGAAAACCGCTGGCTCTACCCGATCGACTGGACACAGCTGTCTGCGACGATCCGGTTCGATCGTGCCGGGGGCCGCTGCGAGCGATGTGGCCGGCCCCATCTGGCGCGGGTGCCGCATCTGGGCGATGGTCGCTGGTGGGATGCCGACGAGCGTTGCTGGCGGTCGCCACGCGGACGACGGATCGCAACCGTTCGTGTGTCTCTTGCCCGCGTGCGCATGACCCGTGTGGTGCTGGCTTGTGCGCATCTCGACCATGATCCCAGTAACAACGCTGCCGCCAACCTCGCTGCATTGTGCCAGCGATGCCATATCCTGCACGATGCGGCCGAACATCGCTGGCAGCGTTGGTGGAATCGCTTTCGGTACAGGGCGTTGCGCGATCTGTACGAACACCCTCCCCTTACCCGCAAACGCCTTGCTGCTGGTCGAGCTGCTCCTTTCAAAACCTGAAATCAAGCCATCGAAATGGTTAGACGGTTTATTGAAAGGTTAGCAGGTTAAGGGCGCGGAATAAGCTTCCCAACCGGCTCACAACCACGAGTCGCGTGCGTGTTCGCGTTCCTGAAAGTTCGACGCTTCGTTCCCGATAGATCGGCCGTCACGTTCCCGAAGTGTCGGTCCATCGTTCCCAAAGGGTCGAACGGCGTTCCCGGAGTGTCGAAGGCTCCTTGATACCGTCCGGTCGACCGCTCCGATTGAATCAATTCTTCAGTGGTGGGGGTAGGGGACGTTCAATTGGGGTGGGGATATTCAATTTCATGCGCAACTGGCTGTTGGGGGCGTGGGCCGCACGACACTTCGGGAACGCGGGTGCGGGGGGTGGTCGATCTTTCGGGGACAGTTTGAGGGGTTCTACGGGTTTGCCGATCCCGGCATTGCGAAGGCGGTATGCGTTAAAAGGGCCGTATAAAGAACGGGGGGCGGGGCCTCGCCGCTACGTTGCCCCGCCGTTACCGGCCGAGTTCATGTCGGTGTTGTGCATCCCAACGCCGGACATAGCCGATAAACGCCGCCTGATAGCTGACCGGGGTCCGGGTGCTGTCGGCCTCGATCCACGCGCGGAATTCGGCGTGCAGTGTCTGGTAATCCCAGCCCGGACATTCATTGCGAAGCAGCGACAGCGTCTGCGGCGTGATCTCACCGTCGGTCGCGCGATTCGCGAGGCCCTTGATCGACGCCCGGATCAGGGCGGCAGCATCGACCAGTTCCTCGGTCCGTTCGGGGGACGGCGCGGGCGTGGCGACCGGGGCGGGGGCAGGGGGCGCGCCGACGACGGTAGTGCGCGCGGCACCCCCGGCGCGGCGGCGCATCCGCAGCAGCGGCTCGCGCTTTTCGGCCGGTTGTTCCAGCGTCAGCGAATAGCCCGGCAGCTCGTCGCGTTCGGCGATCTTCGCGATTTCGAATTTGAAGCGGCGATACTGGCCCTCTGCACCCGATTTTTCGAACAGGGTGGGCATCGAGATCGCGAAACCCGCCTCGCCGGCACCGCCGGCATGTTTGCGCGCGACCCGGTACAGCCAGCGTTCCCGCCCGCCGGTCAGATCGAAATAGGCGCGGTCGATCGACAGCACGCCGCCGGTCATCATCACGCCTTCCCAGAACCAGTTCGACAGTTCGATCGTCATGCCCCGCGAGCGTTCGGTCTTTTCATCGACCAACTGGGTCCAGCCATCGAGCCAGCTGAACGTCGCCTCGCGCCGGTTCTCGGCACGGATATTGGTCTTGATCGTCGTCGCCACCAATCGATCGAGCGCCTGCCCGAGCAACTCGTAGGCGCGCCCGGTCGTCGGCCGCCCGATCGCGCGCAACAGGTCATAGGGCATCAGGTGCAGCTTGCGCGGTACGTCGTTGACGCCGCGTCGCGCCATATCGGCCAGCACGCTGGCGCAATAGATCAGGATGTCGGCATCCCAGATCGTCGCCATGCCGTAATCGGCGTTGGCGGAGACATGGACCCACAGCTTGCCGTCGGGACTGCGATAGTCGATCGGCTTGAGCCGCTTGGTCTTCGCAAGGCTGAAGAACGGCCGCTCCATCATCTCGCGCTGATCGCGCAGCGGCATGTCGGCGAGATAAGGGAGGAACAGGTCGAACTGTTCGGGGATCTTTTCGGGCGTGGCGCGGGTCATTCGATCGGGTCCGATGGCGGGTTTCCCCGGGGAAACTTGGGGAGCGGGCAGGGCGGGGACGGGCGATGTTTCCCCGGGGAAACAGGCACCGCCCCGCCGCTCACCGTTGCAGTCCACGGCCGTCGGCTTCCAGTTCGCGCAGCGCCTGACGCACCATTTCGGCCATTTCGTCGTTGCCGAGACCCGATCCGGCATGAAGCCGCATCGTCACTCCCTGTCGATTGATCGTCTGCGCCGTCACCGCGACGCGGCCGTGCGGCGTCGTCCACACGAACCTGTCCTTGGTCTCTGTGCCGCGCTTGGGCGCGTCGATCAGCCGTCGCAGGACGTCGGCCGCCGCTACAGGGGGCAGGCCCTTGTCGCGCCGGTTCTGCTGTTCGCGCGCGAGGACCTTCGCCTCGCCGCCGATGACCGCCGCATCGGCGCGATCGTCGAGCGCCTGCGCCAGCGCATAGCCGCCCTTCAACTGCACATCGCCGGGCGAGGCGAAGGCGGCGACGATCGGGTCGGGCAGCGCCGCGACGCGCAGCATCTTCGACAGCCAGCCTTTCGACAGCTTCAGCCGGTCGGCCATGCGCGATGCGTGGTTGCCATAATGGGTCTTGAGCGCGGCGGCATAGTTGCGCGCCCGTTCGAGGTCCGACACGTCGGCCCGCGCCCGGTTTTCGAGATCGGCAAGGCGAAAGGCGGCTTCGTCGTCGAGCGTCGCGACCTGCGCCACGAACATCATGTCGGGATAGCTGTGCGCGCGCAGCCACGAGATCGACCAGTGACGGCGGGTCCCGGCGATGACCTCATAGTCGTGCGCGGCGTCCCCCTCGACCCGGCGCACGACGGCCGGAACCTTCTGCCCGCCTTCGGCGATGATCGAATCGATCAGTTCGCGGCAGCTCGCCTCGGTCAGATGCGCGTAGGAGCGTGCGTTGCCCGGCCAGATGCGGATGCGGGCCGGGTCGAGCAGCAGCTGTGTGACCTGACGAACCTCGCCCGACGCGACGCGGGCGAGCGCGGATTCCCGGCCGAGCAGGGTCGTACCGCGCAGGCGATCGGAGCCGCGTTCGGCCGGGGCAGGGGGGGCGTCGGCAGTCTGCGGGGCTTCGTCGGAGAGCAACGCGGCGAGGTAATCGGATTGCTTACGCGCCATGGGAATGGGCCTTGTGGATGGGGTGGTTTGCTACCAGCGCCGCATTGGCCTTCGCCAACGCGTCGGTCGGGCGCTGCGCCCGCCGGCCGGGCGGTTTGAGGGCAGTTCGCGCTTTCAGCGCCTCCGCCCCGCGCTGCGCGCTGTTAAACCGCCGCATACAGCACCTCTTCCCCCGCCGGGGCGACACGTCCCCAACCCTGCCGGACCAGTTGCTCGATCTGTCCCAATGCCTCGTCCAGATTGGCGCGGCAGCGTTTGTGCGTCTTGGGCGTGCCGATCGGCTTTTCAAGTTCGTAGACGGTCATCATCCGCATCGCCGCGTGACTGATCTCCGCCGATTCGAGGATCGGAACGGGCAGAAGCGCCGGGCCGAAGCTCTGCTCCATGATCGCGCGGACCATCGCATGGCTGGGGTCGTTGCCATCGAACTTCGAACAGATCAGCCGAACGAAGCTGTAATCGACCTCGATTCCGGCGCCGCCCAGTTGCTGCAACACCTGATCCATCATCGACAGGAACTGAACCGTGGAACAGAAATCGGGCGTGGTCGCCGCGAGCGGCACCAGCAGCGCGTTCGCCGCCTGCATCACCGCCAGACTGATCGTGCCGAGCGCGGGCGGCGGATCGAGCAGGACGATGTCATAGTGTCGGGAAAGGTCGATAAGCCCTTGTTTTAGCTTACGAAACCGCGCGGCAAGCACCGATTGTCCGTCCGATCCCGACGCCGCCAGTTCATATTCGACGTCGAACAGTTCGAGGTTCGACGGGATCAGGTCGACATTCGGCCACGACGTCGATTTGACCGCATAGGACAGGTCGTTCTGCGTTGGATCGATCGAGAGATAGGGGTAAAGCGTCTCTTCGCGCGTGATGTTGAAATGCGGGTTGAAGCCGAACAGCGTCGTGGTCGTCGCCTGGCTGTCGCAATCAACGACCAGCACGCGATACCCCTGCACGGCAAAATAATGTGCAAGATGCGTGGTTACCGTCGATTTCCCGACACCGCCCTTGAAGTTCTGCACGGCGATGATCGCCGGCACGTCGAGCGGTGCGCGGGCGGGGGAGGCGCCGAGCACCCGCCGCATGTGCAGCAATTCCTCGACATTATAACCGAGGCGACGGCCGTTTTCGGCGGCGGGGGCGGGGGGCAGGCGGCCATCGTCTTCGGCCATGCGGATGCGGTTGGTCGAACAGCCGAGCAACTGCGCGGCTTCGGCAATGCCGAAGCGGACGGTGAGCGCCTTGCGGCTTTCGGGCAGGAACGCCTTGCGCCGCAGCCGTTCGATCATCCGCTCGCCGGCATCGGCAAGATCGCCGATCTGGGCGACGATTGCATTCATGTTTGGGTCCGATCCGCAGTTTGAAGCTTGTGGGCACTGATATGCCATCATGTGCTTCAATCGAGCAAGCGTAATCAGTGGGAAGTTCAGCAGCTGTTTTGCTCGGGCCGATCTTGACCGGATCAGGTCGGCGATGAACAACAGGGCGCGCGTATCTGTACCGACCCCCGGAAGCGGAGATGCACGATGAAAACCCTGACCTACGCGATAGCACCGGAACAGTTGATCCAGGCGATCATTCCGTGGCGCTTCTATCAGCAAGGTGCTCAGATCGGGTTCGTGAACATTCAGCTGGGCAGTACACCCGCGCCCGAAGTCGAACAGCAAATATTGGACGATGTCGGAAGCTATGGCCGACAGATCGGCCGGATCGGCGACGTGCTGGAAATTCTACTCAAGCATGTGCCGATGGAGACGTTGAGCGTGCAGGAGGCGGATGCGATCGCGATCCTGACCGGGCAGCTCGCTGCGGTGCGCCAGATCAAGCGTGGCCGGCGCACTTCGCGGTATCCTTTCGCCTGATAGCCGTTACGTCGCGGCCGGCCTCAAAAAAATGGCGGGGAGCCGTTGTCTGCTCCCCGCCGATCCCGACGATTATGCGCGACCGAGGTCGAACCGGTCGGCCATCATCACCTTGGTCCATGCCGCCACGAAGTCCTGCACGAACTTCTCGCCGGCATCGCTACAGGCATAGACTTCGGCAATCGCCCGCAGCTGCGAGTTCGACCCATAGACCAGATCGGTCCGCGACGCGGTCCACTTCTGCTCCTTGGTATGGCGATCGGTGCCGACAAACTCCTGATCGCTGTCGTCGCTGACCTGCTTCCACGCCGTGCCCATATCGAGCAGGTTCACGAAGAAGTCGTTGGTCAGCTGGCCCGGACGCGTCGTGAACACGCCATGTTCCTTCGCCTTGCTGTGGTTCGCCCCCAGCACGCGCAGGCCCGCGACCAGCACCGCCATTTCGGGTGCCGAGAGCCCCAGCAGCTGCGCCCGGTCGATCATGAGTTCCTCGGTCGGAACGTTGAACTGCACCTGCAGATAGTTGCGGAACGCATCGGCCTTCGGCTCGAGCACGTCGAAGCTCTCGACATCGGTCCAGTCCTGCGTCGCATCGGTCCGGCCCGGGGTGAAGGGAACGGCAACATGGTGGCCGGTCGGCGCGATCGCCTGTTCGACACCGACGACGCCGCCCAGCACGATCAGGTCGGCGATCGAGACGGTCATGCCGCCCTTGCCGTCGAAATCGGCCTTGATGCCGTCATAGACACCCAGCACCTTCGCCAGCTGTTCGGGCTCGTTGACGTCCCAGTCCTTTTGCGGGGCCAGACGGATGCGCGCGCCATTGGCACCACCGCGCTTGTCCGACCCGCGATAGGTCGAGGCGGAGGCCCATGCCGTCGTCACCAGTTCGGCGAGCGACAGACCCGATGAGGCGATCGCTTGCTTGAGCGTCGCGACATCGCCCTCGCCCAACGGTTCGCCGGCCAGCTTCGGGACCGGGTCCTGCCAGATCAGGTCTTCCTTGGGCACTTCCGGACCGATCAGGCGGACGTTGGGCCCCATGTCGCGGTGCGTCAGCTTGAACCATGCCCGCGCCCAGACATCGGCGAAATAATCGGGATCGGCACGGAATTTCTGACAGATCGCGTTGTACGCCGGATCGACCTTCAGCGCCATGTCGGCGGTCGACATCATCGTCGGCACCTTCTTTTCCGGGGTATGCGCGGCCGGGGCCAGCGTATCCTCGGGGTTGCCGACCGGCTGCCACTGGTGTGCGCCCGCCGGGCTCTTCACCAGTTCATATTCATGGTCGAACAGCATGTCGAAATAGGTCATGTCCCATTTCGTGGGCGTCGGCGTCCATGCCCCTTCGAGGCCCGAGGTGATCGTGTGATCGCCCATGCCGCTCTCATGCGTCGAGGTCCATCCGAGGCCCTGTGCGGCGATATCGGCGCCTTCCGGCTCGCGGCCGACATGGCTCGGATCGCCCGCGCCATGCGCCTTGCCGAAGGTATGGCCGCCCGCGGTCAGCGCGACGGTCTCCTCGTCGTTCATACCCATGCGGGCAAAGGTCTCGCGCATGTCGCGTGCCGAACCCTTGGGCATCGGGCAGCCGCCCGGACCCTCCGGATTGACGTAGATCAGGCCGTGCTGGATCGCGGCGAGCGGGCTTTCGAGCGCGAGGCCGGCTTCCTCATCGATGCGGGTCTGGCCGAGCCATTCCTCTTCGGTGCCCCAATAGACGTCCTTTTCCGGCTCGAACACGTCCTCGCGTCCGCCGCCGAAGCCGAAGGTCGGGCCGCCCATCGATTCGATCGCGACATTGCCGGCGAGGATGAACAGGTCGGCCCAGCTGAGCTGACGGCCATATTTCTGCTTGATCGGCCAAAGGAGGCGACGCGCCTTGTCGAGATTGCCGTTGTCCGGCCACGAATTGAGCGGCGCGAACCGCTGCTGGCCCGCCGACGAACCGCCGCGACCGTCGCCGGTGCGATAGGTGCCGGCCGAGTGCCACGCCATGCGGATGAAGAACGGGCCGTAATGGCCGTAATCGGCCGGCCACCATGGCTGGCTGTCGGTCATCAGCGCGGTCAGGTCGGCCTTCAGCGCGGCATAATCGATCGCTTCGAATTGCTTGCGGTAATCGAAGTCGTTGCCCATCGGGTTCCCGCTGACACCCTTTTGATGCAGGATGTCGATCGACAGCGCTTCCGGCCACCAGTCGCGCGCGGTGTGCCCCAGCAGGCGGCGCATCGCCGCGGGCTGCTTCTTGGGATCGTTGATCGGGCTGCCTTCGGGTATGGCATCCATGGTGAAACTCCTCTCAACCGTGTCGTGTCGGCAACATGAACCAGCGGGATATGATATGCTAATGACTTGAAACGATGCCAACGATCGGTTTTTTCGATCTACCGCGGCTATTGCGCGTCGTGTCGGGCACGCCCGGCGTAGAAGTCCGCCAGCACATCGAACGCCAGCTTGCGCTGTCCGGTTTCCGACACCAGCCCCTTGCGATTATAGCCCTGTTGCCAGCCGTTCTGGCGGCGCGGCGAGCGGAAATCCTTGAGCAACCATGGCGAGAGGCCGGTAAGCGTCGGGATACGCGCCGCCATCTCCAGCGTCGCGCGGTAATAGTCGCGCTGATATTCCTCCGAGAATTTTTGCGGGGCGGCGCGATCGTCGTGGAACCCCGCCTTGGCGCCCGCACCGAATTCGGACAGGATCAGCGGCTTGTCGGTCGGCACCCGCCACCGAATGGCGGGCAAATCGGCCAGACGGTCGGGCGAATACCATCCATTATAGGTGTTGACGCCCATCACATCGAGCCGGTCGGCGAGCGGGTCGTTGATCGTCATCAGCGGGTGGCCGTCGCTGGTCGACCGTTCGGTCAGCAGCGCCGCCCCCAGCAACCGCGTATCGTCGAGCCGCCGGACGTCGTCGGCCAGCGCCCCCAGAAAGGCGTTGCGCGCGGGCGAATTGGGGGTTTCGTTGGCGATGCTCCAGATCGCGATCGAGGCACGGTTGCGGTCGCGCACGATATTGTCGGACAGCATTTTGCGTGCGGTACGCAGCGTCGCCGGATTGTCCCACGCGATCAGCCAATAGACCGGCACCTCGCTCCATACGAGCAGGCCCAGTTCGTCGGCGAGGCGCGTCGTCACCTCGCCATGCGGATAATGGGCAAGGCGAACGAAATTGGCGTGGAGGCCGTCCTTCGCCTCTGCCAGCAGCGCGCGCGCCGCCGCCGGAGTGATCGCCCGCGCCGGATTGTTGCCGAACTCTTCCTCATGCACGCTAATGCCGCGCAGGAAGACCGGACGGCCGTTGAGCAAGATCTGCGCCCCGCGGCGTTCGATGGTGCGGAAGCCGATGCGGTCGTGCCAGCGATCCTCGCCTGCCTCGACGCTCACGTCGTAGAGGGTCGGCGTTTCAGGCGACCAGCGGCGCATGCGCCTGGGCGCGGCGGTCTCGCCATGCCAGCGGCCCTCGGCATCGGTACGACCCGAGACCGTGACCCCCAGCGCCGGAATGGTCAGTCGCAACAGCGCGTTGGCGGCGGTGGTACCGTCCAGCCGCGCATCGATCGCGATCCGGCCGCTACGTGTCATCCGGACCCACGCATCGTCGACGAAGGTCGCAGGCGTTTCGATCAGGCGGATGTCACGGGTGATGCCGCCGTAATTCTCCCAGTCGGTGACCGGCGGCGGCACGCTGCTGGCGTCGACCGCGGAATCGACCGCGACGGTGATCTGGTTGTCGCCCGCCCGGATGCGATCGGTGACCTCGATCGCGAAGGGGGTGAACCCGCCCTCATGCTCGCCGACGAATTGCCCGTTCAGGAAGACGCGCGCGCGGTAATTGACCGCACCGAACCGCAGGAAGCGGCGCTTGCCGGCGGTCGGCTGTGCGCTGAAATGGCGTTGGTACCACACCAGCCCCTGATAATGGCGCATCTCCGCCGCATGCGTCATCCACCCGCCGGGCAGCGTCGCGATCGGCGCGGCGGCCATGTCATATTCGAACAGCGACTGCTGGTTGCGACGCAGTTCGGCGGGCACGTCGACCTCGGCCCAGCGGCGTTCGGTGACGTTCGCGTCCTCGCCGTGAAAGCCGCGCATCCCGGCGCGATAGGGATCGATCGAATAATGCCATTGTCCGGTCAGGTCGGTGCCGGGGCGCAGATCGCCCGCGACCATCGCGACCGGTACCGGCGGCGTCTGGGCAAGGGCCGGGCGGGCGGGAAGCAGGAGCGCGAACGCGCCGAGCAGTGCGAGCGGAAGGCGGGCGATCATCGCGGCATCATTGCCGTTGGGGGGAAGGGGGACAAGGGGTTAGCTGGGAAGCCGGCCGGCTGCTCGGTTGATCGCCTCAATCGTCATCCCCGCGCAGGCGGGGACCCATAGACGCTCTGGCTGCGTCTCCATCGCGAACGTCGGCGCAGATGGATTCCCGCCTGCGCGGGAATGACGGAGGTGGTGGGCTGGAACCAGACTTCCCGCAGCTTCCGTGGCACGGACGGGTTACGCCGCCACCGCTTCCAATCGCGCCAGCAGCACATCTTCCTCGACGATCTCGATCGCGGCACCGGCGCGGTTGAGTTCTTCCGCGCGGCGATAATCGGCATGGGCGTGGACGAACCGGCCAAAGGTCTGGGCATTGCCGATCACCAACAGCGTCGTGGTCGTACCGACGCCTGCCACGATCCGCGCGCCGAGGCCCGCAAGCCGATGGGCAAGCGGACCGTCGCGGGTCGCACCGATCAGGGCGATGCGATGCCCCTTCAGCGGGCCGTCGCCGGCAGCTCTGGGCGGGGAACCCCGTTTGGGCGCGGGTGCGAACAGGGTGGCAAGGTCGTGGCCGGTCTGCGCCATGGCCCGCACCACGACCATGCCCGCCGCCCGCGCGTCGCTGAGCGCGTCGTGGTGCTTGTGGCGCAGTTTCAGGAATTTGGTCAGGATATTGAGCCGGTGGCTGGGCAATTCGGGCCACGCGCGGCGGGCGACGCCGACGCTGTCGAGCCAGCGCGTCTCGATCGGGGGCAGGCCGTGCTGCGCACAGGCGGCGGCCAGTGCGCTCTTGTCGAACGAGGAATGGGCGACCGTCACCTGCCCTGTCAGATAGCTGCCGACCGTCGCATGAATATCGGCGAAATTGGGTTTGCCATGGACATGGTCGCTGGTGATGCCGTGGATGCGGACGTTCGACGGGAAGAATTCGTCGCAAGGATCGAGCAGCGTTTCGTAGGCGAAGACTTCGATGCCGTCCCGAAAGCCGACGATGCCGATCTGGCAGATGCTGCTGACGCGCGAACAGGCGGTTTCGACATCGATGACGACGAAATCGACGGGCGGAACGGAAGGCACGGACACTGCGTCGCCATAGCATGACCATCCGGGCCAGCGTAAGGGTGCCGCGATGGGGACGACGGGGCAATACGCGGTACGATGGGCGGCGACGCTGCTGGTCGTGGTGACATGGATCATCGCGGCGCTGTTCGGCGCGTATATCGTCGCGTTCTTCGGCGGCGCGGCGCTGCGCGGCAATCCGGAGCAATGGAACGCGTCGCTACCCGCGCTGTTCGACCGTGCGGGACCGGTCGGCACGGTGGCAATCGGCGCGCATTTCGTAACGGGCGGCGTGTTGCTGCTGCTCGGCCCGATCCAGTTGATCGGACGCCTGCGGGCCGCGTGGCCGGCGCTGCATCAGTGGCTGGGCCGCGTCTATGTCGTCGCGGCGGCGGTGACCGGGGCAGGGGGGCTAGGCTTCATCGCCACGCGCGGCACGATCGGCGGGATCGTAATGGATGTCGGCTTCGGCCTGTACGGCCTGCTGGTCGTCGGCGCGGCGGTGCTGGCGTGGCAGCGGGCGTGGAGCGGATCGATCGCAGCGCACCGGGCCTGGGCGATCCGCCTGTTCGCGCTGGTGATCGGATCCTGGCTGTACCGGATGGAATATGGCCTGTGGTTCCTGACCATGGGCAAGGCGGGACATGCCAGCGATTTCCACGGCCCGTTCGACGCGGTGATGGCGTTCGCCTTCTACCTGCCCAATCTGCTGGTCGCCGAACTGTTCATCCGTGCGCGACGTCGCCCGGCGCACGCGGCGCTGGCGATCGGCGCGGTCGTGGCGCTCATTGCGGCCAGCCTGTTCATCGTGCTGGCGACCTGGGTGTTCGTCACCCGCTTCTGGGGGCCGGGTTTCGTCAGCGGGGTGACCGGCACGCCGCTGTGACGCGCGATCAGTCGACCGGCGTGATCCGCGCCTCGAAAAAGGCCCAGTTGCCGTCGCGGTCCCAGAATTTCTCGCCGGTGGCCCATGCCGACTGGATCGAGGCGAAGTCGCGCATCACAAACAGGATGGTTTCGCGATGCCCCTCCGAAATCGTCATCACCTGATGGTTCGCCGCCTGCACCTCGAATTCGGGATCGCCCGGCGGAAAATCATAGCAGTGGAGGTCGACCTCGATCAGCATCGTCGCCGCCGGCGGATCGACCAGCCGGATCAGCACCTGCGGCCGTTCGACCGAATAGGACGAGGGCATGTCCTTCTGAAAGATCAGGTCGAAGGCGGCATACATATAGCTGCCATCGGCGAACTGCCCCATGCCGACCGAACTGGGGCTGACATATTCGACCCAGCCCTTGCCCGGCACGATCGGCTGATCGGGACGCAGCGTCAGCCACGGCGTGTCGAGTTTATAGGGTTTCCGCGTGCCGAGCAGCGCGGCGATCCGCGCCGCGCGCGTGTCGCGCAACTGCGCGATACGGGCCGGATCGATCCGCATCCGCGCCGGATCGAACCGCTTGCGGGTGAAGGTACGCAACAGCCTGGCATCCGGCATGGTGGCTTTCCCCTTAGTCGCCGGCGTGGGGCGGCGGCCCTGGTGATGATGACGGGAGAGCGGCAGGCCGGAAATACGCCATATCGGGTAGCGAGTCGGTGCCGGACCGACCGAAAATGGCAGCTTTTCAAAGTTTCGCACTGTGATAGCCTGTCGCGATCCAGCCATTCCGACGGAGACAGGCGTGTCGCTCATCATCAACGGGGTGGCGGTCGCGCCGCCGGCCGATCCCCGCACCTCGCTGCTCGACCATCTGCGCGAGACGCTGCACCTGACCGGCACCAAGAAGGGCTGCAACCAGGGGGCGTGCGGGGCGTGTACCGTGCTGGCCGATGGCGAGCGTATCCTGTCGTGCCTCGCGCTGGCGGTGCAATATGACGGCCGGTCGATCACGACGATCGAGGGGGTGGGGCAGGGCGACGCGCTGCACCCGCTGCAACAGGCGTTCATCGAGCATGACGGGTTCCAGTGCGGGTATTGCACGCCCGGCCAGATCTGTTCGGCGCTGGGCATGATCGCCGAGGCGAAGCGCGGCGTGCCGAGCAACGTCTCCGCCGACCTGACCGCCGCCGTCACGCTGAACCGCGAAGAGGTGCAGGAGCGGATGAGCGGCAATCTGTGCCGGTGCGGCGCGCATAACGGCATCATCGATGCGATCCGGCACAGCGTGGAGGCAGCGGCATGACCCCGTTCGACTATGCGCGCGCGGACGACGTGGCGACGGCGCTGCGGATGGGCGCGGGGGAGGGCAGCGCGTTTCTGGGCGGCGGCACCAATCTGGTCGACCTGATGCGCGAAACGGTGGCGCGGCCGACCCGGCTGATCGACGTCACCGGTCTGTCGGACACGATCGAGGAGACCGATGGCGGCGGACTGCGCATCGGCGCGGCGGTGCGCAACACCGCCTTGGCCGAACATCCCGCCGTCCGCAGCCGCTATCCGGTGCTGTCCCGCGCGATCTTGGCGGGGGCATCGGCACAGATCCGCAACATGGCGACGGTCGGCGGCAACCTGCTGCAACGGACGCGCTGCACCTATTTCTACGACACCGACGGTTCGCGCTGTAACAAGCGGGTGATCGGGTCGGGGTGCGATGCGCTGGGCGGGTTCAACCGCATCCATGCGGTGCTCGGCGCGTCGGAAGCGTGCGTGGCGACGCATCCGTCCGACCTGTGCGTGGCGTTCGCCGCGCTCGACGCGGTGGTGCAGGTCGCCGGCCCGGATGGCATGCGCGCGATCGCGTTCGACCGGTTCCACCGGCTGCCCGGCGACCGGCCCGATCTGGACACGGTGCTGGCACCCGGCGAGCTGATCGTCGCGGTCGAGGTCCCGCCCGCCCGGGTCGCGGCGAATTCGACCTATCGCAAGGTCCGCGACCGGGCGAGCTATGCCTTTGCCCTGATCTCGGTCGCGGCGGCGCTGACGATCGAGGATGGCCGGATCGCCGAAGTCCGCATCGCGTTCGGCGGGGTCGCGCACAAGCCGTGGCGCGCGAGGAAGGCGGAAGCGGCGCTGCAAGGGCAGGTGCCGGGCGAAGCGGCGTTCCGCGCGGCGGCGGCGGCGGAGTTCGCCGATGCGCAGGTGCTCCGCGACAATGGATTCAAACCGGTGCTGGCGGAACGGACGCTGGCGGCAGTGTTGGGCGAACTGGCGACGGGAGCACGGGCATGAGCATCATCGACAGCGCCAAGCAGACCGCACAGGGACTGGTGATGGGCGCGCTGCAAAAGCTGGTGCCGCTGGCCCCCGACAACTGGATTCCCGGCGGGGTTCCCGACCCGCTGATCGCGCGCAAGCACGGGTTGATCGGCACGCCGGTGTCGCGGCTCGACGGGCCGTTGAAGGTCGGCGGCGGCGCGCCGTTCGCCGCCGAATTCCGGTTCGACGGCATGGCCTATGCCGCGCTCGCCTATGCGACGATCGCGCGCGGGCGGATCACCGCGATCGACAGCGCGGCGGCGGAGGCCGCACCGGGCGTCGTGCTGGTGATGACCCATCGCAACGCGCCGCGGATGAAGACCCCGGCGATGTTCGGCACGTCGATGAGTGCGGTCGGGCCGGACACGATCCCGATCCTGCAGGACGATCAGGTACACTGGAACGGACAGCCGGTCGCCTGCGTCCTCGCCGAAACGCAGGAGCAGGCCGACCATGCCGCCTCGCTGCTGCGTTTCACCTATCGTCAGATGCCGGCGGTAACGACGCTGGCGGCGGCGAAGGCCAGGGGTATCGAACAGGGGCTGTTCATGGGACAGCCGCTGCGCAACGACATCGGCGATGCCGAGGCGGCACTGGCGGCGGCACCGCACCGCGTCGACCGGCGCTATACGACACCGCGCCACAACCATAACCCGATCGAACCGCATGCCGCGACGCTGGCATGGATCGATGGCGAACTGGTGATCCACGACGCCAGCCAGATGGTCGCGCAACAGGCGCAGACCATGGCCGAGGTGTTCGGGATGAAGCCCGACAAGGTCCGGCTGACATCACCCTATGTCGGTGGCGGCTTCGGGTCGAAGGGGTTGTGGGAGCATCAGGTGATTGCCGCCGCCGCCGCGAAGCTCGCCGGGCGACCGGTGCGCATCGCCCTGTCGCGCGAGGGGGTCTATCGCGTCGTCGGCGGGCGGACGCTGACCGAACAGCGCGTGGCGATCGGTGCGCAGGCCGATGGCCGCTTCACCGCGCTGGTCCATAGCGGGCTGTCGGTGATGACGCCGCACAATGCGATGCCCGAACCCTTCATCCTCGGCACGCGGTCGGCCTATGCGGTGCCGAACATCGCGCTGAAGGTCGAAGTGGCGCGGATGCAGATGCTGGCCAATACCTTCATGCGCGCACCGGGCGAGGCGGTCGGCACCTTCGCGCTGGAATCGGCGATCGACGAACTGGCCGACGATCTGGGCATCGATCCGGTCGAACTGCGCATCCGCAACGAACCCGACCGGGACCCGACATCGGGATTGCCCTTTTCCTCGCGGCATATCGTCACCGCGTGGCGACAGGGGGCGGAACGCTTCGGATGGAGCGACCGGCCGCAGACGGCGACGCGGCGCGACGGCGCGTGGCGGATCGGGATGGGCTGCGCGACCGGTACCTATCCCTATTACCGGATGCCCGGGGCCAAGGCCCGGCTGACCTTGACCCGCGACGGCGACGACGTGCGCGCCTTTGTCGAGGTCGCGGCGGCGGAAATGGGCATGGGCACCAGCACGACCACCGCGATCGTCACCGCCGAACGGCTCGGCCTGCCGCTCGACCGGGTCGATGTCGGCTATGGCGACAGCGCCATTCCCGGCACGATCATGGCCGGCGGATCGCAACAGACCGCGGCGATCGGTGCGGCGGTCATCGCCGCGCACAACGCGCTGAGCGCCGAACTGCTGAAACTGGCCGGCAATGATTCGCCGCTGGCCGGCCTGTCGGCAAAGGAGATCGGCAGCGAGGGCGGGGGGCTGGCAAAGCTCGACGATCCGGCCCGGCGCGAAAGCTATGCGTCGATCCTGCGCCGCGCCGGGCGCGACAGCATCAGCGTGACCGAGGCCGGCTCGCCCCCGCTCGAATTCATGCACTGGTCGATGCATTCGCACAGCGCGCTGTTCTGCGAGGTCGGGGTCGACGACGTGACGGGCGAGGTGCGGGTGCGCCGTTTCCTCGGCGCGTTCGACTGCGGTCGCATCCTGAACCCGCGCACCGCCGCCAGCCAGTTTCGCGGCGGCATCGTCATGGGGCTGGGCATGGCGCTGATGGAGGAGACGCAGTTCGACGAACGCAACGGCCGGATCATGAACCCCAGCCTCGCCGAATATCATGTGCCGGTGCATCTCGACGTGCCGGAGATCGACGTGATCTGGACCGACATTCCCGATCCGCACACGCCGATGGGCGCGCACGGCATCGGTGAGATCGGCATCACCGGCGTCGCGGCGGCGGTGGCCAACGCGGTCCACAACGCGACCGGCCGCCGCATCCGCAACCTGCCGATCACGCTCGACAAGCTGTTGTAGGGACGGCGGCGGCACGGGCGGCATCCGCGTCGCTGCGGTGTAGCGTCGCGGCAACATTCGGCGGCGTGCCGAGGGAAAAACGAAGCCGCATCCGTGCGGTCGCTGCGAATGCCGCTTGCCCTCGCCCGTCGCTGCGGCAATTCGTTGGCAAATACCGGGCCGCCCGAAGCGGTCGGACGAAACGACCCGGGGGAGGGGCGGATGGCGTTACCGGAACTGAGCGTAGCATTTTTCCTGCAAATCTTCGTCATCGTCGGCGCGTGCCGGGCGATGGGCTGGTTCGGGAAACGCTTTCTCGACCAACCGCAGGTGGTGGGGGAAATGATCGCGGGGGTCGTGCTCGGCCCGTCGCTGCTGGGACTGGTCGCGCCCGATCTGCAGGCGGCGATCTTTCCCAAGGATGCCAAGCCGATCCTGTATGTCTGCGCGCAGCTGGGCGTCGGGCTGTACATGTTCCTCGTCGGGCTGGGGTTCCGCACCGATCATTTCCGGCTGAACGCACGCAGCGCGATCGCCGTGTCGCTGTCGGGCATGGCGGCGCCGTTTCTCGTCGCGCTCGCGCTGACGCCGTGGCTGCTCGGCCTCGACCTGTTCGGAAAGGGGATTACGAGCCTGCAGGTCACGCTGTTCATGGGGGCGTGCATCTCGATCACGGCGTTTCCGATGCTGGCGCGGATCATTCATGAGCGCGGGCTGACCGGTACGCCGCTCGGGTCGCTATCGCTGTCGGCGGGGGCGATCGACGATGCCGGGGCGTGGGTGGTGCTGGCGATCGTGCTGGCCAGCTTCGGCGGCGGCAGCGAGGTGGCGGTCAAGGCGATCGTCGGCGGCGGCGCGTTCGCGGCGTTCATGATCGTGCTCGGGCCGAAGGTGCTGGCCCCGCTGACCCGCTGGGCCGAACGCGAGGGGCGGGTGACACAGCCGATGCTGGCGGTCGTGGTCATGCTGTTCGGCCTCAGCGCATGGGCGATGGATGCGGCGGGGATGCATTCGGTGTTCGGCGGCTTCCTGCTGGGCGTGGTCATGCCGCGCGGGGTGCTGACGCGCGAGGTGCGCAAGCAGGTCGAACCCTTCACCACCGCGCTGCTGGTGCCGATGTTCTTCGCCTTTTCGGGGCTGAATACGCAGTTGACGATGGTCAACAGCGTCGACCTGATCCTCGTCACGGCGGTCATCCTGATCGGGTCGGTCGGGGCGAAGGGCGTGGCGTGCTGGGCGGCGGCGCGTGCGACCGGGCAGGACAATGCGACGGCGATGGCGGTCGGCACGCTGATGAACGCGCGTGGGCTGATGGAGCTCATCATCATCAATATCGGACTGCAAAAGGGGATTATCGGCCCGGCGCTGTTTTCGATGCTGGTCATCATGGCGATCGTGACGACGCTGATGGCGTCGCCGCTGTTCGAGATCGTCTATGGTCGCAAGGCGCGCGCGACGGGGGCGCTGGGTCAATTGAACGAGGACGACGATGTCGCGTCCGTCCCGGCCCGCCCGTCATTGCGGTAGCATCGCCCAAGGCCGGCCGGTCGGGATCGGTACGGACGGCGAAGTTGTTGGCATCGCTGAACCGGTTTGCGGCACGGTGCGTTGGCGCGACGTTCCTCTGATGCAGGCGAAACGGCATGCTTCACGCTTCCGCGATCGACCCGACCCCGACCGTGCTTCCGCTCCCCCCGATCCGCGTCGTCGCCGCGCCGGGTGATGCCGATCGCCGCACCGGCAACGTGCACGACCACCGGTCGCGCGAGGTGTTGCTGACCCGGATCGCCGGACTGCTCGACGTCGGTATCGGCGAACCGGTCGAGGATGCGACGCTGCATGTGCCGGGCGACGCGATCGAAGCGGCGGTGGCGAAGGACCTGGGTATTCGCCGGCGGGACCAGATTCTGGGCGGTGTCGTCCCCGCCGCCTTTGTCGCGACCAAGGCGATCACTCATGGCCTGTTGCACCCCGACGCCAGATGCCCGCCGCTCTGGTCCCCGGCGATGGCCGGGCTGATGGGGGATGCCGCGCTGACCGGCTATACCGCGTTCAGCCGGGCCGACGCGCTGGCCGCCGGCCGGGCACTGCTGGCCAACGGCCCGGTCCGGATCAAGGACGTCTGTGCGAAGGCCGGACTGGGGCAGGTCGTGGTTCATGACGACGCCGCGCTCGCCGATGCCCTGTCGCGCGAGGACGATGCCGACCTTGCCCATTGCGGTATCGTGCTGGAGGAAAATCTTACCGAAGTCGTGACCTACAGCGTCGGCACCATCCAACTCCCCGCCCGGACGATCAGCTATTGGGGTAGCCAGAACCTGACCCGCGATCATCAGGGGCGCGAGGTATATGGCGGGTCGGACCTGTATGTCGTGCGCGGCGGGCTCGACACGCTCGCTGCCGAGCCGTTGTTGCCGGCGATCGCGCGGGCGGTGGCCTGTGCCGGGGCGTTCGACCGCGCGGCGCAGCTTGCCTATCCCGACCTGCTGCTGACGCGCCGCAACTATGACGTGATCGAGGGTATCGATGCGGCGGGTGCCCGGCGGATCGGCGTGCTGGAGCAATCGTGGCGCGTCGGTGGGGCCAGCGGTGCCGAGATCGCCGCGTTCGAGGCGCTGCGCGACGAACCCGACACCCATGCCGTGCGCTGCTCGACGGTCGAGATCTATGCCGAGATCGATCCGCCGACCGGGGCAACGGTCTATTTTCGCGGCGTCGATCCGAGGGTCGGGCCGATGACCAAATATGCGGTGAGGCTGGCGTGAGCGATCCCGGGCGCTTGGACGAAGGCCGCGTCACGCTGCGCGTGGATGGACAGAAGCTGACCGGTACGTTGATCGAACCCGAGGCACCGGTGCCGGGTTTCCTGTTCGTCCATGGCTGGGGCGGGGATCAGGCGGAGGATTTCGGACAGGCCGAGGAACTGGCGCGGCTCGGCTGTGTCTGTTTCACCTTCGACCTGCGCGGCCATGCCGGCAGCGACGCCGACCGCAGCGAGGTAACGCGTCAGAACAGCCTCGATGACGTTATCGCCGCCTATGACCATCTCGCAGCCCACCCGTTGATCGATCGTGCGGCGATCGGGGTGATCGGCACCAGCTATGGCGGCTATCTGTCGGCGTTGCTGAGTGCCCGGCGTCCGATCCGCTGGATGGCGTTGCGGGTGCCGGCGCTGTACCCCGACGCGCATTGGGACACGCCCAAGGCGCTGCTCGACAAGGAAGTGGTGCGGGCCTATCGCCAGCAGCCGCAGGACGAGCGGGGTGACCGGGCGCTCGCCGCCTGTGCGGGCTTTCGTGGCGACGTGCTGATCGTCGAGTCCGAAAAGGACGAACAAATTCCGCGCGAAGCGATGCTGTCCTATCAGTCGGCGTTTCGCAACGCGAACTCGCTCAGCCACCGGATTCTGCACGGCGCGACCCACGCGATGCGCGATCCGCGGCACCAGCGGACCTACACGACCTTGCTTCTGCACTGGATCGATGAGATGGTCCGCGCGAGCCGCAGGACAGATCGCGGATTGCCAAATGTAAGCTAATCGTAATAGGCGGTGCCGGATAGCCCGGCAAAACCGGCTCTTGCCGATTCGAATCAACCTAGGACCTTATACCTCATGCAGATCATCGTTCGCGATAACAATGTCGACCAGGCGCTGCGAGCGCTCAAGAAGAAGCTGCAGCGCGAAGGCGTGTATCGCGAAATGAAGCTGCGCCGGCATTACGAAAAGCCGTCGGAAAAGCGTGCCCGCGAACGCGCCGCCGCGATCAGCCGCGCCCGCAAGGCCGACCGCAAGCGCGCCGAACGCGACCGCTGAGCCGGGCGGCGATGCCGACCATCGGCACCCGCATCGATGAAAGCGGAACGCTGATCCGCGAAGGTGGCGCCTTTTACCTGCGGCGTGATCTGGGCGGGCGGTATCAGCTCGAACTGCACCGTACGCCGGTGGACGAAGTCGAAAAGCGTGTCCGACTGGTCGGCACGCTGGTCGGCGCCGATCTGGTGAACGCCGACAGCGTCCTGCTCGCGTGAACCGCCCGGGGCGGGCATCCTGCCCGCCCCGGTGGTCGCTTACCAATACAGGTCGCTGCCCGACAGCGTCCCCGTGACCGACAGCATGAAGTCGGCAACGCCGTCGCCATTCTGGTCGAGGGACAGCATCGTCGTGCCGTTGCTGCTGGCGATCACCGCCTGCCCCGCGCGGCCGCTGAACTGTGCGACCTGGCTGAATGCCTGATCGCCCGATAGCGACAGGTCGGCGTCGATCGCCGACAGATCGATCTTGTCGACGCCGGTGGCGAAATCGGTGATCCGGTCGCGGACGTTCGACGTCGAATCGCCGATCGCGGTGAAGACGAAGACGTCCGCCCCGCTGCCGCCGGTCAGCACGTCCGCCCCGCCGCCGCCGATCAGTACGTCGTTGCCGGCATTGCCGACCAGCTGGTTGGCGACTTCGTTGCCGAGGATGCGGTCGGCTCCGGACCCGCCGCGCGCATTCTCGATCGTCGCGCCCTGCGCGATGGCGACATTGCCCTTCAGCCCGCCGACGTCGGAGAAATTGCCGTCGTTCAGGTCGATCAACTGCGCGCTGGCATAGCCCGAAAAGTCGAACGTGTCGTTGCCGCCCGCGTCCCATGCCGCGAAGATCAGCGCCGAGCTGCCCGATGTCGCGGTATAATAGTCGCGCCCGGTGTTCGACCCGAAGCCATAGACGGTGTCGCCGGTGCGGGCGGTATTGTTCGCTCCGTAAAGCCGCTGGGCCGCGGCGATATCGTCCAGCAACGGTGCCGCGGCATAATAGCCGCCATTTTCGCCGCCGGTGTTGGTTTCGGACCAATAGCTCATCACCGAATATTGCCGCGTATCCTCGTAATAGGATGCGCTGTTGGCATAGGTTGGCGATCCGTTGCCGGCATTGTAATCGCCCGGATGGCCGAGTCCCAGCGCGTGTCCGATTTCGTGGATCAGCACCTGCCCGCCGTAATTCAGATTGTCGGGCGCGCGGTTGTAGCTGAGCGAGCTGTTGTACCAGCTGTCGCCGCCGACGCCGCTGCCGGGATAATAGGCGAAGGCCGCCGCCCCCGACGCGCCGCTGGAATAATTGCCCAGCAGCATCTGCGCATTGTTGCTATACCCGTTGCCGCTGTCGACCCGGCGAAAGGTGACGCGCGCGACATCGGCCCATGCCTGCAATGCGATCGTCGTCTGTTCGATCTGCGCATCGTTGAAGCGCGAGAACCCGGCGGTACCGTTGGGCATCGACGTGGGCGCGGTGGCGCGGAAGGCATAGGTGACCTCGGCCGCCTGTCCCAGCGTCGAACCGTTCCACGTCTGGTTCGCGCGGCCGATCTGTGCGGCGGCTTCGCCGATCGTCAGCGACTGCTTGCCGTTCGGGCCGGCATCGCCGCGCTGCTCGCCGTTCAGCGCCGCCTGCGGACCCGATCCGGTTCCCTGATCGGGTGTGCCGCCGTTCATGCAGCCCCAGCAATGGCATCCCTCGGCGGCGGCCGCCGTCTGGGACGACTGGTGCGACTGCCACGCGTCCCACCCGAAGCCGAACGATGCGCCTGGAGCAGGGATCGCCATGACTGTGGACAGGGTCGGTGCTGTCGAAATGGCCGGCAAGTCATATCCGCCGATCATGGCGTTGCTATCGTTCATCAGCCGGTGCAATAACGATGTCGGATCAGGACCGTTCGGTCCATCGAAATATTGTTCGGACAGGTTTCCGATAACGGGAGTTGTGGAATGCGCTACGGCCACAGATATTCTCCACACAAACGCGCCACGATCACATGGAGCGGACGCGTATTTCGGTACGTTCGGGGAGTGACTTTCAGTATCGCCCCATTGGTATTCTTTATCAATACGACTGCATGCGCAACGCTTGGTACGAAGAAGGACATCGAGATGACGCAACTTCACGGCGAACCGGCACCGTCGAGCGGCAGTTTGAGGCTGGAGGAGCCCGCCACGCTGGTCGGACGCTGGATCATCGCCATGCAAGCGGGGGATTGTGCCGTCAATTTTACTGTCAGACGGATCGATTCCGCCAATGCATGGGCGGTCGACGATGCGACGGGATGCCTGACCGCATTGGTGCCGGGCGTCGTCGGATGGCGACCGACTCCCGACGGCATCGCGCTGGCGTCGGCCGACCGGCGCACGGTCGTGTTGTTCGCTACCGGTGCGGACGGATGGTCCGCGACGCTGTCGGGCGGTCCGGCGACGCTGCGCCGGGGGTAGGGCAGGGGGGGCAGCGACCGGCGGCGGATCTACTGCGGACTTGGTAGAAGTAGCGGCGAACGTCCCGCCCTCAACCAAAAACGGGCCGCACCCCCGCCAAGGCGGAGGTACGGCCGAATGCAAGAAATCAGCGCTTTCGCTGCGGTTTCATCGAACCGGAGGTCGCGCAGAGAACGGGCCGGAGGGCGAAACCTCCGGCCGCGTCGATTACGCCAGGGTACGGACCTTCGGCTCGCGGTCCCAATAACGCTGCTTGGCGGCCTCGACGAAGGATGCAAGGTCGGTGACGCCCTCATCCGCCTCGACCCCGGCCTTGTCGAGCAACGGCTGCGCGGCGGCGTTGTGGCCGATCGCCTTCAGGTGCCCGAACGCGTCCATGACCCACTGGACGGCCGCACCTTCCTTGGTCAGCTTTTGCGCTGCTTCGTCCGACAGGATCACCGCACAGGCATCGACGGTGACCGAAGGCTGGCCGAACAGCTGCGCATCGGCGGCGATGGTCGATCCGTCGGACAGCGGAACCTTGCCGACCTTCGGCGCGATCGTCATCGCATGGCCACCCGCCGCCTTTACCGCGTCCTTCAGCGTCTTCAGCTCACCGGCATCGGTACCGTCGGCGATGAGGATGCCGACCGTGCGCCCTTCGAGCGTATGCTTTTCGAGCGGCCCGCGAATGATGCGCAGCGCGGGCGAGAGGGCCATATCGAGCACCGGTGCGGCGGTCGGCGAAGCCTCGGGCAGGTCCATCGCCAGTCCGTCGGCGACGCGGGTAGCGAGGTCCTCGTCGACGTTGCGCAGATTGGCCAGCACTGCGGTGCGGATGTGGTCGAGGCTCACCTTCGACAGCTCGAACACCAGCGCGGAGGCGATATGCGCCTGTTCGGCCGGATCCATCGACCGGAAGAACAGCCGCGCCTGGCTGTAATGGTCGGCGAAGCTTTCGGGCCGGATGCGCAGCTTCTGGCCTTGTTCTTCCGATGGGAAGGTCTTGTAGCCCTTTTCCGGGTCCTCGCGTGCGCCGGCTTCCTCACCGGCCTTGGCGAGGCTGTTCGGTTCGTAATTGGCGCGACCCTTCGGAACCGCCATCTGCATATGGCCATCGCGCTGCTGGTTCATGAACGGGCAGCCCGCCGCCTCGGCGCGACCCTTTGCCGAATTGATCGGCAACTGATGGAAATTGACCGAGCCGAGCCGCGAGAGTTGCGTATCGGTATAGCTGAACAACCGCCCCTGCAGGAGCGGATCGTTCGAGAAGCCGATGCCGGGGACGACATGGCTCGGCACGAAGGCTGCCTGTTCGGTTTCGGCAAAGAAATTGTCGGGATAGCGGTCGAGCACCATCCGGCCGACGATGCGGACCGGCAGCACCTCTTCCGGAATGATCTTGGTCGCGTCGAGCACGTCATAGGGCTGGCTGTTGGCGAATTCTTCGTCGAACAACTGTACGCCCAGTTCCCATGTCGGGAAATCGCCACGGTCGATCCGTTCGAACAGATCGCGCCGCTGGAAATCGGGATCGGCGCCGGCGATCTTGACCGTCTCGTCCCAGATGGTCGAAGCGAGACCGGCCTTCGGCTTCCAGTGGAACTTGACGAAGGTCGACGTGCCTTCCTTGTTCACGAAGCGGAAGGTGTGGACGCCGAACCCTTCCATATTGGCGAAGGTGCGCGGCAGCGTCCGGTCCGACATCGCCCACATGATCATATGGGTCGATTCGGGCATCAGCGAGATGAAGTCCCAGAAGGTATCATGCGCGGTCGCCGCCTGCGGATACCCGCGATCGGCCTCCATCTTGGCGGCGTGGATCAGGTCGGGAAACTTGATCGCGTCCTGGATGAAGAAGACCGGGATGTTGTTGCCGACCAGATCCCAATTGCCTTCGCGGGTGTAGAATTTCACCGCGAAGCCGCGCACGTCGCGCGGCGTATCGACCGATCCCGATCCGCCAGCGACCGTCGAGAAGCGCGTGAACACCTCGGTGCGCTGGCCCTTCTTCTGGAACAGGTCGGCGACGGTGATGTCGGACAGGCTGTCGGTGCATTCGAAATAGCCGTGCGCGGCCGATCCACGGGCATGAACGATGCGCTCGGGAATACGCTCGTGATCGAAATGGTTCATCTTCTCGCGGAAGACTTCGTCCTCGATCAGCACGGGCCCACGCGCGCCCGCCTTCAACTGGTTCTGATTGTCGGAAATCGGCGTGCCGTGGTTGGTGGTCAGTACCGGGTGATCGGCGTCGGTCGTCTGATGCGTCTCGCCGCCGGTTCCGGGGTTGCGGGCAATATGATCGGTCATGGCAATCCTTCTCGTTCGGAATGCCAACGGATCGCGACCCCGCTAAGTTGCCGCTGGTAAAACGCTTTGTCTAAAATCGTCGCCGCTCGTCGCCGCCGCGACATCGTCCCGGATCGCCCTTTGCAAAACGGGCGGGCGGGAATGGAAAGGCCCCGATTGCTCGGGGCCCTCCGGATTGTCAGAACTTGATGTTGGCGTTGGCGAAGAATTGCCGACCGACATAGTCATAGCCCGAATAGAGCGGGGCGTTCGCGACGGTCGTGAACCCGATCGCGCTGATCCGCGGCGGTTTGGCGTCGAGCAGATTGCGAACACCGAACGTGAACTGAAACTGTTTCTGCACATTGAACTGCAGCGATAGTGAATGGAGGAAGTAGTTGCTTGCTTCCAGGTAATAGTTATCGCGATAGTCCTGAACAAGTTCCGGATCGCTCACGCCGGTCAGGTTGTCGAACGCAAAATAGTCATAAGTCCGGTTACGATCACCGTCAGTCCAGTCCAGACCATAGCGGATCGTGACCGAATCGATATTGAACGTCGCGTCGAAGTTACCCACCCAGTCCGGTGCAGTAATGATCCCGTTCGAATCTGTCAGGAATTCTTCCGGGAAGAGGCGGGTCGATTGTTCGGTATATTTGGTAACATTGGCGTTCAGGATGAACTTCCCGCCAAACAGGTCACGGGCATAGCGTCCGTTGAATTCGAAGCCCTTGACGATATTTTCCGACAGGTTGACGAAGCTGCTCGTCACGGTCAGGGCTTGGTTGGTATCGCGCTGGACGAACCGGCAGAAGCCTTCGGTCGGATTGAAGTTCGCATTGCCGTAGCAACGCTGAAGGATCGTCGTGCCGCTCAGGTCCGAAACGCCATTGTCGACCTTCACGTCGAAATAGTCGAGCGACAGCGACAACTGACCGACCGCTTCGGGCAGCCGCGGACTGATGACCGCACCGATCGTCCAGTTGGTCGACGTTTCGGCGCTCAGGCCCGCTTCGGCACCGCCGACACGGAACGACGTGATTCCGCTACGCTGTTCGAAGTCCGCCGGCAGACCAATCGACGCGCAGTTGCGCGCGATGATCTGCTGGTTAGGCGACTGTTCGCCAGCGACGGGCAATGCGCTGCAGGGATCGCTGTTGGCGCCGAGAAAGCCGCTGGTGGCACCCAGAAACTGTTCGGCAAGTGCCGGCGCGCGGTACGATGTACCATAGCTGCCGCGAACACCGAAGCCGCGGAACGGCTCCCATTCGCCCGCGATCTTATACGTCACGTCGGATCCATAGGATGCATAGTCGGTATAGCGCGCCGAGCCGGTGAGGTTCAGGCGGTAAAAGAACGGCTTGTCCTCTAGGAGCGGGACAAAGATCTCGCCGAAGCCTTCCTTGACATTGTCTTTGCCGACCGTCGGCGTCGCTGCGGTCAGGCCATACAGGTTGCCGTTTACCGAATTCAGGTCGGGCTGGTCGTCGAGGCTTTGCCGGCGATGCTCGACACCCAGTGCGACCTGCACGTCGCCGGCAGGCAGGTGGACCAGTGGACCGTCGATGTTAAACGCGTAGGTCGTTTCGCGGAAGCGCGTCTTCCCGATCGTGTTCTGGACGATATAGTTGCGGAAATCGGTCGGCAGGTCGCCGCCGATCACTGCCGCGGTCAGGAACGGTGCGGCGACGCAGCCCGCGTTCGAGGCGATGCTGGCGCAGCTGAAGGTACCGTTACCGTTCGCTGTGACGTTCAGCGAATTGGCCAGCCGATCGATCAGGAACGATTCGGCTTCATAGGTGCCGTCGTTGAACGATTTGCCGATATAGGCATCATAGCGCCAGTTCGGGAAGAAAAAGTCGCCACGGACACCACCAGATGCGCGGACATAGTCCACGGTCTGGGCCGACGAGGTCATGCCATAGCCGATGAAAGCACGTGCCGCGATGTTCCGGCCGCTCGACGTGTTGGTCGGGTTGGCGAACACGCCGTTGCGGATTGACTCGGGGAGCAGCGGGCTGCCCTGGAGATAGTCGAGCGAGAGCTGGCGGTAGAGATCCGTCGACGATTTGCGCCGGGTTGCCAGCAATTCACCATACACTTCGGCATTGCCGAGGAAGTCGAGCTTGTAAGTGGCCGAGAGATAGCCGGTATAGATTTCGGCGTCGTTGAGAAGCGGCTCTTCTTCCTGCCGTGGATCGAAAGTGTCGCGGTCATAGGTGCCGACGCCAAGATAGCCGGGGAAGGGACCGGTGGTCTGGCCCGGCGCGGGCACGAACCGGTTGAACCTGCCGACCGCGCCGCTGGTGCGGCCGATCGCATTGCGCGTTGGAAGACCGAGCGTGTTGATGGTCACGCCGCCATTGTCGAGCGTGAAGCAGGCGCGGGGATCGTCTGGCGAAAAATTGTCGCCCGAACCGAATGCCGAGCCCTCGCCGTTCAGAAAACCGCCGATCGGGCAGCCGAAGAACGGCACGTCGTTGCGCGACAGGAGATCGCGTTTGCGATATTCGGCTGAACCGATAACGCTCAAACGATCGTTGTTGAAGCCGAAGCTGGCGCTGGCGCGGCGATCGATGCCGGCTCCGACTTCGGGCACGTTCATCTGGAAATTCAGCTGGAGGCCGGTTAGCTTCTGGTCGGTGATGATGTTGACCACGCCGGCGACAGCGTCGGAACCATAGACCGACGACGCGCCGGCCTTCAGCACCTCGATCCGCTCGACGATCGCGTTGGGCAGGACGTTCAGGTCGGCGGCGAGCAGCGAGCCGCGCGTGCCGCCCGGCGCCAGGCGCCGGCCGTTGAGCAGGATCAGCGTGCGGTTGGGGCCAAGGCCGCGCAGGCCGAGCGTGTTCGCGCCGCCGCCGCCATCGGTGACGAAGCCGCCATAGGCGCTGTTGATCTGCGACGCGCCCTGCGCCACCGCGTTGCTTTGCAGCGCGTCGCCGATGCTGGCGAAACCGGCCTGCGTGATCTCGGCGCGACCGATGACGGTGATCGGTTCCGCGACCGAAAATTCATCGCGGCGGATGCGCGAACCGGTAACGACGATGTCCGTGCCGGTCGCTGCAGTACCGTCATCGGCGTTTGGCGATTGCGGGTTCTGGGCGTCGCTCGGCACCTGGGTCGGGTCGGGGACCGGACTGGTTTGCGTGTCGGTGGCGATGGTCTGCGCCGACGCAGGCAAAGCAATAGCGATAGCCAGCGGCGTCAATGCCGTGGCCACATAAAGATGTGACAGCTTCACAAAATTTCCCCGTTTAGTCCGCCCTACAGGGCTTATTCATATAAGAGTATTCGGCAGGGAAACCGGCAAGAGCAAAAATGTAGGCGGAACCTACTAACTTCTTTTCTGTCACATAAATGCCACGGTGGCCGGGTGCTGCGTACTGCGGTCGCTCTGTGCGCCGGACCAGGGTGGCAGAGCGCGCTGCGATATCGAAGCGGCCATGCACTGGGCAGGTACCGTGGCAATTGATCGTTGACCTGCCCGGCCCCAGCGGCGGCTGCCAGCGAAGCCACAACGAAAAAAGGCGCCCGCGTTGCCGTGGGCGCCTTTCCGGACCGGTCTTGCCGCGCGTCGGCGCTACCGGCGGGTTCGGTTTCGTTAGATGCCGTTCTTCAGGTTGGTGTCGGCATCATGGGTCCGCATGTCTTCGGCCTGGTTCTCGCCGGTCGCGCGAACTGCTTCGGCGGCGTTTTCCAGATTTGCTTCGACTACGTCGTTCGAGACGGCGTCCGCCGCGTCTTCGAGGTTGTCGGCAACCGCCTCTGCGTTCGCCTCGATATTGTCGGCGGCCTGTTCACGCGGGGTGTTGTTGCATGCGGCCAGCGACAGCAAACCGGCGGCGACGCCAAATGCAAATACCTTCTTCATCGTGTATCACCTTCCCTAAACCAGCGTTCGACATACCCCATGGCGGGAGGTTGGCAAGATATATCCGATTACCGGGGTTACGTGCTTTGCCTTTGGCGCATCGCGTTGGCAGATTGCCCATTCCGGCGGTATGGACGCGGTGCTACGACCCCCCCGTTCGCGCTGTGGCACTTGTTCGCTGGCGGAATGACGCATAACCATCCGTTGTCCGATCGACGACCCGCCGACAAAGGACCAGTGCCGGATATGACGACCGACGCCCTCGAGGAACGCATCCGATTGTGCGACATGCTGGAACGGGTTGCGGCCGAGGATCGGGATGCGCTGGGCGAATTATATCGCATGACCTCCGCCAAGCTCTTCGGCATCTGCCTGCGCATCTGCGGCGACCGCAGTTCGGCGGAAGACGTGTTGCACGATGTGTACGCGATCATCTGGAAACGGGCAGGCGCGTTTCAGGTCGGGTCGATCTATCCGGTCGCGTGGCTGGCGACGATCGCGCGAAACAGATCGATCGATTGGGTCCGCAGCCATGGTCGGCGGCCGATGCGCCCGATCGAGGAGGCGTTCGACATCGCGGACGATACCCAGGATCAGGCGGTGACGGCGGAGCGTGCCGAAACCGTGCAGCGACTCTATGACTGTCTGAACGAACTGACCCACGCGCAGCGCGACGCCATCCGGACCGCGTTCGTGGACGGGATGACCTATGCCGAGATTGCCGACGCCCGCGGGGTGCCACTGGGGACGATGAAGAGTTGGGTTCGACGCGGATTGTTGCAGCTTCGGGGGTGTGTCGGCGATGACTGATCCTGATCCCGAAACGATGGCCGCCGAGTTCGCGCTTGGCTTGCTGGACGGTGCCGATCGATCGGCGGCGTTGCGCCGGTCGCTGTCGGACCCGCATTTCGCGCGCGAGGTCGAATGGTGGCGGCATCGGTTTGCCACGCTGTTCGACGATGTTCGTCCGGTCGAGGCACCGGCATGGCGGACCGACCGGATTTTCCCGGTACCCGCGACGAAACGATCGGGGTTCCGATGGGCGTTCGTTCCGCTTGCCGGCGCGATGGCCGCTGCGGTCGCGTTCCTGCTCGCGCAGCCGAAGGGTACGGTCGAGCCGCCGGCCCCGCGGGTGCAGCAGACGTTGCTGGCGGTACTCGTGCCCGCCGACAAGAACGGCGCGCCCTTCGCAGCGTCGATCGATCTCGACGCCAGCGAGGTTCGCGTCGCGACCAGCGGTCTGGCACCGACGGGGAAGGACGCACAGCTGTGGATCATCCGCGATGGTGTGCCGCATTCGATCGGTCTGCTCGATCGGGCCGGCGCGACACGGCTTACCCTGCCGGCGGCCGAGCGTGGTGCGCTGGGGACGAACGAGCTGCTGGCGATATCGATCGAACCGCTGGGCGGTTCGCCCGAACCGACGCCGACCGGCCCCGTCATCGCCAGCGGCGCGCTTTCCCAGACATAGACCGGCGCGACGCCATGCCCGTGCATGGCGGACGCTTCGATCCTGCTCTATCGCGTGAATAGCCGTCGCAGGAACACCGTTTCCACCTCGCGCCGCAGGTCGTTGTTCGGCTTTTTCAGAAACCCATGGCCTTCGTCGGCGAACAGCACATACCACGTGTCGTTGCCGTTCGCGCGCAGGCGCGCCACAACCTGATCCGATTCCGATTGTGGCACGCGCGGGTCGTTGGCCCCCTGCATCACCAGCATCGGCTTGGTGATCCGCGCGACGTTGGTGATCGGTGACACCCGCGTCAGCACGGCGCGCATCGCCGGATCGCGCTCATCGCCATATTCGGCGCGGCGATTGTCGCGGCGATAGGCTTCGGTGTTCTGGAGGAAGGTGTTCCAGTTGCTGATGCCGTAGCGTTCGACCCCGCCGACCAGCCGGTCGGAATATTTGGTCATGACGGCAAGGCTCATATAGCCGCCATAGGACTGGCCATAGACCGCGACGCGGGCCGCATCGAGGCCGGGCTGCGTGCCGATCCAGTCGAGCAGCGCGCCGATATCCTTCACCGAATCCTCGCGCTTCGCGCCATTGTCGAGGTTCAGGTAGCGCTTGCCATAGCCATCGCTGCCACGGACGTTGGGCAGGATCACCGTCGCCTTCAGCACATTGGCGAAATATTGCGCGCCATAGTTCCAGATCGGACGCGTCTGCGCCTCCGGACCGCCATGGATGTCGATGATGACCGGCGTCCGCGTGCCCGCCGGCACTCCCCGGGGGCGATAGACGAACGCGGGGACGGATAGGCCGTCGAACGATTTGAATCGCACCAGTTCGGGTTCGGCGAGTGTGACAGGATCGAGTTCGCCCAGTTCCGACACCGTCCAGCGCGTCAGGTCGCCGCCGGTCACCGGCCAACTCCATACGTCGCCGGCCGACGTTGCCGAGGTCAGGCCGATCGCCAGATTCCGGCCATCCGGCGAGAATTTCAGCGCGGTCAGCACCCCGCGCGGCAGCACCGGTTGCGGCAGCGCCCGGCGAGTGATGCGATCCTGAACCACGATGCGTGAGAAGCCGTCCTCGTTCACGGCATAGGCCAGCACGCGACCGTCATCGGTCAGGTCGAAGCTTTCCACATCCCATTTCAGGTCCGGGGTCAGGACCGTCTGCGCACCGCTAGCGATATCGATCTCGACCAGCCGGCGGGTGTCGCTGCCGGCATCGGAGATGGCGATCAGCTTGCGGCCGCCCGGCAGATAGCGCGGATCGGCATAGACCGCGGCAGCGGCCTTCGGCGCGATCCGCGTTGCCTTGCCGCTCGCGATATCGAGCTCGAACAGCTGGTCCTCGCGGTTGGACAGGCTGCGCACGAAGATCAGCCGCGCGGCGTCGGGCGCGATATCGGCGGGCGCCACCGCACCATCGGACTGGTAGAGCGTGCGCGGTTTCCCGCCCGCCTTCGGATCGATGCCGAGGATCGCATAGGCGGCGCTGCCCTTGGTCGCGCGCGCCCATGCCATCAGCGCACCGTCCTTGCTGAAGACCGGCGACTGGTTGCGCGTCCCGGCCTCGGTCAGCGGCGTCGCGACACCGGTAAAACCGCGCGTGTAGAGCTGAAACCACTCGTCCCCGCCCCTGTCGCGCGTCATCACGAACCTGTCGCTGCCGGGGATCGTCGTCGCTGCGGCGACCGGTTCGGTGCCGAAGGTGATCTGCGTCCGTGCGCCGCCGGGGGCCGCGACATGATGCAGTTGCTGGGTTGCGCCGAAGCGCGTGGCGATCAGCATCGAACCGTCGGCCAGCCAGTCCTCGAACTGCGCCGCGCGGCTGTTCTGATAGCGTTGCACCGCCTCGCGCACATCGGCGGGAATGTCGGGCACGCCCGACAGGGTGGCGGTGCCGACCTGCCGCGTGGGTACGGTCTGCGCAGCGGTTCCGGTGGCGAGGGCGAACAGCGCGACGGTGGTGACGAAAGGCTTGATCATTCGATGAGTGTCGGATGCCGGGCACCGCGAGGTCAAGGGTGGGGACAATCCCAAGCCGCACGCATGCCGCGTGGCGTCCAAACCGCCCGAAAAAGCGACATCTATATGCGCGCACTATGCGATTACCCGGAATCGCTCTCGAATTGCTACGCGATATGGGCCTAATCGCGCGTCCCTGAAGGCAGCGTCATGCGACGTTTGCTGCGCAAAGGGATGGCAGGAATGAAGTTTTATCAGGCGGCTGCAGTCGTGGCGCTGCTCGCGCTGCCGGCCGCGGCGCAAGCCCAGTCGGCACCCGCCGCCGACGCGGAAGCGGGAGCCGGGACCGCATCGTCCCCGGCGATCACGATCAGCGGGTCGGCGTCGATCGCGTCCGATTACCGGTTCCGCGGCGTATCGCAGTCCGATCAGGAAATGGCGGTGCAGGGCGGCATCACCGTCGCGCACGACAGCGGCCTGTATATCGGAACATGGGGTTCGAACCTTGCCGGCTGGGGCACGTTCGGCGGGGCCAATATGGAGCTCGACCTGATCGGCGGGTACAAGGCGAGGCTGTCCGACACCGCGACGCTGGACGTCGGGCTGACCTGGTACCTCTATCCGGGTGGTGCCGACAAGACCGATTTCGCCGAACCCTATGCCAGACTGACCGGCATTGCCGGGCCGGCGACGCTCACCGCCGGTGCTGCCTATGCGCCGAGGCAGGAGGCCATCGGCAAATGGTACGACACCGGTGCCGCCGCTGCCGCCGGAACCTACACCGATCCCGGTGCCAGGGACGACAACCTGTATCTGTGGGGCGACGGCGCGTTCGCGCTCGCCGGTACGCCGATCACCGCGCGGGCGCATGTCGGCCATAGCTGGGGACAGGACGGGCTCGGTCCGAACGCGACCGCGGTTTCGCCCACCGGCACCTACTGGGATTGGTCGCTGGGTGCCGATGCCACGTACAAGAACCTGACGTTCAACGTCAGCTATGTCGATACCGACATTTCGAACCGCGAGGCGACGTACCTCCGCCCCGGTTTCAGCAAGGGTCAGGACGGCACCGGCAACATCGCCGGCGGCACCGTCGTGGTCGCGCTGACCGCTGCCTTCTGAACTTTGGAGAACACCGATGCAGGACCTGCTCTGGGTCGCGATCATGGTCGGACTGGTGGCGCTGACGCTCGCCTATGTCCGCCTTTCCGACAATGCGTGAGGGAGCGCTGACATGACGCTCGATCTCTGGCTGGCGGCGCTGACCGCGCTCGGCCTTCTCGTCTATCTCGTGGGCGTCCTGATCCGCCCCGAACGCTTCTGAAAGGGGCGGCACCATGACACTTCAGGGCTGGTTCCTGATCATCGCCTTTACCGGCATCCTGCTGGCACTCGCCAAGCCGGTCGGTCTGTGGCTGTTCGCGCTGTACGAAGGGCGACGCACCCCGCTTCACCTCCTGCTCGGCCCGGTCGAGCGGGGCTTCTACAGGTTGTCGGGTATCGATCCCTCGCAGGAGCAGAGCTGGCGCCGCTACGCGGTGCACATGCTCCTGTTCAACGCGGTCCTCATGGCGTTCACCTATGCGGTGCTGCGTCTGCAGGGCATCTTGCCGGGCAACCCGCAGCATCTGGCCGGTGTCGGCGAGCATCTGTCGTTCAACACCGCGATCAGCTTCACCGCCAACACCAACTGGCAAAGCTATGGCGGCGAGAGCACCATGTCGAACCTCAGCCAGATGCTGGGGCTGACGATCCACAACTTCCTGTCGTCGGCGACCGGCATCGCGCTGGCCTTTGCGCTGTTTCGCGGGTTCGCGCGGCGGGAAACGAAGACGGTCGGTAACTTCTGGGCCGATGTGACGCGGATCACGCTCTACCTGCTGCTGCCGCTCTGCGTCGCGCTGACCCTCTTCTACATCGCCAGCGGCGTGCCGCAGACGCTGGGCGGCGTCGTCGACGTGCAGACGCTGGAGGGCGCGCGCCAGTCGATCCTGCTGGGGCCGGTCGCTTCGCAGGAAGCGATCAAGATGCTCGGCACCAATGGCGGCGGCTTCTTCAACGCCAACTCCGCCCATCCGTTCGAGAATCCGACCGCGCTGACCAACTTCGTCCAGATGCTGTCGATCTTCGTCATCGGCGTCGGGCTGACCTGGACCTTCGGCAAGGCGGTCGGCAATCCGCGACAGGGCTGGGCGATCCTCGCGGCGATGATGATCCTGTTCCTCGCCGGCACGACCGTTACCTACTGGGCGGAAGCGGTAGGTAACCCGGTGCTGCACCATATCGGCGTCGCGGGCGGCAATATGGAGGGCAAGGAGGTGCGCTTCGGCATCGCCGCCTCCGCACTGTTCTCGGTCGTCACCACCGCCGCGTCGTGCGGCGCGGTCAACGCGATGCATGACAGCTTCACGGCGCTCGGCGGACTGATCCCGCTGTTCAACATGCAGCTGGGCGAGGTTGTGATCGGCGGCGTCGGTGCCGGCATCTACGGCTTTCTGCTGTTCGCCATCCTCGCGGTGTTCGTCGCCGGGCTGATGGTCGGCCGCACGCCCGAATATGTCGGCAAGAAGATCGAGGCGCGCGAGGTCAAGCTGGCGGTCCTCGCCATCGCGGTGCTGCCGCTGATGATCCTCGGCCTGACCGCCCTGTCGTCGGCGCTGGAACAGGGGCTGGCCGGGCCGCTGAACAAGGGGCCGCACGGCTTTTCGGAGATCCTCTACGCCTTCACCTCCGCCGTCGCGAACAACGGTTCGGCCTTTGCCGGCCTGACCGCCAACACGCCCTGGTACAACGGACTGTTGGGGGTCGCGATGTGGGTCGGCCGCTTCTTCGTCATCGTGCCGATGCTGGCGATCGCCGGCAGCCTCGCGGCGAAGAAATACACGCCGGAAAGCGCGGGATCGTTCCCGACGACGGGCGGCCTGTGGGTCGGCCTGCTGGTCGGCATCATCCTCGTTCTGGGTGGCCTCACTTTCCTGCCGAGCCTCGCGCTCGGTCCGATCGCCGATCATCTCGCGATGATCCGCGGCCAGTTGTTCTGACACGGGGGCCATCATGGCGAAAACCCAATCACAAAAAGATCCGGCCAAGAGCCTGTTTACAGCCGATCTCGTCCTGCCCGCGATCACGGCGTCGTTCCTGAAGCTCAACCCGAGGGAGCTTGTCCGCAACCCGGTCATGTTCGTCACCGCCGTCGTTGCGGCGCTGATGACCGTCCTGCTCGTCGTCGGGCAGGACGGCCTGACGATCGGGTTCAAGCTCCAGCTGGTCGTCTGGCTGTGGCTGACCGTGTTGTTCGGCACTTTTGCCGAGGCGCTGGCCGAGGGGCGCGGCAAGGCGCAGGCGGCGAGCCTGCGCGCCACCAAGGCCGAACTGACGGCCAAGCGGCTGAAGGGCGACGGCCGCGCATATGACGCGGTGCCCGCCAGCCAGCTGAGGGTCGGCGACGTCGTGCTGGTCGAGACGAACGACCTGATCCCGTCGGACGGCGACGTCGTATCGGGCGTCGCGTCGGTCAACGAAGCGGCGATCACCGGGGAGAGTGCACCGGTGATCCGCGAGGCGGGCGGCGATCGCTCGGCCGTGACCGCGGGCACGCGCGTCATTTCCGACGAGATCCGCGTCAAGGTGACGGTCGAGCCGGGCAAGGGCTTTCTCGACCGCATGATCGCGCTGGTCGAGGGGGCCGAACGGCAGAAGACGCCCAACGAGATCGCGCTGACGCTGTTGCTCGTCGGTCTGACCATCATTTTCCTGATCGCGGTCGCCACCATTCCGGGCTTCGCCGCCTATGCGGGCGGCAGCATCCCCATCGCCATCCTCGCCGCATTGCTCATCACGCTGATCCCGACGACGATCGCGGCGCTGCTGTCGGCGATCGGGATCGCGGGCATGGACCGGCTCGTCCGCTTCAACGTGCTCGCGAAATCGGGCCGCGCGGTCGAGGCGGCGGGCGATATCGACGTCCTGCTGCTCGACAAGACCGGCACGATCACGATCGGCGACCGGCAGGCGAGCGAGTTCCGGGCGGTCGGCGGCACCAGCGATGCCGAACTGGCCGAAGCCGCCCTGTTCGCCAGCCTTGCGGACGAAACGCCCGAAGGCCGTTCGATCGTGGTGCTGGCGCGCGAAGCGTTCAATCTGCAACGGCTGATGCCCGCCGGGGCGGAGGTCATCCCGTTCACCGCCCAGACCCGCGTATCGGGCGTCCGCTTCGACGGCACGCTGATCCAGAAGGGGGCCGTCGTCTCGATCCTGAAGGCGAACCCCGGTTCGGGCGAGACGGCGGCGGCAACCGAACTGCGCCGCATCACCGACGAGATCGCACGCGCCGGCGGTACCCCGCTGGCGGTGGCCAAGGACGGTCGCCTGCTCGGCGCGATCTTCCTGAAGGACGTGGTGAAGGCGGGTATCCGCGAACGCTTCGGCGAGCTGCGCACGATGGGCATCCGCACGGTGATGATTACCGGCGACAACCCGCTGACTGCCGCTGCCATCGCGGCGGAGGCGGGGGTGGACGACTTCCTCGCGCAGGCGACGCCCGAGGACAAGCTGGCGTTGATCCGCACGGAACAGCAGGGCGGCAAGCTGGTGGCGATGTGCGGCGACGGCACCAACGACGCGCCCGCCCTTGCGCAGGCCGATGTCGGCGTGGCGATGAACACCGGCACGCAGGCCGCGCGCGAGGCGGGCAACATGGTCGACCTCGACAGTGATCCGACCAAGCTGATCGAGGTCGTCGGCCTCGGCAAGCAGTTGCTGATGACGCGCGGTGCGCTGACGACCTTCTCGGTCGCCAACGACGTGGCGAAATATTTCGCGATCATTCCCGCGATGTTCGTCGCGCTCTATCCGGGCCTCGGCGTGCTGAACGTCATGGGCCTCGGCTCGCCGCAGTCGGCGATCCTGAGCGCGATCATCTTCAATGCGGTCATCATCCCGCTGCTGGTGCCGCTGGCGCTGAAGGGCGTGGCATACAAGCCGATGGCGGCGGGACCATTATTGGCACGCAACCTCGCCATCTACGGTTTGGGGGGGCTTCTCGCCCCGTTCGTCGGCATCAAGATCATCGACCTTGTGGTCGGTGGCCTCGGCCTCGCGTAAGGATCGATATCATGGGCAAAGATTTTTCTACCGCGCTGCGTCCGGCGATCGTCATGACGATCCTGTTCGCGCTGCTGCTTGGGCTGGCATACCCTCTCGCGATGACCGGTATCGGCCAGGCGATCTTCCCGAGCCAGGCCAATGGCAGTCTCGTTCGCGACACGACCGGCCGGGTCATCGGATCGACCGTCGTCGGACAGGCCTTCACCGCCGACCGCTATTTCCAGACGCGGCCGTCGGCGGCCGGCAAGGGCTATGACGGGCTCGCCTCGTCCGGTTCGAACCTCGGCCCGACGAGCCGGGCGCTGGTCGACCGGGTAACGCCGGATGTCGCGAAACGCCGGGGTGAGGGGCTGACCGGCGCGGTGCCCGCCGATCTGGTCACCGCCAGCGGATCGGGGCTGGACCCCGATCTGTCGCCGGCGGCGGCGATGGTACAGGTGCCGCGCATCGCGCGCGTGCGCGGCATCTCGCCCGATCGCGTTCGGAATATCGTGACCGGAAACACCGAAACCGCGCTGCTGGGGGATCCCCGTGTCAACGTCCTCGCGCTCAATCAGGCGCTCGATGCGGCCCCCGGCGCGCCGGTCCGGTCGCCCGCGCGCTGATGCCGGTGGTGGGATCAGGACCGGACATGGCGCGTCCCGATCCCGACGCCCTTCTGCGCGCGGCCGAGCAGGAGGGCAGGGGGCGGCTGAAGATCTTTCTCGGCGCGGCCCCCGGCGTCGGCAAGACCTATGAAATGCTGTCCGAAGGGGCAGCGCGGCAGCGCGACGGGGTCGATGTCGTCATCGGCGTCGTCGAAACCCATGGCCGCGCCGAAACCGGGGCGCTGCTGCGGGGCCATGAGATCGTCGCCCGGCGCGACGTGGCCTATGAAGGGCGTACGCTGCGCGAGATGGATATCGACGCCGTCCTGCACCGTGCGCCGCGTTTGGCGCTGGTCGATGAACTGGCGCACACCAATGCGCCGGGCAGCCGTCATCCCAAACGCTATCAGGATGTCGAGGAGCTGCTGGCGGCGGGCATCGACGTCTATTCGACCGTCAACATCCAGCACGTCGAAAGCCTGAACGATATCGTCGCCAGCTTCACCCGGGTGCGGGTGCGCGAGACGGTGCCCGACCGCATCCTCGAAATCGCCGAGATCGAGGTCGTCGACATTCCGCCCGACGAGCTGATCGAGCGGTTGAAAGCGGGGAAAGTCTATCTTCCCGCCGAAGCGAGCCGCGCCCTCGGTCACTTCTTTTCGAAATCGAACCTGTCCGCGTTGCGCGAACTGGCACTCCGCCGGGCGGCGCAGGCCGTCGATGCCCGGATGCTGGACGATGTTCGGTCGCTGGGGCTCGGCGGTACATGGGCCGGGGGCGACCGCATCGTCGTCGCGATCAGCGAGCTGCCGGGCTGCGACGCGCTGGTGCGTGCCGCAAAGCGGGTCGCCGATGGTCTGCGCGGCCCATGGACGGCGGTATTCATCGAAACGCCGCGTGCCGCACACTTTACCGACGAACAGCACGCCCGGATCGCGGCGACGATGACGCTGGCGACGCAGCTGGGCGGTGCGGTCGCGACCGTGCCCGCCGAGAATGTCGTGGCCGGCATCCAGTCCGTACTGGTCGACCTGCGCGCCACCCAGCTGGTGCTGGGCAAGGCGGACCGCTCGCGCTGGTTCGAGCTTCGCCATGGGTCGGTCGTCGACCGTCTGGTCCGCGATACCCCCGGCGTCACCGTTCACGTGCTGCCGATGCCGACCGCGACGTCGGGCCGGCAGCGCATCCGGCGACGTCCGGGACAATGGGGTACGCCCGCCGGCTATGCGATCACCAGCGCGATGGTCGCGGCGATCACCGCCCTTGCCAGCGCGCTGTTTCAGATCCTCGACCTCGGCAACGTGGCGCTGCTGTATTTGCTGCCGGTAATGGCGGCGGCGAGCCTCTATGGCCTGCGGACCGGGCTGTACGCGGGCATCGCCTCCAGCCTCGCCTATAACTTCTTTTTCCTGCCGCCGACCGGGACGCTGACGGTCAGCAATCCCGAAAACCTGATTTCGATAATCGTGCTGCTCGGCATCGCCATCGCGACCAGCCAGCTGACCGCGCGGGTGCGCGCGCAGGCCGATCTGGCCACCGCCAGCGCGCGGACCAACGCGACGCTGGCCGGCTTCCTGCGCCAGATCGCCGGGGTCAACGATCTCGATATCGCCGCGCAGATGATCTGTGACGATGTCCGCCGCCTGCTCGACGTACAGGTGGTGCTGCTCGGCCGTGGGCATGGCGCGGCGCTCGACATCATCGCGGCCAGCGACCCGACCTATCGCCTCGACACGATGGACAATGCCGCGGCCAGCTGGGCCTTCGACACCGGCAGCCCGGCGGGCAAGGGATCGGGTACGCTCGCCGCCTCGGAATGGCTGTTCCAGCCGATGAAGGCGGGCGACCGCGTGCTCGGCGTGCTGGGCGTCGCCAGCGACAAGGCCGGCAGCCCGGTGCGCGCCGATCAGTTGCCGCTGCTCGGCAGCCTGATCGACCAGTCCGCGCTGGTGCTCGAAAGGTTGCGGCTTCAGGCCGAGATGCGCGACGTCGATGTGGTCCGCACCCGTGACCGGCTTCGCGCCGCGCTGCTATCCTCGGTCAGCCACGATCTGCGCACGCCGTTGACCGCCGTGATCGCCGCCGCGGCGGAACTGCATCACGGGGTTACGCCCGAACTGATCGGTACGATCGAGAGCGAGGCGCAGCGGCTCAACCGCTTCGTCGCCAATCTGCTCGACATGGCACGGGTCGAGGCGGGGGCGCTGAAACTCAATATCGAGGCGACCGACCTGAGCGATGCGGTCACCGGGGCGGCGCACGATGCCCGACGGGCGCTGGAGGGACATGCGGTGCGTCTGGACGTTCCGCCCGACCTGCCGCTGGTGCGTGCCGATCCACAGCTGCTCCATCACTGCCTGCTGAACCTGCTCGACAATGCCGGCCGATATGGCGAACCGGGGACGGACATCGTGATCGAGGGTCGAAACCGGTATGGTGAGCTGCGGCTCGCGGTCCTCGATCACGGGCCGGGATTGCCGCCGGGTCGCGAGCGCGAGGTGTTCGAAATGTTCAAACGTCTGGAGGGGTCCGATCGCGCGATCGGCGGGACCGGCCTCGGGCTCGCCATCGTCAAGGCGTTCGCGGAGGCGATGGGCATGACCGTCGAAGCCTCCAACCGCCCCGACGGCACCGGTGCCGCCTTCGCGCTGGTGTTCCCGCCCGCCCTGATCGTCCAACCGCACGCGACCGAAAGCGCCCCTCGCCATGCCGGCTAAGATTCTCGTCGTGGACGACGACGCGGCGATCCGCCGGTTGCTCCGCAACACGCTGTTGCGGGCCGAATATGCGGTCGTCGAGGCGGAAGATGCCAGGGGTGCGCTGCGGCAGGCGGCGGTCGAGCATCCCAGCGCCGTCCTGCTCGACCTCGGCCTTCCCGATCGCGACGGGCTGAGCATCATCCCGCAGTTGCGCGCGCAGGGCGACATCGTGATCCTCGTCGTATCGGCGCGCGACGCGACCGACGAAAAGGTGACCGCGCTCGATCTCGGCGCGGACGATTTCGTGACGAAGCCGTTCGATACCGACGAACTGCTCGCCCGGTTGCGGGTCGCGCTGCGTCATCAGGGGGTGTCACCCGCCACGCAGAAGATCGTCCGCCGCGGCGACCTCAGCATCGATCTCGATCGGCGGATCGTGCGTCGGGGCGAGGAGGAGCTGCACCTCACCCGGAAGGAGCATGACGTGCTCGGCATGCTGGCGCGGCATATCGGCCGCGTCGTGACGCATGAGCGGGTGCTGGCGGCATGCTGGGGCGCGGAGGAGGAACCGCGCGTCGAATATTTGCGTATCGTCATCCGCAACCTGCGCCAAAAACTCGAAGCCCCGGGACCGGTGGGCAGTGTCATCGCCAACGAGCTCGGCGTCGGATATCGGCTACGCGCCGACCATTGACGCCGGCCTGTCGGTGAATCTTCTCAAGTTGCGGCGGTAGACGCGCGCGGGCGTAACAGCAGCAATGTCAGGACACATCCGGCCACCGGAAACAGCAGCGCTCCGAAGGTAAAGGTCGACCAGCTGTCCGACGATTGCGGGGGTGCCATGGCGACCAGCGCGCCGGACGCCAGGTTCCCGAGCGCGGCGGCGGATTTCAGGGTGGTCAGGAACAGGCCGACCGGGGTCGCCTCGTTCGCTGCCGACCGTTGCGCGACCAGCGCGAGCATTGCCCAGATGGCCAGATTCATCGCGGCAAGCGCGCTGCCGAGCAACAGGAGCATTGCGGTGCCGATCGGCCCACGCGACCCGATCGCCAGCCCTGCCATCGCAACGATGGTCGTGCCATGCCCGATCCGCGAGATCGCGATCGGCGACACGCGGCGGGACAGCGCCATCCAGCCCGGCAGCGACAGCGCCTGACCCAGCGTGATCGTCGCCAGCGCGGGTCCGGCCCAGCCCGCATCGTGATGCACAGCCTGCCCGAAAAAGGGCAGCGTCCGCAGGAACAGCGGCACGATCCCCGCCTGGATCGCCGCGACCAGCAGCGTTCGGCGGAACGCTTCGTGCCGCCACAATCCGCGCAACCGGTCGCGCGGCGACAGTGGCTGGCGCTGCCCGGTTCGTCCCCCCAGATGCCGGGTCGCGATCACGGCGATGCCGAGCGTCGCCGCGTACAACAGCCCGCCCATCAGCGCGCTGGTGGCGAACGCATCCTGCCGCGCCGCCGCGTCGGACGGGGCGAGGCTCCAGGTCGACGCCAGCGCCACCAGCCCGGCACCGCATGCACTGAAGATCAGTCGATAGCCCGATACCGAGGATGCATCGCCCGGTGTCCGGGCGACGCGCACCAGCAGCGTGTTATGGCCGACATCGCATAGTGAATAGCCGACCCGGCACAGAAAGATCGCCGCCGCGATCGCCCCCGGCCGGTCGAGCGTGAACAACAGGTAGAAACCGGTCGCGCACATCGGCGCGCCGATCACGATCAGCCGCCCCAGCCGGTCGCCGCTGCCATGGGCATCGGCCCATAACGCGATACCGAGGTCGAACAGCCCGTCCCACAACATCGCCGCCGCGAGCAATCCGCCTGCCAGCATCGGCGGCAATCCGGCGATCGACACCAGATAGAACAGCATGAAATTTTCGAAACTGGTCCAGACGACGCTCTTGCCCAGATTGCCGATGCTGTAGCCGATCCGGGTGGGCAGTGACGTCGGGACGGGATCGGCAGGGGAGGGCATGGTGGCTGCGCATAGGCGGCGGCGATTTCATTTATTTGACACGTCGCAACTATATCATCCGCATCATGTCGCGTCCGCACCGCCCGCCCATCCCGCTCAGCGAACCGCAACGCCGGGTCCTGATCCAGTTGCGGATCGAGGGGACCGCCCCGCGGACGCGACTGGCGCAGGTGCTGGGGATGAACGGCGCGACGGTGACCCGGCTGACCCAATCGCTGCTGGCGCTCGGCTTGATCGAGGAACGCGAATCCCCCGAAGCGGTGGCGCGGGGGCGGCCGTTGGTGCCGCTGACCGTGTCGGGACGCGGCGGCTGGGCGATCGGCGCGACGCCGCATCCCGGTTGGCTGGAACTGGTGCTGGTCGATTTTCGCGGCTGGCCGCTGGTACACGATACGACGCCGTTCGACAGTCCCGACCCCCGCGTGTTCGCCCGCGCCGTCGAGGCGCGGTTGCAGGCGCTGGCGGCGGCGCACGGTTTCATGCGCGGCCAGTTTCTGGGCATGGGGGTCGCCGTTCCGGGCTATGCCCTGTCGGGCGACCGCAATCGTCGCGCCGTCGTCGACCGCGTCGCGGGATGGGACGACGTGCCGCTGGCCGAGATCATCGGCGACGTGCTGGGCATGCCGGTGTGGATCGAGAACGACGCCAGCGTCGCCGGGCTGGCCGAATATTATCAGGACGGTATCATCGGTCGCTATCGATCGGTCCTGACCCTGTTCCTGGGGCATGGCGTCGGCGGCGGATTGATCGCCGAGCGCGACCTGTTCCTCGGCGAACATGGCAATGCCGGCGAGGTCGGGCGGCTGTTTCCCGGTCATGGCGACCGGCCATCGGGCATCGACCTGCTGCGGACCCTGCGCGCCGAGGGGGTCGAGGTCGATTCGCTGGCCGACATCGACGGATTGATGGCGACGCATCGTGCGATCATCGACCGCTGGACCGACCGGGTGATCGAGCAGCTGGACCTGGCCGTGCTGAGCGGCATCGTCTGGCTCGATCCCGGCGCGATCATCGTGTCGGGCGCATTGCCGCTGCCGCTGCTGCGCCGCATCGCCGACGGGCTGGACGCGATCGGCCGCCGTCGCGGCGACAAGTATCGGGCGACCTTGCCGCCCGTGCTCGCGTCCACCATCGGCAGCAAGGCGGTGGTCATCGGCGCGGCGATGATTCCGATCCACTCGATCACGTCCCACCAGGCTGTGATTTAATTGCGTGTAAGCAAATAAAACTGTCACGCAGTGCCGCCAAGGGCTCCTCAACGAAACCACAGGGGGCTTCCATCCATGCACACCAAATTCCTGGGCGGCGTCGCGTACGTCGCGCTGCTTGCCATCGCCAGTCCGGCCATCGCGCAAACCACGCAGACCCCGCGCGATACGACGCCGACCGCCGAAACCGTGGAGTCCACGGACGCGCCGGCATCGGACATCATCGTCACCGGATCGGCGCGGCAGCAGCGCCGCTTCGACGTATCCTATGCGGTCAATTCGCTGAGCCAGACCGATATCCAGAAGATCGCGCCCAAAAGCACGACCGACCTGATCGGGACGTTGCCGGGCATCCATGCCGAGGCGACCGGCGGCGAGGTGCAGAACATCACCCGCGTGCGCGGCATTCCGACCGATCGCGGTTTCCTCTATTATCAGCAGGACGGGTTGCCGCTGTTCCAGGAACTGGACGGCTTCTTCTTCAATCAGGGCGACGGCATGAACCGGCTCGACCTGATGACCGACCGGATCGAGGTCGTTCGCGGCGGTCCGGCACCGATCTATGCCAGCACCGCCGCCGCGATCGCCAACGTCATCACCGTGACCGGCAGCGCGACGACGCGCGGCAAGGCGCAGCTGACGCTGGGCGATACCGGGTTGTACCGGCTCGATGCCTATCAGGCGGGACGGATTTCGAAGGACACCTATTACGCCATCGGAGGCTTCCTGCGCCATCATGACGGCTATCGCGACTCCGGCTTCCCGTCCGATCGCGGCGGGCAGATCCGCGCGAATATCCGCCATGATCTGGCCAATGGGTTCGTCAAGCTGTCGGGACAGTACACCAACGACCACAACCTGTTCTATCTGTCGATCCCGACCGCCGATCCGCGTGATCCGTCGGTCACCCTCGACCGCTATATCGACTATTTCACCGGCACGCTGAACAGCCCGTCGCTGCGACAGGTGAACATCAAATATCGCGACGGCGCCGGCGTGTTGCAGAACCAGCGCGGCGATCTGGCCAATGGGCGGCATCTGCAATTCGGGAACGTCGCGCTGAATTACGAAGGCGATTTCGGCGACTGGCACGTGTCGGCCAAGGGTGGCGTCACGCAGGGCAAGTTGCATTTCGACGCCTTCTATTCGACGTCGAACCCGGTCGATGCGACGACGTTCGCCAATAATTTCCGCGCAGCGGCGACCACCGCTTTCGGTGCGAACGTCAGCCGCCTCGGCTACAGCGTCGCCGGTACGGGCGGGCAGACCGCCTATAACCCCGCCGCCGATTCCGGGCTGGTGATGCAGGCGCAATATCGTTCGGTCGAAACGGATTTCCATTCGACGCAGGGCGACCTGTCGGTCACGCGCAAGCTGGAAACCGCGATCGGCGCACACGATCTGCGCGCCGGGGTCTATACCTCTTTCTGGGGTCAGAAGACGTTCAACGCGTACCAGAATCTGCTGGTCGAGGTGAAGTCGCGGCCGCGCACGCTGGACCTTGCTGCCTATAGCGCGACGGGGGCGGTGCTGGGCTATGTCACCGACAATGGTGCGCTGGCCAATGCCGCGACGCTGGGCGGCGGTGCGACCGACGGACAGCTGGTCGCGCTGTACGGCACCGACACGTGGGACGTGACCGATCGGCTGCGGATCGATGCCGGCCTGCGTCACGAATGGTATAGCTATGACGGGTTCGGCCGGCTGACGTCGAGTTATAATCTGGGCGACGCCACCACGCTGGCCGACAATGCCACGCGCGGGTTCACCGGCGCGATCGGTACGTTGCGGCTGAAGCAGCAGGCGACCAACTGGACAGTCGGGGCCAATTACGACGCGACCGGCAATATCGGCGCGTATATCCGCGCATCGCAGCTGGAGGTGCCGCCCAACACCACCATCGCGCTGAACTATCCGGTGGCGGCGATCGTCGCGACCAAGGCCAAGCTGTACGAGGCGGGCGTGAAGTTCGCCGCCGGTCGCTCCTATCTCTACGTCACCGGCTTCTACACCCGGTTCGATCCACTGAACGCCAGCTTCGCGGCGTTCAACCCGGCGACAGGCCGCGCGGATCAGGTGACGAACTTCATCGGTACTGCCGAGACCAAGGGGCTGGAGGCCGATGGGCAGCTGCGCCTGACCGGACCCTTCTCGCTCGCCGGGTCGGTGACGTTTCAGGACCCGCGCTACCTGAACTTCAGCAGCAATACCGGCGCCGATGGCAGCAGGGCGAGCGGCAAGCAGATCATCCGCGAACCGAAGTTGTTCCTGAACGTACGGCCGACCGTCGACCTCGACATCGGCGGCGCGGCGGTCAGCGTCTATGGACGCTATGACTATGTCGGCCGACGCTATACCGACTTCTTCAACAGCACCGCACTGCCCGCTTATGGCGCGTTCGGATTGGGCGGGACGGTCAGCAGCGGCGACTGGCAGGTGCAGGTCGTAGGCGACAACATCACCAACGCGCATGGCTTTACCGAAGGCAATACCGCGGGCGACCGGTTCGGGCAGGGCGTACCGACCGCGATCTTCGGCCGGCCGCTGTTCGGACGCAACTTCCGCCTGATCGTGAGCCGCAAATGGTGATCCGTCCGCTGCTCGCCACCGTCCTCGCCTGTGTCGTCGCTTCGGCGGCACAGGCGGGGCCGGTCGATACGATGCGTCGGATCGTCGATCCCAAAGGTGGCATCATCGCCATCGCCCATCGCGGCTGTCATGCCGCCGCTCCGACGCGCGGGATGGACGGGACCCTTCCCGAAAATTCGCGCGCCGGGCTGCTACGCTGTGCGGCGATGGGGGTGGAGGTGATGGAAACCGACGTGCGCCGCACCCGCGACGGCTATCTGGTCATGGTCCATGACGACAGCGTCGACCGGACCACCGATGGCACGGGGAAGGTCGCCGACCTGACCCTCGCGCAGATCCGCGCGCTGCGCCTGCGCGACGACGAAGGCGGGGCGGGAACGGCGCTCACCGACGAACGGGTGCCGACCCTCGACGAACTGCTGGCGTTGGCCAAGGGGCGGATCGTCCTGAACCTCGACGTGAAGGACGCGATCTATGGCGAGGTTGTCGACGCGGTCGTGCGTGCGGGTGCGGCCGACCGGGTGATCGTCAAGACCTTTGCCGGGATCGGTTCGCCGCCACTGGCCGCCATGCCGCCCTATGACCGGGTGCCGTTCGCGCCGATCCCGATCACCGGCGATCCGGCCGCCGCCGACGTGCCGGCGATCATCCGGCAGCAGGTGGGGGCGCGGCGCCGTCCGATCGCGGTCGAACTGCCGCGGATGCCGCTCGCGACCTTGCCGGCCAGCGTCGCCGCTGCCCGGCAAGCGGGCATGGCCGTCTGGGTCAACACCCTGTTCGAAGGGTTCGTGACCGGGCTGGGCGGCGATGCGGTCGCGGCGCGCGATCCCGAAGCGGTCTGGGGACGACTGGCGGATAGCGGCGTCCGCCTGATCCAGACCGATGCGGTCGACGCGCTGCTGGTCTGGCGGCAGTCGCGCGCCCGACGGTAAGGAACCGGGGGATCGGCGGCGCGTGCTTCCGATCCCCGGCGATGCGTCAGGCGGTCAGGTCGAGGGTGCCGACCCCGGCGGCGGACCCGACCAGGCTATAGACATACTGGTCGATGCCGGTCGCTTCGTCGCGCCAGATGCCGTCGAACTCGAGCGCGAGGACGCGCTTGCCGTTGTCGCCGATGATGTTGACCTGGCCGCCGCCGGTCAGGTCGAGCACCTTGTTGCGGCCGAAGGTGACGATGCCGTTGTCGTCGCTATCGAACAGCGCGACGTCGGTGACCAGCACGTCCTGCGCCAAGAAGTCGAGGATGCGGTCGAGCGTCTGTGCCCGGGCCCGCGTCAGACTGTTGTCGCCGATCGCGAAGAAGAACGCATCGGCCCCCGCGCCGCCGCGCATCGTGTCCGATCCGGCCCCGCCGATCAGACGGTCGTTGCCGGCCATGCCCGACAGCGTGTCGTTGCCCCCGCCGCCCATCATCCGGTCGGCAAGGACGGTGCCGTTCAGCACGTCGTTACCGGCCCCGCCGACGATCTGCGATGGCGCGATGTAACCCGGCGATCCGGTTTCGCTGTTTCCGGTGCTGCCGGGAACGGTGAACGCGCCGTCGATGCCGGCGGTGGCGATCGTCGTCAGTCGTGCGTTGTTCAGTCCCGCCGCATTGTCGAACGTCGCCAGCGCGGGCACACCGGTCGACGCGCCGAAGGTGACGTTGGCCGCGACCCGCCCGGCGGCGTCGAACAGGACGACCGCATCGCCCCCTCCGCTCAATCCGATACCCGATCCGGTATAGCTGCCAAAGGTCAGCCCGGCCGGTGCCTGTCCGCCGAACCACGTATCGACGAAGGTCTTTACCGTCGCGGCAAGGTCGGTGGTCTGGAGGAAGATCACCGACTGGCCGGCGGCGATGCCGGTCACGCCGCCCAGTGCGACCGACGCGGCGAAGCTGTGCGAATCATCGTCGACGCGCCACCCGGCGATATCGACCGCGGCATCCGAAAAGTTCGTAAGTTCGAACCAGTCGGCGCGTACCGGGCTGTCGCCGCTGGCCCATGGGGCGACTTCGGTGATGCGGATCGCCGGGCCGGTGCCTTCGTTGGCGATGTCGCGGACGTTCAGCACATACTCGGTGCTGGCGTCGGGCGTCGCACCGACGGTCGGATCGTCGACGGTGACGGTGACCGCGTAGCTGGTCTTGGCTTCGTAATCGAGACTGGTGCCAGCCTTCAGGTACAGGCCATTGGCGTCGACTTCAAAAAAGGCCGCGTCGCTGCCGGTCAGCCCCAGCGCATTGGCGCCGCGTCCATCGTCGGTGATGGCGATGTCGGCGACCTTGATCCGGGTCAGCGTGCCGGTGTTTTCGTCGATCCCGCCCAGCGCGTTGGCGAGCGCGATGGCGGTCGGTGCTGCATTGCTGTCGTCGATCACCGTGCGGATCGATCCGGGCGATCCGGTTTCGGTGCCGTTGACGGTCGTCACCTGATAGGCGCCGTTGGTGCCGATGGTGCTGGTCTGCGCGATCGGACCGGTCAGGCCGGCGGCGTTGTCGAACGTCGCGAGCGACGGACGGCCGGTCGACTGGCCGAAGCTGACGCTGGCGCGCAGCATATTGCCGGCGTCGTAGAGATTGACCTGATCGCCGCCGGTGCTCAGCCCGATGCCCGATCCGGTATAGGTCCCGATCCGGACGCCGCCGGGCAGCGTGCCGCCGAACCACGTGGTGACGAACGCCTGAACCTCGATCGCGCCGCCATTGACGAAGACGACCGATTCCCCGGCAGCGACCTGATCGATCCCGGTCAGGGCGACGGCGGCGATCGGCGATTGCGAATTGTCGTCGACCTTCCACCCGGTCAGGTCGATGGCGAGGCCGGTCGAATTGGTGACTTCGAACCAGTCGGCCCCGACCGGGCTGTCGCCGCTGGCCCATGGCGCGACTTCCGATACGAACAGCTTGCCGACCGTGCCGGGCGACCCGATCGCGGCGGTGGTCCCGCTGCCGACCGCGACCGCGCCATTCCGTCCGGCTTCGCTGAGCGTGGTTACGTCGCCATTGTTGATCGCGGCGGCGTTGTTGAAGGTCGCGAACGGGCTGGCGGCGGGCGATGCGCCGAAGCTGACGCTGGCGCGCACTTCGCCGCTCGTGTCGTAGAGATTGACCTGATCGCCGTTGCTGCTCAGGCCCACGCCCGACCCGGTATAGGCACCGAATTGCAGTCCTGCCGGGGCCTTGCCCCCGAACCATGCATCGACGAACGCCGCCTGCGTCGCGGCCAGATCGGCGGTTTCGAAGAAGATGACCGACTCGCCCGCCTCGATCCGGGCGATGCCGGTCAGTGCGCGGGCGTTGCTGAATTGCGCCGAATTATCGTCGACCTTCCACCCGGTCAGGTCGATCGCGACGTCGCCGTTGTTGGTGACTTCGAACCAGTCGGCGGCGACCGGGCTGTTGCTGCTCGACCATGGCGCGATTTCGGAGATGAACAGCGTCGGCTTGACGACTTCGTTGGCGATGTCGGTGACGTTCAGCACATAATCGACGCTGGCATCGACCGCGCCGCCGACATTGGGATCATCGACGGTGACGGTGACCGCGTAGCTGGTTTTGGTTTCGTAATCGAGTTTCGTGCCGGCCTTCAGATATAGGCCGGTCGAATCGACTTCGAAGAAGGCGGCGTCGGTCCCGGTGACGGCGAGCTGGTTCACGCCGATGCCGTCGTCGGTGACCAGCACGTCGGCGACCTTCACCCGGCGGGCGGTGCCGCTGTTTTCCTCGATCGCGGACAGGGCGTTGCCGAGCGTGATCGCGCTCGGCGCGGCATCGGGGAAGTCGGCCGGGGCATAGACCCAGAGTTGCGGATGATCGGCATCGCCGCCGCCATTTTCGTTGACGACGTAGAGGAAGCCGTTGCGATCGACGGTGATCCCCTCATGCTGCTGGTCGGCGACGCCCAGCGGATTGCCCGCATCGGTCTGGATGACCAGTTCGCTCAGGATGTTGCCGGCGCGATCGACCTTCACGATCTTGCCCTCTTCCTGGCTGATGATGAGGAGGTTGTCCGCTTCGGCGGTGCCGGCCAGCGATGGGATGTTCGACAGCGCGAACACATCGGCGACGTCGGACAGGCCGAGCAGCGCCGGATCGAACAGGTTCGTCGAATTTTCGGTCGTGGCCGACCCGTTGCTGGCGGTGTTGTTGGCGAAGTCGAGCGTCGTCTGGAACACGCCGATCGGTCCGGCTTCCTTGACGAAGATGAAGCCCTTGGTCAGCGGGTCGTAGCTCAGACCCTCCAGACCGATATTGTTGACGAAGGTGCCGAGGTTGACGACCTGCGCATCGGCGCGCGTCTTGGTCGCGCCCGCTTCATAGGTGATGAGCACGGCGTTGCGATCGCGTTCCTCGGTGAACACGAACTGGCCGTTGCCGATATAGGTGATGCCTTCGGGATCGTAGAAGGCAGTGCCCTGCGGACTGTTGCCGGCACCCAGCGTCATCGTGCTGACCAGCTTGCCCGACTTGCTCACCTCGGTGATCGAACGCCCGCCGTCGCCGATGATGAACAGCGTGTCGGTGTCCCAGTTATAGGCGACGCCCGAGGCTTCCTGTCCCAGCACGTTGCCGGCGGGGGCGGTGGTGCGGGTGGGTTCGGGCAGGGCATAGCGTCCGATCCGGACATATTTGGACAGATCCATACCCGATATTCCCCGCATGTGATGGTGCGACCCCGGCCGCCTTCGTGCATCAGGTTGCCCGTTGCGCATGGCAGATGGATTACGGGTTCGTTGCGGCTGCGTGACAGATGGTTAATAATCGCTTGCACCGGTCGAGTTCTCGCAAGTCGGCGGGTTTGGAGCCCGATCGTACCCTGCCGCCATTGGCGGCACATTGTCATCGATCGGTCGCCGAACCGTCGCACGTACTTCACGATACCGCCGCAAGCGCCCCCCGACAGGACGGCAGTTCAGAACGTCGCAGGGGGTTATCATGACGGTACGCATCTGGTTGGTTGGCGCAGCGCCGCTCGCACTCATGACTGGCGCGGCGTACGGCCAGGAACGCGTGGTCGTAGCACCCGTCGCCGCCCCGGAGGTTGACGAAGCGGCGCCGGCGGAAGGCGAGGAAATCGTCGTGCTCGGCTTTGGCCAGACGCGGCAGGTGCAGACGATTTCGGCGATCGACATGGAACGGCTGACGCCGGGGACGTCGCCGCTGAAGGCGGCCGCCAAGCTGCCGGGCGTCAATTTCCAGTCGGCCGACGCGTTCGGTGCCTATGAATGGTCGACGCGCATCTCGCTGCGCGGGTTCAATCAGAACCAGCTGGGGTTCACGCTGGACGGCGTGCCGCTGGGCGACATGAGCTATGGCAACGTCAACGGCCTGCACATCAGCCGGGCGATCCTGTCCGAAAACATCGCGACGACCACGGTCGCACAGGGGGCGGGTGCGCTGGGCACCGCATCGACCAGCAATCTGGGTGGTACGCTGGAATTCGTCAGCCGCAAGCCGTCCGACACCGCCGATATCGTCGCGTCGGGGACCTATGGCAGCAACGATACGATCCGCGCCTTTTCCCGGATCGACACCGGCGACCTCGGCGGCGGGCTGATGGGCTATCTGTCCTATGGCTATCTGACCAGCGACAAGTGGAAGGGCGTCGGCGTCCAGCGGCAGCATCAGGCCAATGCCAAGCTGGTGAAGGAGATCGACACCCGCGGCAGCATCACGGCGTTCGTCAACTTCTCCGACCGGCGCGAAAACGACTATCAGGATCTGAGCTACGACATCATCGCCCGGCGCGGCCTGCGCGCCGACAATATCTCGAACGACTATCCGCTCGCGCTGCAGATCGGCCGGGTGTACCAGAATCAGGCGGCGCGCAGTGCCTATTCGGCCGCCAACAACGGATCGACGACGGGCTTCATCGCGCCATGGACCGGGGCCGGCTTCGCCTTTCCGGCCGGGTTCGGCACCGTCGACGACGCCTATTACGACGCCGCCGGGCTGCGGCGCGACTGGCTGGGCGGGTTGACCTTCGATGCGCGGCTGACGCCCGAACTGTCGCTGGTGTCGACCAGCTATTATCATCACAACAAGGGGCAGGGATCGTGGATCACGCCCTATTCGCCGACCCCGGCGGGGGCTGCGGGGCCGGATGGGTCGGTATTGCCGGCATCGTTGACCTCGACCGCCGGCCTTGCCTCGCCGCTCGGTTTCCGCACCACCGAATATGGCATCGATCGCGCCGGCAATCAGACCCGCATGGCGCTGACCACCGGTGCGAACCGGATCGAAGTCGGACTGTGGTATGAAACGAATACGTTCGAACAGGCGCGCCGCTTCTACGGCATGAACGACGCCGCCACGCCGAACCGCACGGCGCGCCAGTTCCAGAGCAACCCGTACCGCACGCAATGGGACGGCAAATACGATACCAAAACGCTGCAATATCACGTCGCCGATACGCTCGATCTCGGCGCATTGACGCTCAACGGCGGCTGGAAGGGGTTGCGCGTGCGCAATTCGGCGAACCTGCGCACCGGGTCGCTGGTCGTCGGCGACATCCAGGCGCGGGATTGGTTCCTGCCGCAGGTCTCGGCCCTGTTCCGCGTGGGCGGCGGGGCGGAACTGTTCGCGAGCTACACCGAAAACCTGCGGGCGTTCGTGTCGTCGGCGACGACCGGTCCGTTCGCGACGACCCAGAACGGGTTCAACGCGATCCGTTCGACCCTGAAGCCCGAAACGTCGAAGACGGTCGAGGGCGGGGCGCGTCTGCGTTCGGGCGGGTTGCAGCTGTCGGCGGTCGGCTACTATGTCGATTTTTCGAACCGGCTGCTGACGTTTGCGAACGGGGCGGGGATCATCGGCAACCCGCCGACGCTGAACAATGCCGGCAGCGTCGAAAGCTATGGCGCCGAGCTTGCCGCGACCTATCGCATCGCGCCGCCGCTGACGCTGTTCGCCAGCTATTCCTATAACAAGGCGACGTATCAGAACGATGTCCGCAACGCGGCGGGTACGGTGGTACAGTCGATCGCGGGCCGGACCGTGGTCGACACGCCCGAACATATGGCCAAGGGCGAGATCGCCTATGACGACGACCGCTTCTTCGCGCGGGTCGGCGGCGATTACATGTCGAAGCGCTACTTCACCTATCTGAACGACCAGTCGGTCGGCGCGCGGGTGTTGCTTGATGCCAGCATCGGGTGCCGGCTGACCGGGCTGGGCGGCGTGTTGGAAGGCGTTGCGATCGAAGGAAGCGTCACCAACCTGACCGATCGCGCCTATATCTCGACGGTCGGCACCAACGGCTACACCGCCTCGGGAGACAACCAGACGCTGCTGGCCGGTGCGCCGCGCCAGTGGTTCGTGACGCTGCGCCGGGGTTTCTGATCCCTTGCCATCGGCCGTCGCTCGGCGAGCGGCGGCCGATGGCGGATCGTCGCGAACCGCACCGGCGGGCAGGGGTCGCCCCCGACAGCGATGCCGCCGCGGTGGTCGGCATCAGACTGCGAGGGCCAGTAACCCGGAAATTATCGTTTCACTGCGGCACCTTCGTTTCCGCGACGTTCCATCCGCGCAGGGTCACGACCGGCTGCGCGGCCAGTGTTGCAGGATAGCGGATGGTGATGGTGCGGGTTTCTTTGGGGAGAAGGGAAACGTAGTTGTCGTCGTAGAAGGCGGGCAAGATACGCTGCCCGTTGCGGTCGAGCAGCGTCAATTTGGCGTTCAGCGCGGCGACCGGCCCGTCGTTCGACAGCTTCACCGCGACCATCCGGTCGCCGCCATCGACCACCGGTACCGCCATCCGTGCCGTCAGCGTCGCCGGGGCGAGCGCGTTCAGCGCCTGATAGGAAGCGGTATCGCGCCCGCGCCAATAGAAATTGTCCGAAACGGCCTTGCCGGCCGCATCGGACAGGGTCAGCCGCACCAGCACCACCGGATGCGCCGCATAGAGCGTGTCGAGCGGTACGGCGGCCAGCGGCGTCGCGCGATTGGCCAGCGCATCGACCCGTTCGGACCGCGCGAACAGTTCGGCATTGTCCAGCCCGACGACCCGCACGCTGGCGGTCAGTCCCTTCGCATCAGCCTGGGTCGTGTTGAGTACGACCAGTTCGTTACCCGGCAGGTTCAGCTGGACGTGCAGCGGTTCGACGGCTTTCTTCGCGCCGTAATAGGCGGCGTGGGTGTCATAATCCCACGAATAGATCTGCCACGCGTTCGACGGCCATGCCGGATGCGTCATCCACAGCAACCGGCCGCTATTCTTTGTCCACAGGTGGCCGAGGAACCCTTCGTACATCGCCTTGTGCGTTTCGAGGTTCATCATCTGCGCCTTGCGTTCGAAGTCGGCAAAATCCTTGCCGGGGCCGAACATGGTGGCCAGCGTCTGCATGAACGTCTTGGTGTCGCCATTCCCGCCGAAATGCCAGTCGTGATAGGCGAGCACGTCGCCCAGCGGCCAGCGATCGGCGGCAGGGACATAGGACGCGACCGATTCCGCCGTCGACAGCGACGGGGTGCCGGTCTCCACCGAGAAACCGGTGGCGAGGTCGGTGAAATAGCCGACCGGCGCACGGTAGTTATACGGGCCCGACCCCTGCAGGTTCACGACGTTCGACGACCCGGTGAACCAGCGGGTGCCGTCGAGCCGGAACACGGCATCGTCCAGCCCCTCGTTCAGCGTCGGAGTGGGGACGCCTTCGTTGCGGCCGAACCACAGGATGATGCTGGGATGGTTGCGATAGCGGGCGATCGTGTCGCGGGCATTGGCGAGGAACAGCGCGGCATCGTCCGGCTCGATCTGGAAATTCTGGGTCGATTGCCAGAAATCGTTCAGGACCATCATGCCGTTCTCGTCGGCCAGATCGTAGAACTCGTCCTCGGTATTGTTGCCCATCCAGTTGCGGATGACGTTCATGTGCGCCTCGCTCTGGAGGCGGAAGAACGGGCTGAGCCAGTCGTAGCTGACGCGCTTCATCGCGTCGTCCATGCCCCAGTTGCCGCCGCGCGCGGCGATCCGCACCCCGTTCACGCGGATGGTCAGATGCGGTTCGGGCAGCGTGTCGGCGATCGTCGTCACCGCCTTCGACACCTCACCCGCCGGGGTCAGCGATTCCGCCCAGCCGGTCGGCGTCTGCTTGATCGCGGCGTGGCGGACGTCGATCAGCTTCTGCCCGGCAAGGCCGCCATCGGTGGTCTGGACATTGACCCGGCGCAGCGCGCCCGCCGCATCGAACAGCGACAGGTCGTAGCTGACCTCGCGGATGCCGAAGCGCTGCGCCTTGCTGTCCGACACGCCGTTCGCGTCGCTGACCTGATAGGTCGCGTGGTAGAGATGCGGTTCGCCATAGCCGTTGGGCCACCACAATTTGGGGTTGGCGACGGTGAGCGCGGGGAAGTCGGCGGGGGTGAAGCGCACCTCGCTGCGTCCGGTCGGTGCGGTCACGGTCCGTTCGACCGATACCCCCTCGAACGCGACCTTGACCGTGACCTGTCCGGCGGGGCCGCTATTGTCGATCGGTACGGTCACATGCACGTCGGCGCGGTCGGTGCGCGGCAGCGGCAGGTCGGTGACGACCTGCGGGTCGAGGATGCGGACCGCGCCATGGGCAACCAGCTCGACCGGCCGCCACAGCCCGGTATTGCGATCGCGGACGCCGGGAATCCAGTCCCATCCCTCGGTCGCGACGAAGGTCGGGCCGTCGATCGCCAGCTGCCCGCCATTTTCGCCGACGCCGGCGCTGACCGATTGTTCGTGCGGAATGCCGGGGTGCGGTGGCGGCGAGACCTTTACCGCGAGGACGTTCTCACCCGCCTGAGGCACGAAATCGAACTGGCCGCGAATGAACGCGCCGCGCGTGGCGCCGAGCTTCACGCCATTGGCCCAGATGTCGGCGGCATAGTTGATGCCGCCGAACACGATCGTCAGCTTCTTGCCGGCAGCCTCGGCCGGTACGGTGAAGCGGGTGCGGTACCAATAGTCCTGCCGTGCCAGTTTTTCGGGGATTTTGAGGTTGTTGAGGCCGTAATAGGGGTCGGGATAGACGCCGCGATCGACCAGCGTCTGGAGTACGGTGCCCGGCACCGTCGCCGCGCGCCACGCGCCCCTGGGATTGCCCGGCCGCGACAGCGCCGCGCCGTCGCCGGTGACATCGGGGGCGGCGGCGAGTTGCCAGCCATTGATCTGCCACCGCCCCGGTGCCGTCACCTGCATGGCGGGCGCGCTCGGCACCGGTTTGGCGACGGCCACGCTGTACGCATCGCCCTTCGACTGCGGCAGGGTCCATGCGTCCTGCTGCTGGGTCTGGCCGATATTGGCCGTCTTCTGGAACGGCCATGTGACGCCGACCTCCCATAGCTGGACATTGGCGAAGTCGGGGCGCGGCATCGCGGCGATGGCGGCGGGCGACAGCGCACGGTCAGCCAGCGTAACGCCGACCAGCGTACCGCCGAAATGCGGACGGCCGGGCACCGCGCGTGCGACGTGGAGCACGCCGTCGGTCGCGGCGGACCGGGCCGCGCCGGTCGCGACCCGGCGACCGTCGACATAAAGGGTCGCGCGCGTGCCATCGGATACGGCCGCGACTTGCGTCCAGCGGCCGGGCGCGATCGCCGGGCCGGTCAGCGTCGTCCCCCCGTCGTTCAGCGTCAGCCGCCCGTCGGTCAGCGCCACGACCCGCGCATCGCCCAGCGCGACCAGCGGCACCACGCCAACCTGTCGCGCGTCGGAGTTGACCCACAACGTCACGCTGTACGGTGCACCGGCCTGTGTCACCGGTCCGGTGACCAGGCGTTCGATCCCGATCCCGCCGGTCAGGAAGCTGGCATTATACGGCCCCCCGTTGACCGGAACCTGTGCGCCCGCGACCCCCGCCATGGCGACGCCGCCCAGCAGCGCGGCGATCATGCCCAGTTTCATGCGGAAGTCCTTTTCGTCAGGTCGGCGCTGATCGCTTCGAGATCGCGGCCACGGGTTTCGGGGAAGAAGCGCCAGACCAGCAGCGCCTGTACCAGCATCGCGGCGGCAAAGCCCCAGAAGGGCAGCGCCCGGTCCCAATGCGCCACCAGCGGAAAGGCGAACGACAGCACGGCATTGGCGACCCAGTGGGTCGCGCTGCCGATCGCCTGTCCGCGCGCGCGCACGTCGGTCGGGAAGATTTCGCTGAGATAGACCCAGATCACCGCGCCCTGCGACATGGCGAAGGCGGCGATGAACAGGATCAGCAGCGGCAGCAGCAGGGCGGGCGATGCCTGTCCCATATAGACCAGTGCGACGCCGCCCAGCGCGACGGCGGTGACGATGCCGCCACCGATCAGCAACGGCTTGCGCCCGACCCGGTCGATCACGCCCATGCCGATGACGGTCGCGATCAGGTTGGCGGCACCGATGGCGATCGCCTGCATATCGCCGGATACGCCGGTAAAGCCCGCGGCGGCAAAGATGTCGTTGAGATAATAGAGGATCGCGTTGATGCCCGACAACTGGTTGAACAGCCCGATGGCGACGGCGAGCAGGATCGGCATCCGGTGCACGCGCCAGTCGAGCCGCCCGGTGCCGCCGCTTGTCGCAGGCGGAATCGCGTCGAGGCCGAGCCGTGCCGCCGCGCGGGCCGCTTCGTCGCCGCGTCCGCGGGCGGTCAGCCAGCGCGGGCTTTGCGGCAATCCGGTCAGCAGGATCAGGAACAGCGCGGCCGGGACCGCCGCCACGCCCAGCTTCCACCGCCACGCCAGATCGGGGGCGACCGCCTGGGCCACCAGATAATTGCTGAGATAGGCGATCAGGATGCCGGCCACGATGTTGAACTGGAACAGCCCGACCAGCAGCCCGCGCCGCTTCGCCGAACTGATCTCGGCAATGTAGACGGGGACCAGCACCGACGATGCGCCGATGGCGAGGCCGCCGAGCACGCGGAACGCGATGAAGCCGGTCAGCGTCGTGGCGATGGCGCAGCCGACCGCCGACACGACATAGAGCAGCCCGACGACGCGCAGGACGGCAAGGCTGCCCCAGCGGTCGCCCGGCGCGCCGCTGAACAACGCACCGACCAGCGTGCCCCACAAGGCGGCGGAGACGGCGAGGCCGAGGCCCGCTTCGGACAGCGCATAGTTGCTGCGCAACGCGTCGGTCACGCCCGAAATGACGGCGGTGTCGAACCCGAACAACAGGCCACCGAGACTCATCGCGACCACGGCGCGGGTGTGGGTCGCGCCGCTCATGCGCCCGTCACCCGCGCGAGGAAGCGGCCATGCGGTTCGGCATGGGCCAGCGTCTTGCCGATCGCGTCGCGCATCCGGGCGAAACTGTCGGCCAGCGCGTCCTCACCGATCGCGTCGGCCAGCGGCGAATGGCGGGCGGGCAGGTCGCCGAACCCGGCATACAGGCTCAACCAGCTCGGGTCCTGGAACGTATCCCACTCGTTTCGCACGAATTCTCCTCCCGAACGCCAGGCGTCCAGCTTGATCTGCAAGGGTTCTGGCGGTTCGACCGCGCGGATGGCCTGCCAGAACGGCTCGCTACGGCCATTGGCAAGGTAATGAAGGAACAGGAAGTCGCGCAGCCGTTCGAATTCCAGCACCGATTGCCGGTTATAGGTGGCGGCAAGGCGCGGGTCGCAGTCTCGATCGGGGAACAGCGCCATGAGGCGTTCGAGCCCCGACTGGATCAGCGAGATGCTGGTCGATTCGAGCGGTTCGAGGAATCCCGAGGCGAGGCCGAGGCCGACGACGTTGCCGCTCCAGAACCGCGCCCGGTGACCGGTCGTGAAGCGCAGCCGGTTGGGATCGGCCAGCGGTGCCCCTTCGAGCGTGGCGAGCAGCGTGTCCTCGGCATCGCCGTCCGACTGGAACGCGCTGCAATAGACCGATCCGTTGCCGATGCGGTGGCGAAGCGGAATGCGCCATTGCCAGCCTGCCTTGCGGGCGGTGGCGACGGTATAGGGGGTCGGATCGCCCGGCGCCGCCGTGCAGGGAATGGCGACGGCGCGGTCGCAGGGCAGCCAGTGTCGCCAGTCGACATAGGGCACGCCCAGCGCGTCGCCCAGCAACAGGCTGCGAAATCCCGATGCGTCGATCCACAGGTCGCCCTCGATCGTGCGGCCGTCGTCGAGCGTGACCCCGGTGACGTGGCCGCGCGCCGGATCGGTCGCGACCGCCCCGATCCGCCCGTCGACATGCGCGACCCGGTTGGCGAGCGCGAGGCGACGCAGCATCGCGGCAAAGGCGGCGGCATCGAAATGCAGCGCGAAGTTGAACACGCCGAGGTCGTTGGCGGGCTGGTCGGCGGGCGGCAGGAACAGCCCGTTGCGGGCCAGTTGCGTCGCGAGGCAATAGTCCGCCAGCGGCCCGGCGCGCCCGGCGGCGTTCAGTTTCAGCCAATATTGATGGAAGGCGACGCCCTGCGCGCCGACGCCGTACAGGCCGAACGGGTGGAAGAACCGGTGGCCCTCACCGCCCCACCCGTCGAAGCGAATGCCGTATTTGATCGTGCCGCCGGTTTCGCGCAGCACGTTGGGTTCGCCCAGTTCGATCGCCGACAGGAAGTCGCGGATCGCGGGTACCGTCGCCTCGCCCACGCCGACCGTGCCGATCGCGGCGCTGTCGACGACGGTGATCGACAGGTTCAGATGGGTCAGCCGCCGCGCCAGATAGGTCGCGGCCATCCATCCGGCGGTGCCCCCGCCGACGATGACGATCGATCGAACCGGCTCGTTCGGCATCCGTCCCCCTCGTCCCCGTTCCGCAATGCCATGCTATCGCCCAACGCCGCGGACGTCACCCCGGCATGGCCGGGGCAGGCGGGGAGGGGCCAGACCCTCCCCGACGCGTTCAGAACTTGGCGCGGACGCCGGCGATGAAGCGACGCTCGTAGATATTCTCGTTGAACACCTGATCCTGCCACGTGAGGTAATAGCGTTCGGTCTCGCCGGTCAGGTTCGATGCCTGGCCATAGATGCTGAAGTGCGGGGTCAGGTCATAGGCGATCGACGCGTCGAGATAGCTGGTCGGTTCCTGATACTGGGCCAGCCCCCGGATGCCGCCATAGTTGGACGAGGCGAGCCGCTTCGACCGGAAGTTGTAGGCGACGCGCGCCTGCAACCCGTATTTCTCGAACCACAGGGCAGCGTTGACCTGATGCTTGCTGTTGTCCTGGAACGGCATCTTGTTGCCGGCCAGATCGACCTGCCCGGCATCGCCCAGCGACAGCGTATAGTTGGCATCGACGCCGAACCCGCCGAACAGTCCCCCCACGCCGTAATCGGCGAGCGACTGGCGCGCCGATGCCTCGATGCCCTTCAGCGTACCGCCTTCGCCCTGTGCCAACGTGTTGGTGATGACCGGGCGACGGATCACGCCGTCATTGTCGGGAATGTCGTTGCGGGTTTCGGTGGTGGTGGTGATGAAGCTGTCGACCGAGATGTAGAATGCGCCGAGCGCCAGCAGGCTGGAACGACCGGTATAATATTCGAGACTCGCCTCGGCATTGGTCGCGCGCCACGGGTTCAGGTTCGGATTGCCGCGTGAATCGGCGGTGCGCGCCTCGAACCGGGCCGGGTTCACCTGCGTATTGATCGCGTAGTTGACGTTCAGACCGCCGCCCCATTGCAGGAAGTCGAGCACCGTCATCGTCTTCGAGAAGGCGGCACGCGCGCGCAGCTTGTCGGTCACGTCGAACGCGACGTTGAACGCGGGCAGGAAGTCGGTGAACTCCCGTTCGGTCACGACGTCGCCGGCATCGACGCCCGATACGCCGTACGGCTGCGGCGCGCCGACGATGTTCTGTCGCACGTTCAGGCGGGTATTGACCACCTGCAGGCCGCCATTGGCGCGGAACGGCATGCCGAACAACTCGCCCTCACCCGACACCTGACCATAGCCCGAGATCTGGCGGACGTTGACCGTGAAGCTGTCGGCCGGATTGACCAGATTCTGGCTGCCCGGATAGAATTTGTTCTGCCACGCCTCGCTGTCGTCCATCGCGTGCGGGTCGAGCGCATAGAGCGCGGGCGTGCCGCCGGCGGGCAGGGCATATTGCTTGACGAGGCCGGCGAAGACCGGGTCGTTCGCCTGCCGGGTATAGCCCGCGGTATAGGCATTGCCCTGCGCATCGCGCACCGCGCACTTGTTGTCGTTCAGGTTGACGTCGAACGCCTTCCACTTGACCAGGCAACCGCCGGCCGGATTGGCGGCATTGTCGGTGTTGCCGGCATAGAAGGGCGAGACGCGGTCGAAGGTGAACTGGTCGACGCTGCGTTCGCCATAGCGGCCACCGAACGACAGCTTCACGCCGTTGTCGGCGGTATATTCGCCATCGGCGCGCACCGCCCACAGGTCGCCATTCTGATACTGGTTCCCCTCCGACGAGATCGTCTTCAGGCCGTAGCGCGATGGGTCCGATGCCTGCGCGAGGAAGGCGGGCGAGAAGCCGTACACCGGCGCGCCGCTCGAATAGTCGACGGTCGCGGTCTGGCTGTAGATCTGGTAGCCGGTCGGATTGAACTGACGGTCGCCACCGACCGATGCCGGATAGTTGCCGACGCCGTTATAGGCCCATTGCGTGCCGTTGGTCAGGCTGAACTGGGTATAGGCCTGATCGCGCTTGCGCGATGCCTTGCCATAGATACCGCGAACGGTGCCCTTGAACTGTTCGCTCGGCTGCCAGTCGAGCTGGACATTGTAATTCTGCGATTCGCTCTTGGTGCGGAACGTCTCCGAATAGCTGTCGAAGCTGGGCAGGCTGTAGGTATATTCCTGTACCGTATTGACGTTGTAGCCGTTGACCACCGCGCCGGTATCGCGCGACTTGGTCGGCAGGAACGGCGACGACAGCCAGTCGACATTCTGGAACTGGAAACCGGCGGTGCGGTCATATTGCGTCTGGCGGGTGTAGAAGCCATCGGCGGTCAGCTTCAGCGCATCGTTGATCTCGAACTGCAGCGACGCGTTGGCACCGAAGCGCTCGCGGTTGGTGATGCGGTTCCACGCGGTGTGCGACTGCGGCGTGATGAACGCATCGTTGACGTCGCCGTCGCCGTTGACGTCATAGCCCAGCAGGCTGCCGGCGGCATTGCGGATCGGCCGGCCCCGGCTGACGCCGTTGTTGCCGACCGCGAAATTGCCGGGGTTCGCGGGCGTGACCGAACCGTCGCGGTTCAGCACCGCATCGCTGCCGGCTTCGGTGTTGAGCGCGACGCCGTAATCCTGAATGCCGCGGAAGCTGTTGCCGAGCGTCAGGTCGCTGTACGCCGCCGACACCAGCACGCCGAACCGCTCGCCGTGATAGGCGACCAGGCCGTTGGCCGACGGGCTCCACTTCTCGGTCTTGTCGCCATATTGCCCCTCGGCGGCGGCCGACAGGGTCAGGCCACGCTTCAGGTCCATCGGCCGGCGGGTCAGCAGGTCGACGGTGCCCGACAGGCCCGCCTGTTGCAGCGACGCCGTCGGCGATTTGAACACGGTCGCGCCGGAGAACAGCTGCGACGGGATGTCGGTGAAGTTCGGTTGCACCGTCGTCACCGAATTGGCGCCGAGGAACTGTTCGCCGTTCATCAGCGTGGTGACCTGTGGCAGGCCGCGGATGTTGATCGCGCCGCCTTCGCCCGCCTCGCGCCGGATCTGGACGCCGGGGATGCGTTGCAGCGAATCGGAGATGGTGACGTCGGGCAGCTTGCCGATGTCCTGCGCGCTGATCGCCTCGACCACGCTGGCGGCGTTGCGCTTGATCTCGACCGAGCGGGCCTGCGATGCGCGGATGCCGGTGACGACGATCTCTTCGCCCGGACCTTCGACCTGTTGGGGAGCGGCCGCCCCGTCGGCGGGCACGGCGGAAGCATCCGGGGTATTGCCGGTCGCGGTCTGTGCCCAACCCGTCGATGGCAAGGCGAAAGTGGATACCGCCGCGAGCAACATCGGACGAACGATCGAGAGCGAAGTACGGCGCATAGAGCCTCCCCATGGATCGGACCGCTGTGGTGCGGCCCTTATTAATTAACAAATTTGCTATTGTTTAAGGGGGGCGTTGTCAATGCAGGAACGCTGGCGTCCCGCCAGTCCGCACCGTATCGCTTGCGTCGCTATCCCAGCAGGATCCGCGTACCCAGCGCGGCGAACAATGCCAGCGGCATCGCCACCGCACCGATTTTCAGGAAGCGCCAGAAGCCGACATCCTCGCCTTCGCGCCGGATCGCCTGCAACCACAGGATCGTCGCCAGACTGCCGGTGATCGACAGATTGGGGCCGAGGTCGACCCCGATCAGCAGCGCATCGACCACCAGTCGCGGCGGCTGTGCCTGTGCGACGGCGGTGCTGGCGACCAGCCCGGCGGGCAGGTTGTTCATCAGGTTCGATGCGAAGGCGAGGATCGTACCCGACGCCGCGGCCGCCGGCACCGGATCGGCCGAAGCGCTACGCAGCGCGGCGGCGACCTGTCCGATCACCCCGGTCAGGTCCAGTGCCTCGACCAGCACGAACAGCCCGGCGACCAGCGGCAGGACGCTCCACGACATGTCGCGCAGCAGCGCGACCGGCGAATTGCGCGCGATGGCGCACACCACCAAAGTCGTGACGATCCCGGCGATCGCGGTCGGCAATCCCAGTTCGATGTCGAGCGCCGACACCACCAGCAGCACCGCCGCCGTGGCGACGATCCCGACGAACGCCGCCTTGCCACCGGCGGTCAGCGGCGCGCGCTCGACCATGCTGGTGCACGTTCCCGCCAGCCGGTCGCGCTCCAGCCAGCGCAGGACGAGGAACGTCACCCCGATCGCCGCCAGCGAGGGCAGGGCGAACGACGCGAACCACTGCCCCAGCGGCGGCATCCGGCCCCCGTACAGCACGAGATTGGCGGGATTGGAGATCGGCAGGACGAAGCTGGCGGCATTGGCGATCAGCGCGCAGGCGAACAACAGGGGCAGGGGATCGGCCTTCGCCTTCTTCGCGGCGGCATAGACCGCCGGGGTCAGCACGACGGCGGTCGCATCGTTCGACAGGAAGGTGGTAGTGACGATGCCGGTGACATAGACCAGCGCGAACAGCCGCGTGGTCGATCCACGCGCATGGATCGCAGCGGTCGCCGCCACCCAGTCGAACAGCCCTTCGGCCCGCGCGACTTCGCTGAGCATCATCATCCCGATCAGGAACAGATAGACGTCGCCGCCCTTCGCCACCGCCGTCAGCGCCGCCGATACCGGGATCAGGCCGAGCGCCAGCAGCAGCGCAGCCCCGGCCAGTGCCCATATCGCCTCTGGCCAGCGGAACGGCCGCGCGATCACCGCTGCGGTCGCGGCGGCGCAAATTCCCCATGTCGCCCCGGTCGCGAGGATCACCGGTGGCGTCCGTTCTTGTCGGGGCCGCGCGGCGGGCGCGTCATTTGTGCGTCTCGGGCATCGCGGTCAGGTACAGGATAAAGCCGATGGCCGCGATCGCCGCCAGTGTCAGGAAGCCGGCGCTGTATCCGGCCCAGACGATGATCGATCCGGCCAGCGTCGCCGACAGCGCCGCACCAAGGCCGAAGACGCTCGACACCGCGCCCTGACTGACGTTGAAGCGGCCCGACCCCTTGGTCAGATCGGCGACGATCACCGGGAACAACGCGCCGAAAATGCCCGCCCCGATCCCGTCGAGCGCCTGTACCCCGACCAGCCACCACGGATCGTTCGACACGGTATAGAGCGCGCCCCGGATCGCGAGGAAGCCGAACGCGATCAGGAACATCGGCTTGGTCCCCCAGCGTTCGGTGTTGCGCCCGACGACGATCGCGACCGGTACCATCACCAGCTGGGCCGCGACGATGCACGCGGCGGTGAGCGAGGTCGCCTTGTCGGTTCCGACCGTGCGGCCGAGCAACTGACTGACCGAGGTCAGCATCGCCGCATTGGCAAGGTGGAAGGTGAAGGCGGCGAGCGCGAAGATCATCAGCGGGCGGTTTTCGACCAGCGTCTTCCATCCGCTCGGCTCTTCGCAACCCTCTTCGGGTTCGCAGTCGAGACCGCGGGCGACGGCGTTGTCGATATCGTCGTTGTTCAGGCGGGCGGATACCACGACGCTGGCGACGGTCAGCGCCGCCATCAGCCAGAAGACGACGACCGGCCCGAACGACCATGCCAGCACCCCCGCCAGCCCGGCCGACACCGCGTTGCCGGCATGGTTGAACGCTTCGTTGCGACCGACGCGTTTGGCGAACAGCTTCGGCCCGACCAGCCCCAGCGTGATCGCGGAAATCGCGGGGGCGAAGACCGCGCCGGCTGCGGCGGCGATCGACTGGGTGATCGTTACCATCGTGAAGCCCGATACGATCGGTAACGACAGGCTGCTGGCGGTCACCAGCAGCGCGGCGACGATGACGATGCGCGGCTTGTTCTTCGCCCGGTCGATCAGCCCGCCTGCCGGCGTCTGCGACAACAGGCCGACGATGCCGGCGATGGTCAGAACCAGCCCGACCGTCGCCTCGTTCCAGCCATGCGACGGCCCGCGCACCACCAGAAGATAGATGGCGAGATACGGCCCCAGCCCGTCGCGCACGTCCGCCAGAAAGAAGTTGAGCGCGTCGAGCGTGCCGGCGGGCGTCTTGGCGGGCGGGGTGCGCGCCGCGCCGGAGGGGGAAATCGCGGTTGCCATGGCCTCTATTTCCCGTCGTTCCTACGCGCAAACAGGCGACCGACGCGCCACGCAGCGCGCCGGTCGTGCTACCCCAACCGGGTCTACGCATCGCGAGACTTCCTGCGTCTGGTTCGGAAGGAACCGTTGGCGGCAGGCGAGTAGAGCGATGGTCAACAACCATTTGGTTCGCGCCTAATCGAGCAGCATGGCGCATCAGTTCCGATGCAATATAGAAATAATGTTAAATGAACCGGTCGATGTACGTCGGGGGATGGTTGTCGTCAGCAACTTCAAATTGTTTAGGCAGTAAAGTTACGTGGGATGCTAGATACGGCTTCCATTGGAAGGCTTATTTTATTCAGTTGTCGCGTTCGATCAGTGATCCAGTGCGCCAGATAATAGACAACTAGCTGATATCACGCCGCTGCGTCTTGATTCACGGATCGTCAAATCGCGGCGACCTCGTCGGTATGGACTTCGAAACGGGTCAGCGTTGTCTGCCCGAAGACCGTGGTCAGCGCGGTATCGGTGGCGTCGCGGCCACGCGCCATCAGAATGCGGCCGATGCGTGGGTGTTTGTGGCGGGCGTCGAACGTGTGCCATTCGCCGCCGAGATACACATCGAACCATGCCGAGAAATCCATCGCGGCATCGACCGGCGGTATCCCGATATCCCCCAGATATCCGGTGCAGTAGCGCGCCGGGATGTTCATGCAGCGGCAAAGTGTGATCGCCAGATGCGCGAAATCGCGACAGACGCCCTGCTGTTCCTGGTGGGCGTCCCACGCGGTCTTGGTGGGGCGGGCATGATGATAGCCAAATTCGACATGGTCGTGCGTGAACGCCACGATCGCTTCCACGCGCCCCCATCCCGGCGGGACATGCCCGAACAACGACCATGCCGTTTCCGACATGCGGTCGGTTTCGCAGTAGCGACTGCCGAGCAGATAGACGAGGACGCCGTGGGGCAGGTCCGCGATGTCGTGCTGGATCGCGTCCGGCGACTGGATGTCGGGCTCGCCGCTGTCCTCGATGACGAAGTCGCAGCTGAGCGTCAGGCCGCCGGGGGGCACGCTCACCCGGGTGCAGATGTTGCCAAAGGCGTCGACATAGTCGTGGAGCGCAACATCCGGCACGGTGGTGATACGATGCGGGGTCCGCAGATCCTGATGGCGCGAGGGATGCACGCTCAGCATCGCCATCATCGGCGTCGCTGTGTCGGCGGAGAAACTGATGTCGTAACCGGCGCGGATCAGCATCGAACGGCCTCCATATTGTCGGCGGGGATGGGAACGTCGCGCGAGGGAGACGGGTCCACCGTGATATCGACCGAAACCTGCATGTCGAGGAAACTGCCGGGAAAACCATCGAAGGTGCCGGAGATCGGTACCGCCTGGTAGATGTCGCGGGCGATCGCGACGCGGATCAGTCCGGCGCTGCCGACGATGCCGTTGGTCGGATCGAACTCCACCCATCCCGATCCGGGCAGGTAGACGCGCACCCACGCATGGGTGTTGCCGCCGCCGATCCGGGTGTCACGCGTTCCCGACGGGCTGTAAACATAGCCAGAGACGAAGCGCGCCGCGAAGCCAAGCGCGCGGACCGCCTCGATCATCAGGATGGCATAATCGCGGCACGTGCCCTTGCGGCGGCGCAGCGTCTCGATCGGGGTCTGCGTGCCCTTTTCCGCGCGGGACTGATAGGTGAATTCGCGGCGGATCGCGGTCGTCATCGCCGTCAGCAGCGCCAGCGTGTCGGTGACGCCCCCCGGATTCAGGAACCGCCGCGCCCAGCTGTCGACCTCGCGCTGCGGGTCGAGATGCTGTCGCTCGATCGAACGGAGCAGGTCGGGCATATCCTCCGACGAATAGGTAAAGGGATAGCTGCGCGCATATTCCTCGATATCGACGTGCTGGACGTCGCCCGGTTCGTGACGGACGCGCACGTTGCTGGTGAAGCACAGCCGGCTCGCGCGCCCTTCGAACGTCGCGATCGCGACGGCATTGCCGAAGACGTCCTGCAACCAGCGAACCTCGGCAGGCGCGGGATCGATCGTCAGCGTCGCTTCGAGCAGATGCTGATCGAAACTCTCCCGCGGACGGACCATGATTCGGTGCTCGCCGAACGCCACCGGCTGCTTGTACAGATAGGTCGTCACGTGCGAGAGATTCACGAATGGCATCAAACAGTAATCCCCGCATCGAGGCTTCGTTGCTGATCGATTCCGACCCTTCGCCGGTGGTGACCGTCAATCCCGGGGGCCGATCGCCGTTTCTTGTCATCGGCGATCACGCCGGCAATGTCATCCCCTTGTCATTGGGAATGATGGAAATCGATTCTCGCGACCTGTGCCGCCACATCGCGTGGGACATCGGCGTCGCCGGTCTCGGCCTTGCGCTGGCCGAACGGCTCGACGCCGTCTTTATCCGCCAGACCTATTCGCGTCTCGTGGTCGATTGCAATCGCGCGCCCGGTTCCGCCGATGCGATGCCGGCGGTAAGCGACGGAACGATCGTGCCGGCGAACGCCGCGCTCACCCCCGAGGACCGCACCGCCCGGATCGATGCGATCCATGCGCCCTATCATCGCGCAATCGCGGACGAGCTGGCGCGGCGCGATCGGGAAGGGCAGGCGAGCATCTTGGTCGCGCTGCACAGCTTTACCCCCGCCATGTCCGGGGGGCCGGCACGGCCGTGGCACGCCGGCATCCTCCACGATGGCGGCGATCCGTCGTTCGCCCTCGCCCTGCTCGCGTCGCTGCGGCGCGAGGCCGACCTCGTCGTCGGGGATAACGAGCCGTATCGGATGGATCAGGTCGACTATACGCTCCCGCTGCACGCCTATCCGCTGCGCCGCCGATATGCCGAGATCGAGATCCGGCAGGATCTTCTGGCCGACCAGCAGGGCCAGCAGCGGTGGGCTTCGATATTGGAACGATGTCTGCTGGCGGGATCGGCGACGGAGGAAGGGTGATGCGTTGCCGGCGGCTCGCTCCCGATTGATCCGGGAGGCGATCCGGGGGCCGGTTACTGAAAGAATGCGGCTCGGGTCGGGAGCATCGCGGCACCGATCGCGGCCGCATCGCTGCCGATGGAGGAAGGCACCAGACGCGGCATGGGGCGGTGATGGCCCCGCCGGGTCGGGTTGGTGATGTCGATCTTCGCGATCATGCGTTCGGCGAGGCTTGCGGGTAGCCGGCCGCCCAACACGATCATCTCCGGATCGAGCGCGGCGAAGATCGCCGATACGACGAGGTCCAGGGACGGCATGCAGCGATCGACCCACGCGTCCACCTCGGGCGCTGCCAAGTCGAGATCGCGCAGCATTGTCCGCAATCCGTCAAAGGCCATGCCGTGATCGGCGAGGTGACGGCGCAGATTCTCCAGATTCGGCTGATACCATCCCGTCGGCAGGACCGATCCGAACTCGCCGGCATTACCGTGCGCCCCGCGCAACGGCGCGCCGCGCGCCACGACGCCGCCGCCGAATCCCGCCGCGAAGTACAGATACGCAAAGTCCGGACAGGTCCGCCCCGCGCCCAGCATCGCTTCGCCGACCGCCGCGACGTTGCCGTCATTGTCGACCCAGACCGGACCGCCCAACGCGTCGGCCAGCAGCGTGTCGAGCGGCCGCAGCGCCCATGAATCGAGCGAGGCGGGCGGATTGACCCTTGCGCCGTCCCCGATGAAATAGCCGGTGACACCGACGCCGATTCCCAGCCGGCGCGCCGGATCGAGCCCCGCTTCGGCGACGGCCCCGTCGATCAGGGTCGCGATCTGTCGGGTGCCTGCATCGAAATCGTCGCGCTCCATCGGGACCGATGCCCGCGCGCGGACTGTGCCGGTAAAATCCACCACGACCAGCGTTACCGCGTCGGTCATCACCGACACGCCGATCGAAAAGGCGGCGTCGGGGTTCAGGCGCAGCGGCGCACCGGGCTTGCCCCGGCCCGCGACTTCCGGTGCGCCCGCCAGTACCAGCCCACGTTCGATCAGCGGTTCGATCAGCCGTCCCACCGAATGGGGCGCGAGGGCGGTGACGCGGGCAAGCTCGGCACGGGAAGCCGCGCCACGCCGCGACAGCAGCGCAAGGACGACCCGTTCGTTGGCGGTCGCGGTACGCTGACCATCGGCGCGCAGGAAGCGGGGGTGAAAGGCACCGGCATAACCGTCGTTCATCAGGTTGTTGCGCCGTGTGGGAGCCGGCTTGTCAAGCCTGTCTGCAGACCTATCGTATCCAGCGGACCTTGTAGAGATGGATGCCGTCGAGCGCGATGCGGCGGCGGTCGCGACCGTCCGGCGTCATCACCGTAAAGCCGTTCGCCCACCACTTCTCCTCGGCTTGCACCCATGCGACGCGGTCGGCCGTCGCGCTTATCGACTTCACCCGCAGCGCGGGGTTGAGCGGCGCATAGGGGACGAAACTGCCGTTCTCGGGATCGAACCGCCACGCGCCATCGTCCGTCGTGACATAATAGCGCCCGTCTTCGCCCGGCGACAGGTCGTGGCCGTCGCGCCGCCCCGGCAGCGTCCAGCGCGCGGTTTCGACCAGTTGCGACGTGCGCCCCTGACCGGTCAGCCGGAACGACTGGATTAGATCGTGCGACAAGGCGAACAGCCGATGCCGCTTCGCATCCCACACCGTGCCATGCCCCGATGGCAGCGGCAGATCCTGCACCACCTGCTCGCTATGCCGTCGGTCATATAGCTGCAACCGGTCGCCCTCGGTCGAAATCGACAGCGCGATGGCGATCCGCCCGCCCGGCAGCAGGTCCGCCGAATGCGCCATCGGCACCCGCGCCCGGAACAGAACCCGTCCGCTGGCACGATCGATCAGCACCGCGCCGCCGGTCGATGCGGTGACGAGGATCGCGCGGTTGCGGTCTACCGGCTTGCATTCGTCGATATGGGCCATCAGCCGCGTCCGATATTCCGCCGGCAGGTCGCGGGCATCGCGGGCAGTCCATCGCCAGACCTCGACCGGGCCATCGGGGGTGATTCGCACCTCGCGCACCTGATCGTCCCCGCACGCATAGGCTGTCGGACCGGACGACATCGCCAAGGAAAGTGCCAGCAGTGTCAACATCCTATCGCTCCCTGCACGGTTCCACGCCCGACCGGTGTCGTCACGTCACCTATATGTCACGTATAGTCATTAAATGGCATTCGTGTTTCAGAAAACAGGGGGGTTTCGACGATGGTACGCTTTGGAAAGACGTGGCGGGTAATGTTGCTGGCCGGTGCGGTGATGCCGGTTTCGGCGCTGGCGCAGGAGGTGCCGTCCGACACCGCCAGCGAGGATATCGTCGTCACCGGCTATGCCCGCCAGAATATGCAGGCCATCGCCGCCAAGCGGGACAACGACCGGATCGGCGAATTCCTCGCCAGCGACGAGATCGGTCAGCAGCCCGATTACAACATTTCCGACAGCTTCCGCCGCCTGCCCGGCGTCACCACCGTGTTCGACGAGGATGAAGGCCGCTATGTCGGCATCCGGGGCATGAACCCGAACTTCACCGTCGGTACGCTCGACGGCGCGGTGCTGGCCACTGCCGAGCGGCAGAACCGGCAGCTCAACATGGAGGCGATCCCGACGACCGCCGTCTCCGCGCTGGAGGTCATCAAGTCGCGCACGCCTGACGTCGAGGGCAATGCGATCGGCGGCATCGTCAATCTGCGCAGCCGATCGGCGTTCGATCGCGGTATCCGTACGTTCGTCGGCAATGCGTTCATCGGCCTGTCGGACAGCCGCGCCGTCCCCGGCAAGGGCTTCAACCGGCCGACCGACGACGGCGTGAACTATCGCGCCGATGCGACGCTCGCGACCCGGTTCGGGGTCGACGACACCTGGGGGTTCGTGCTGACCGGTGCCTATAGCCGCAAGCGGCGCGATCAGGAGCGATTGAACCCCACCGGCTATACGCAGGTGAACGGCGTCACCGTCGCCAGCGGGATCATCTCGGCGGGCTATCCCAACACCGTCGACCGCTATGGCGGAACCGCCAAGCTCGAATGGCGTCCCGATCCGCGCGTGCAGGCCGAGGTGTCGGGCACGTTCTTCCAGCAGTCCGACAACGAATTGCGCCATCAGCAGCAGCTGACGCGCGGGACCGTCGATACCGTCCGCACCACCGGCGGCACCGCGCGCGTCAACACCGCTGGCGGCTTCCTGCGCTTCAACGACTTCCCGCTCGAAAAGCCGCTCTATGTCGCGCAGGGCCGGGTGAAGTGGACCGGCGACGACGGCCACCATGCCGCACTGCGCGGCAGCTGGTCGCGCGCCATTTTTCTCGAAGCGTCGAACCAGATGCAGTTCAATCTGCCGACCAGCGCCGCCAACGCCTATACCCAGACGATGGCCGATGGCGTGCCGATCGCGGTGCTCGACAATCCGGCGACCTTCACCAATCCGGCCAATTACACCTTCGCCTCCTACACCCCCTATCGCGATCGTTCGCTCGACCTGGTGCGCGAGGGGCAGTTCGACTGGGGGTATCGCGATACCGCGCAGGATCGCGGCTTCGGCATCGGTGCGGGGCTGAAATACCGTGCCGCGACGCGCGATTTCGACACGCAGCAGGCGGTCTGGAGCGGAGCGACCGGTACCAGCCTGACCGCCGCCAATTTCGTGCTGCCCGACCGCTGGTCGCCGCCGTACACCGGTGGGCAGAGCCGGCCGCAGCCATTGCTCGATTTCACCGCGTTCCAGCGCTATTTCAGCCAGAACCCGACCGCCTTCACGCTGAATACCGCACAGACGACGCTCAACGCGCGGCGGTCGGACTATATCGTCGGTGAAAAGGTGATGGCGAGCTATGTCCTGCTGCGTCACACCGGCGATCGCCATACCCTGATCACCGGTGTGCGCTATGAGGATACCGAGACGACGATCGACGGCTTCCGCGTCGCCGGCAACACGCTGACCCCGCTGACGCGCGGCGCGAATTATGGCAGCTGGCTGCCGTCCGCGACCTTCAACTACGAACTGACCGATCCGCTCAAGCTGCGGCTCGGCTATTACAAGGCGATCGGGCGGCCCAGCCCCAGCGACCTTGGCACCAACGAAACGCTGAACCAGACGACGTTGGTCCTCACGCGCGGCAACCCCGACCTGCGGCCGCGGGTGGCGCAGAATTTCGATGCCAGCCTCGAATATTACATGCCGCGCGATGCCGGCCTCATATCGCTGGCGACCTTCTACAAGGATATTCGCGACGACATCTATTCGCAGGCGGCCGGGACGACCGTGATCGACGGCACCACCTATCAGGTTACCCAGCCACAGAACCTTGCCGGATCACGCGTGTTCGGGGTCGAGGGTGCGCTGGTCGTCAACAAGCTGCGCTTCCTGCCCGGACCGCTGGCCGATTTCGGCGTGTCGCTCAACGCCACCTATCTGAACGGCAAGTCGCGTTTCCCGGCCGGAGGCAGCTTCAATCGGCTGACCCAGCAGCCGGAGTTCCAAGGCAATGCCGCGCTGTTCTACCAGCGCGACTGGTTGCAGGCGCGGGCGAGCTACGCGCATATCGGCCGGCAATATACCTCGATCAGCCCGACCGCGCCGCTCACCAACCGCTATGACCAGCCGTTCGACCAGCTCGACCTCCAGACGCGGATGACGTTCGGCGCGATCCAGATCATCGGCGAGGTCCGCAACGCCACCGATGCCCATCGCGAGAATTTCGACGGGTTCGGCACGCGCGACCAGAATTTCTTCGGCCGCCAGTTCTGGCTGGGCGCGGCGGTAAAGCTGTGAGCGTCTGGCACGGCCTCCTCGCGGCGGTGACGGCGTGGCAGGCCGCTGCCGCGCCGTCGGCGGACAGGCCGTTGTTCGACGGTGTTACCTATCGTCAGGAACGACGCGTCGATGCCGACGAACCGGTGGTGGTACATATCGTCACGCTCGACCTGACGCGTCCCGGCGTCCGGTTGGGGGTAACGCCGCCCGACCGGTCGCGCGGCATGGAGTATGTCGCACACATTGTCCGCGACGACCTGATCGTCAACCGCGCGCAGGTGGCGGTCAACGCCAGCTATTTCCTGCCCTTCTTTGGCGGATCGCCCAAGGGGGACGATTATTACCCCCATGACGGCGAGCCGGTGTCGGTATCGGGTGCGGCGATCGGTGGCGGGCGGGTCGCTTCGCCGGTCGAAATCGATCAGGACCTGCGCGTATCGGCGATCCTGTGCCTTGGCCGCGGCACCGACATCCGTGCCGGGCAGCGGTGTCCGGCGGGCACGCGCGATGCCATCGCCGCCGGGCCGCATCTGTTGCAGGGCGGGCAGGCCGTTCCGCTCCACCGCGCGCTGATGGCCGAGGGCGGAAAAGGTCCGCGCACGGCCATCGGCCTGTCGGCGGATCGGCGGCGGGCGTGGATCGTCGTCGTGGACGGTCGGCAAAAGGGGTACAGCATGGGCGCGGACAATGCGGCGCTGGTCGCACTGTTTCGCGACTTGGGCGCAAGCGATGCGATGAGCTTCGACGGTGGCGGCTCCTCGACGCTTGCTGTCGCCGAGGGGAAGGGCGCGGTCGTTCTCAACCGCCCGATCCATACCGGCATCGCTGGCCGCGAACGGCCGGTGGCGAACGCGCTGCTGGTCTTCGCCCCGCCGGTATCCGTTCGCCAATAGGAAGGGATATCCGCGAACGGCCGCGCCCCCCGGTGACGGCACGCGCGCCGTCACCGGGGGGCGCGTCGGATCATTCCTCGCCCGTCGCGCTGGCGGGGCGGGCCTTGTCGGGGGTGGTGCCGGTGCCGGCAAACGGCGTCAGGCGGAACGTGACGCGGGTGGGACCGGTGCCGGTGCGGTACTGGGGCAGCGGCTTGCCGAACTCGCTCCACTGCGTATCGCCACCGACGCCCCATTGCGCGGCATCCACCAGCAACGTGACCTGTCCGTGCGGCACGACGTCGGTCGACTTCCACGTTCCCGGTGCGTGGCGATCGAGGTCGGCATAGGGGAAGGCGAGCGCGTTCATCATCAGCGGTCGGTCACCCTGTACGCGCAGCCCGCGTCCCGCGCCCGACAGCTCCATCCAGCGCACGTCGACCTTGTTGCCGGTTTCCTGCGGACGGATGAAGTCGTGATTCTGTTCGGCGATGCGCCCGCGCCACAGCCCGATCGGGGCCGATCCCTTGCGGTCGACATAGCTTTCGTGGGGACCGCGGCCATACCATTCGACGTCGGTGACGTCGGTCGGCAGGGCAAGGGCCAGCCCGACGCGGAACGGTGGCGGCAAGTCGGCCCTGATCGGGGTCAGCGTTCCGTCGACCGCGACCGATCCGTCGGCGGCCATCGTGTAGCGCGTGTCGAACCGCGCCGCGCCGTCGCCGAGGCTATAGCCGACCGTCACGGTTCCGGCGGCACGATCGGCGCGGATCGCGGTGACAGTGCGCGCGTCGCTCATCGCCTTCCACATCGCCAGCTGCTTTTCGGTGCCGATGCCGATGTCGTTGTCGGTTACCGCGCGCCAGAAATGCGGGACGCCGCCTGTCGCAAGGACCCGGCCGTCCTTGGCGTAGCGGCGGATCAGGCCGGTCTTTCGGTCGATCTCCAGCGTGGTCGCGCCGGCGGCGAGGACGAAGGCGTCGCCGCTCTGGCGCAGCGTCACGGCCCCGCTGCCCGCGGCAGGGGCGACGGTTGGCGTTCCGGCCAGTGCGAACTGTTCGAATCCAACCAGCGTACCGCCGGGCACCAGCGGTACGGCGTCCGCCTTCGTCCGGACGTGGACCGTCACGAAATATTCAGCGTCCGCTCGGCGCTGTACGGTGGCCAGCGGCAGGGTGACGGTTTCCGCCCGACGCGCGCCGGTCGTCAGCGGGGGCAGGGCACCGGCGGCGACCGGCACGCCGTTTTCCAGCACTTCCCAGTCGAACGCGAAGCCCGACAGGTCGCGGAAATCATGCCGGTTGCGCACCGTCAGCCGTCCGGTCGCCGGATCGAAGCCGTCGAACTGGACGGGCGAATAGACCTTGCGCAGCTCGTAGAGTTGCGGATTGGGCGTCCGGTCGGATTGCAGCAATCCGTCGCCGAATTCGATCTCGCCGCCCGGATTGGGACCATATTCGCCGCCATCGCCCCAGTAACGGCGGCCATCGCTGGTATAGCGGTACATCGACTGGTCGACCCAGTCCCAGGCAAACCCGCCCTGCAGCTTGTTGGGATAGGCGTAGATCGTGTCCCAATATTCCTGCAGGTTGCCGCCTGACTGGCCCATCATGTGCGCATATTCGCACTGGATCAGCGGCTGCCGGAAATTCCAGTTCTTCGCATAATCCGCCATCTTGATCGCCGGGTCGTACATCGGGGCATAGATGTCGGCATACCAGTTGGGTCGGTGGTCATGGATGCCGTCCCACGTACCCCAGCCGAGGTAGCTGACGAGACGGCCGGGATCGCGCGCCTTCGCGGCCGCTGCCGCCGCCTCGAAATTGGGGCCGATGCCTGCCTCGTTCCCCAGCGACCAGAAAATGATCGATGGATGGTTCTTGTCGCGTTCGACCATGTTGGCGACGCGATCGACATGCGCGGCGCGCCACGCGGGATCGAAGCCGATCTGCAACCGGGCGCGCTCATCGGGGTGCTTGTTCGCGTAATCCATGTACGCGTGGCTTTCGATATTCGCCTCGTCCATCACATACAGGCCGTAGCGATCGGCCAGTTCGTAGAGATACGGATCGTTGGGATAGTGCGACGTCCGAACCGCATTGATATTGTTGCGCTTCATCAGCTGGATGTCGTGTTCCATCGATGCGCGGCTGACGACGTGGAAGGTTTCGGGATCGTGTTCGTGACGGTTGACGCCGCGGATCGTGATCGGTTTTCCGTTCACCGAAACGAGACCGTTCCTGAGCTCGATGGTACGAAAGCCGATGCGGCTGGCGGTCGATTGCAGCACGGTGCCCTGCGCGTCGGCCAGTTCGACGATCAGGGTGTAGAGATCGGGCGTCTCGGCGGTCCATGGCCGTACGCCCGGCACCGATCCGGTCAGCGTCACCACCCGCTCCGCCGTGCCGGCGGGCACGCCAACGCGTCCCTCGGCGATCGTGCGGTCGCCGTCACGCAGCATGTAGCGCGCCGTCGTCGCTGCGCCGGGCGTCACCGCCAGGTCGACCGCGAGCGTGCCGTCGCGATAGGCGGCGTCGAGACCGGCATGGACGAAGACGTCGCGCACACGGGTTTTCGGCGCGGCCATCAGATAGACTTCGCGCTCGATCCCCGACACGCGCCAGAAATCCTGATCCTCCAGATAGCTGCCGTCCGCCCAGCGGATGACCTGGATCGCGACGGTGTTGCGCCCCGGCGTGACGAAGCGGGTGACGTCGAACTCGCTCGGGAGCTTCGAGTCCTCGGCATAGCCGACCTTCTGCCCGTTGACCCAGACGTAATAGGCCGCGCCCGCCGCCCCGATGTGCAGCACCACGTCGTCGCCGCTCCACCCTGCCGGCAGCGCCACGTCGCGTCGATAGGAACCGACCGGGTTGGTCGCGTGCGGGATCAGCGGGCGATTGGCGGGAAAGGGATAGGTGATGTTGTTGTAGCGCGCCTGGTCATAGCCTTCGGTCTGCCACATCGCCGGCACCTTGATGCTCTTCCACCCCGACACGTCGTAATCGGGGCGTTCGAACCCCGTCGGCACGTCGGTGGTGTTGGGCGAGAAGGCGAATTTCCATTCGCCGTTCAGCGACAGGAAGCGTGCGGACTTCGTGCGGTCCCCCGCCAGCGCCTTTGCGCGGTTTTCGAACGGAAAACCGGTCGCGCGCGCCGGCATCCGCCCGACATAATTCACGGAAGGATTCTCCCAGTCGGGACGGGCAGGATCGACCTGCACCGGATCGACGCGGGGGGCGTCGCTCTGCGCCGATGCGATCCCCGCGACGGTCATCGCCACGACGGCAACGCCGATCCTGAACATGGTACGCATCCGCTTCTCCCTATTTACCGATTCTTGTCGAATATCGAGTGTCACCCGCGCCGGCCACCGGCGGCGCAATGGCGGGCGATGAAGGCGTCGTGCGCCGGCATCTGTGCAGCCGCAGCGGCGACGACCGCGCCGATCCGCTGCAACCGCGCGGCGGCGGCGTCCAGCGGCAGGGCATCGGCCAACGGATCATGCGTCGATGCGCCCAGGCCCTGACCGTCCATCACCGCCAGCCAGCTCGTCTTCGTGAACAGCTCATCGCCCTCGCGGTAGACGCGGCCGGTGCGGGCATAGATGGCAAGCCGTTCGGCCAGCGTCTCCGGGATCGGGCGTTCGGCCTGGTCACGCCAATAGCCGGTGTCGCGCCGGTCGCTGGCGTGGAAATGCAGGATCACGAAATCGCGGACCTGATCGAATTCGGCAGCCATCAACCGGTTGTACCGCGCGGTATCGGCCGGATCGCAGGCGCGCGTCGGCAGCATTTCCAGCAACCGCGCGATGCCCGCCTGAACGAGGTGGATCGAGGTGGATTCGAGCGGTTCGAGGAACCCGCCGGACAGGCCGAGCGCCACGCAATTGCCGACCCAGAACCGGTCGCGTCGCCCGGTACGGAACCGCAGGGGGCGGGGATCGGCCAGTGCCGGTCCGTCGAGATTGGCGAGCAGGGTGGCCGCCGCCTCGTCATCGGACACATACTGGCTGGAATAGACATAGCCGTTGCCGGTGCGATGCTGCAGCGGGATGCGCCACTGCCACCCAGCGGCACGCGCGGTGGAGCGGGTGAAGGGGCAGGGTGGGCCGGCATTGGCAGAGGGGACGGCGACCGCGCGATCGTTGGGCAGCCAGTGGCTCCAATCCTCGAACCCGGCATTCATCGCCCCTTCGATCAGCAGGGCGCGAAAGCCCGAACAGTCGATGAAGAAATCCGCATCGATCCGCCGGCCATCGGCCAGCACGACGGCGTCGATAAACCCGCCGGCACCGTCCCGGGCAACATCGACGATCCGCCCTTCGATCCGCACGACGCCGGCCGCTTCGGCGCGGGTACGCAGGAACCGGGCGTAGAGGCCGGCGTCGAAGTGAAACGCATATCCGATCTGGGCGAGCGGGGTATTGCCGGGCTGTGGCCGCTGGAACCGCCCGGCGTGTGCGGCAGCGGCACAGATCGAATAGTCGGCGAGCGGCCCGGCCTGTCCGGCGGCGCGCAGCCGTCGCCATGTCGACTCGAACGGGACCGCGCCGGCATCGATGCCATACACGCCGAACGGATGGAAATAGCGATGGCCGACCCGGCCCCAGTCGTGGAAATCGATACCGAGCTTGAACGTGCCCTGCGTCGCGCGGACGAAGTCGTCCTCGTCGATGCCGAGCATCGCGTTGAAGGCCTGGATCGGCGGGATCGTCGCTTCCCCGACGCCGATCGTGCCGATCTCCTCGGATTCGATCAGGGTGATGGTCGGGCCGTGCGGTCCCAGCAGACGCGACAGCGCGGCAGCGGCCATCCAGCCGGCGGTGCCGCCGCCGACGATCGCGATCCGGCGCAGCGGGCCATCGGCACGGACGCTCACGCCGCGATCCGGCATTGCAGGAACAGATTGCCGGTCAGCCGGCCGCGCCGCGGATCGGCGGCATCGGCGGGCAGCGCGGTGATCGCCCCCGAATGAAGCAGCGCCGCGCGGTAGAGGATCAGGCGGTCGGGCACCGCATCGACCGTGTCGATCACCTCGAACGGGCCATCGCTGCCATCGGCATAGGCGGCGGGCACATCGGCGATCTGCGCGTCGAGGGCGGCGCGAAAGGTCGCCAAGCGCTCCGCGTCGATCGTCTCGAACCCGGTGGTGCGGTGGCGAAAGAAATGGGTGCCGTCGCCATTGGCCGACGACAGGAAATGGACGGTCGCGAATTGCAACCGGTCGGCGGAATCGACATGCGGCACGCGCTGGTCGGGGCTGAGCGCGTCGGGGGCGAGCGTGACGAGCGAGAAATTGCCGCGGGCGCGGGCCGGCCGGACCGGGACACCGGTGAAATGCGCCGCGATCAGCGGCAGGACGAGGCGGACCATGGCGTCGACATAGGCCGTCGGCGCTGGCCCGAGCAGACCGGGATAGAAGCTGCCGACCTCCGTCGCCGGCGCGAAGCGCGATCGTGTCGCCGCGAAATCGACCAATGCGTCGCGCTGTCCGGTCGCACGGTCGATGACGACCACCGGTTCGCGTTCGCGACCGACATGGCGGACGGTGATGGTGGGCGGGGCGACGGCGATCGGGGCGGACGACATGACATATCCGATAGCGCAAAAAGGGTCGGCGTGGCGAACCACGCCGACAGGGGAGGGAACGTCCGGGCGACGGGACGAGCGGTTCGTCCCGCCGCCTTGTCCTTAGTAGGTCGCGCGGAGCGACAGGCCGAAGCGACGATCGTTCAACTGATACTGAAGCGGCTGCGCCTCGGTCTGGATGTAGGTGACGTTCATCCGGTTGTTCAGGTTCACGACGTCGGCCGACACCGCGATGTGTTCGTTCAGGTTGACGCTGATCGACGCATCGAGCGAGGCATAGGGCTTGGCATATTGCGCATAGCCGTTGGCGCCGCTGCCCGTCGTCGTATCGAGATAGTTCGACCGCCAGCTCCACGCGACGCGAGCCGTGACCGGACCCTTTTCGTACAGGCCGATCAGATTGTAGCTATGCTTCGACAGCTTTTCGAGCGGCAGTTCCGGCGGCAGGTTCGAGTTGGCCACGCCGGTGGGGTTCGAGACGCTGGAGTCCACATAGGTGTAGTTCGCCTGGACACCTAATCCGCTCAACATCCCCGGCAGGAAGTCGAAGAACTGCTGATACGCGATTTCCGCGCCCTTCACCGTGCCGTTGCCCGCATTCACCTGCGTGCTGACAAGGTAACGCCGACCCTGATACGTCTGTTCATAGAAGCCGGGTGCAAGGAAGCCGTCGACCTTCTTGTAGAACAGGCCACCGGTCAGCGACCCCGCCCGCGCGAAGTACCATTCCGCCGTCACGTCGAAATTGTTCGAGGTGATCGGGCTAAGGCGCGGGTTGCCCGCACTGGCGCTCGCCCGGCCCTGCGTATCGAGCTGGTTCGGGTTGTTCAGCGTGAGGTTCGTCGAGAGCTGATCGAAGTTGGCGCGTGCCAACCCCTTCGAGTAGGCGAAGCGCATCTGGAACTGATCGGTTATCCGCGCGCGCAGGTTCACGCTGGGCAACGCCTTGGTATAGCTGTTGCCCGCCGAGAACGGCGTGGTGACGACGCTGGTCACGCCATTGTTGACGACGGTCGCGAACGCAGCGCCTTCGGACGTCGTGTCGGTCTTGATCAGGCGGATGCCTACGCCGCCATCGATGCGGATACCGCCTGCGTCGAACGCATAATCGGCCACTGCCCAGGCGGTGTAGGTTTTCTCGGTCTGCTGGTTGAGATCGCCGGGCGTGAAGGCATCCTTGGTCCTCGCGCCGAGCAGGGCGTACAGTGCCTTGGTCTGTGCCCAGACGCCGTCGCCCGCGGGGAAAGCAGGGTAAAGCAGGCCGCCCGTCACCGACTTACCGTCGAACCAGTTCTTGGACGGACCGGGCATCGAAAGCTGCGGGTTGCGGGAAAGCGGGATCAGCGGCGTACCGGCCGGAGCCGAGCACGACGCATCCGGTCCCAGCGCGGTGACGCAGAGGCCGTTCCACGTCCCGCGCAAATCGATGCTGTTGTCCGCATACCGCCCGCCAGCGCGCAGCTTCTGCAGGAAACCGCCTTCGACGTCATATTCGATGTCGTAGGCGAGCGCGAGCGTGTCGGCATCATTGCGCTGCAACGAGTCGGCGATGAACGGCGTGGTATAGTTTGCCGATGTGTTGAGCAGCGCGGGGTTGGTCACATTCCAGCGCGGGTATTTGCCGCGCAGATCGAAGATGACGCCCGTTGCATTCGGCGTGGTCAGCGACGTCTGCCCGCTCCGGGTATAGAGCGATATGACGTGGCCGTTCCGGTCGGCGTTGTAATAGGACTTCAGATACTGGACGTCGAAATTGACCTTTGCCCGCTCCGTCGCCTGCCAGCCGACGTTGAAGGTATAGTTCTGGCTGGCGCTCCACAGTTCCTGATCGAAACGGCCGGTTTCAAACGTCTGCGGGGCGATGGTGCCGCTGGTCGCATAGCCTTCGTCGTTGAACGTGAAGGGGGCACCGGGCAGGGCGCGTGCAGCGTAGAAGGTTTGCACGCCGTTGACGAACGTGTCCGAGATATTGTTCGCGTCGTAGTAGTAAGCGCCCGTGCGGTTGAACCAGTATTTGGTCCCCTGATATTGGGCGGTGACCAGCACGTCGTCATTGGCCTGCCACTGCACCGCAGCGGCGACACCCAGGCGCTTGCGGTCGCCGCTGTCGTCATAGACTTCGAAGCCATAGGGAATCTTCGCATTGGTCGGCGCACCGGTGATCGTCCCGGGCTGGGCATTGCCGAACGGACCGGCCAGCAGGCCGTCCTGCCGATACTGGCTCTTTGAATATACCGCGTTCAGCAGCAACCCAATCTCGCCGATGCCGGTGTCGTAGCGATTGCTGTACAACCCCGAGATCGAGCCGCCGAATTTGTCGACGCGATCGTAATAGTTGCCGCGCGCGGTCATCGAGATGACCTGACCCGCCGTGTCGAACGGCTTGCGGGTGCGCAGGTTGACCGCGCCGCCGACGCCGCCCTCGATGATCTCGGCAGGCGCGTTCTTGTAGACGTCGACGCCCGAAAGCAGTTCGGGTGGAATCCCTTCGAGATCGAACGCACGGCCGCCCGAAGCGGAGTAGACCGCACGGCCGTCGAGCAGGTTCTGCGTCTGCGTCAGGCCACGCACCGCGATGGCGGGCGAGGTGCGGTGATCGAAATCGGTGGCACCTTCGCCGTAGCGGCGCTGGATCTGGACGCCGGTGATGCGTTGCAGGGCTTCCGTCGTGTTCACGTCGGGAAGCTTGCCGATGTCCTGCGCGCTGATCGAGTCCACGATCTGGTTGGAATTCTGCTTGATCGCCTGCGCCGTGCCGAGGCTGGCGCGCACGCCGGTGACGACAATATCCTGCCCATCACCCGCGGTCGTATCGGCGGTAGTCTCGGCTGCCGACTGCGCCGACGCCGCGGCAGCGAACCCGCCGGCGGTCATCAACGAAACGCTCGCCAAAAGGGCGTGCCTGAAGGTCTTCATATACCTCTCCCCATATCTGACCCTGAATCGAGCCTTGTCTGACATATTAACGTATAAGATTTTTCTGACAATACGGAATCGCACGGCTCGACGCAGCTTTGCCTTCGCGGCTATGCTGAAAAAAATCGGGAGAGGGGGCAATGGCTCTGCGCAACGGCGGACAGCCGGCGAACGTTGTATTGGCACGCCGTATGGGCGTGGCGATCGTCACCGGCCGCCACGAGCCGGGCAGTTATCTGCCTGGTGAAATCGACCTCGCTGAGGGTTTCAGCGTATCGCGCAGTGTCATCCGCGAGTCGCTGCGAATGCTGGCTGCCAAGGGCCTGGTCGAAAGCCGGCCCAAGGCGGGGACCCGCGTTCGTGAACGACAGGAATGGAACCTGCTCGATCCAGAACTGCTTGGCTGGATGTTTGAGGGTGAGCCTCCGTCGTTGGCGTTCGTGCGCAGTCTGTTCCAGCTTCGTATGATCGTAGAGCCGGCGGCGGCGGAATTGGCGGCGGTTTCCCGTACGGCGCGCCAATTGACACGGATGGGGCATGCACTTGAGGAGATGGCGCGGCTTGGCCTTGACAGCGAGGCAGGGCAGGCGGCCGATCAGAGTTTTCATGCCATCATCCTTGAGGCCACCGGCAACGAATTGCTGGTCAGCCTGTCAGGGAGCATTGCGGCGGCGGTGCGGTGGACCACGCTTTTCAAATACCGTGCCGGCACGCCGCGCGACCCCGTAATGGAGCATCAGGCACTGTTCGAAATGATCGCGCGCAGCGACGGCGCGGGGGCGCGTACAGCAACCAAATTGCTCGTCGATCTTGCTCGACAGGATACCGAACGTGCCATGGCAATATGTCTGTCAAATTAGGAGTAAAGAAATCATTGCCTAGGTATTCATTACGGTTTCGCACCGAAATAACTACTTTGTCAGACAAGAAATTAACAAGATATTGGGACGTTCGCTTCCCCTGTCGTCAAACGGCAACCAAAACTGCCCAATATTGCTAACCATGAGCGCGGGTGAGACAACGGGCTGGATCAAGCCCGTCCGTTGCCGTTTAAGGCCGGCAACCATGCGGTCAAGGTAACGTACGCAGGCGACGAACGTGGCCTTTCGGTCCCTACGCGGCAGGAATCGAGCGAGCCTGACCGATGGCGAAGAACAGCGTCTCGTTGAGCAGTTCGTCGCACATGCGACCGTCGAAGCTCTCGACGAACCCGTTCGACGCCGGCTCGCCCGGCATGATATCATGCCACTGGACATCCGCATCGTCCAACCGGGCCAGTACTGGATTCGAGGGGATAGGGGTGCCATTGTAGCTGACGATCACCTCGGCTTGTCACGCTTGGCGATCAGATCGGTCAACTAGCGATACCGCCTGCTCGTGCGGTGCGCCCTGAGCTGCTGCCGGTTCCGTGGACACCGAGATAAGGTGTTTTTGGAACCGGAGGATGGAGAT